>CAZQIP010000160.1:0-17755 GCA_964593655.1 uncultured bacterium | reverse complement strand
ATATTATAACCGGGCCTGCTGAAAACGAAAATAAGTCGTCAGCCATCAGTGTGCTTGTTTCAAAATCCTTTAACTGATAACTGACAACCAATGATAAGGAGGAGGCATGGCAATTACAGCAAAGATGGTTAGCGAGCTCCGTTCGCGTACAGGCGCGGGGATTATGGAATGTAAAAAAGCGCTAACCGAAACGAATGGAGATATTGACGTCGCAATTCAGAAATTACGGGAGCAAGGCTTGAAAGCTTCCGAACTCAAAGGCAGCAGGGCAGCTGAAGAGGGATTGATTGTTTCTTACATCCACCCTGGGAGCCGTGTCGGGACATTAGTCGAACTGAATTGTGAAACCGATTTCGTCGCGCGGACGGAGCAATTCCAAGAGTTGGCAAAAGAAATCGCAATGCAGGTCGCAGCGGCTAAACCGAAATATGTTAAACCTGAAGATGTGCCCGCCGAGGACCTTGAAGCTGAAAAATCGATCCTAAAAGCACAAGCCGAACAAGAAGGCAAACCCCCACATATCGCTGAACGGATCGTTGAGGGACGGATTTCTAAATTTTACTCGGAGACGTGCCTCCTACAGCAACCCTATATTCGCGATACAGATAAGACCATTGAGACCCTGGTCAAGGACGCTATCGCCCAATTGGGTGAGAATATCGTCGTCAAACGTTTTGTACTTTATGTGCTGGGACAGTAAGGATAGAAGAGCAGCCAACAGTCAGCTAAGGCTTTGGGCGATTACAGTAAACTTTACCACCACGGCACACCTCTTTAACTGATAACTGAAAGCAGGCGTAGCCTGCGAACTGACAACTACTCTGGGGAAAAATCAGATGCAACAGATACTTCAACAGACTGAATCCCGGATGAAGAAAACCATTGAAGTCACAGCGACGAAATTGTCGCATGTGCAAACCGGGCGTGCGACACCCGCGCTTTTGGATCAGGTGACTGTTACCTATTACGGCACCAAAAGTCCGCTCAGTCAGGTCGGGACCATTACGACCCCTGAACCGCGCCTGCTTGTTATTCAACCCTGGGATAAGACACTCATTACAGAGATTGAGAAAGCGATTGCACATTCGGATTTGGGGCTCTCGACGAACAACGACGGGAACGTTATCCGAATACTGGTACCCGAACTCACAACAGAGCGTCGGACTGAACTAACGAAGGTCGTACGTAAACTTGCTGAAGAGGGGAAAGTCGCTATTCGGAATATCCGCCGGGATGCCAATGATGCCGTCAAAAAACTTGATGGCGATACAGGGAGCGGCGGCGGTAAAAGTAGAGGGCGCGGCGGCGATAAAAAACGCGGAAAAGCCGGCGGAGATCCGGTCCAGCAACTCACAGATACATATATCAGCCAAATTGACGAATTAACGGAGGCGAAGGAAACGGAATTATTAGAAACTTAAGTGGTTCGCGGTTTTGACCAAGAACTCGCGCCTTAGCAAAAATATCTGTAGACGAGTTCTGGGTCAAAGTTATCAGTTGTTAGTCAACTACTCGTAGCAGGTGCTTTTGTTGTACTTGCCACAGCATGCCTCTTAACTGATAACCGATAACTGAAAGGTTTTTCGCAGAAAAACCGAACTGAAAACTATTTAAGTGGGATACAGAACCTATGTTTTGGCGGAGAGTCCTGAGTGCGGTTGTGCTGGTGCCGTTAGTCGTCCTGATTATCTATTGGGGGGATTGGCTCTACTTGTCACTTGTATTAATCGCTATGTTGATGATGCAAGTTGAGTACTGTCGTCTGGCGCAACATTTCACTGAAAAATTGAATCCTGTGATGACAGTATTCCTGACGGGCGCGTTCTGCTTGTTAGCATATTTCTCACCGATCTTGACAAAGTCTCTGCCTGTTTCGGCAGTCGTGTTTAGTTTCTTTACTTTCGTATTCATCTATGTTTTCGCTGAAAGTATCTTTAGAGCGAAAGTTGAGGGTGAGTTGATTGCCGTCACCCTGAAATTAACCGGGATTCTAACAATCGGTTGGGGATTAGGATACCATCTGATTTTGCTACGGAACGCGGAACCGGTCGGTAGACACCTGATCTTCTTGTTATGCGGTACGGTTTGGTGTAGCGACACCGGCGCGTATCTCATTGGGAGAGCCTTCGGTAAACATAAACTCGGCACCCCCGTCAGTCCTCGCAAAACAGTCGAGGGGACCATCGGTGGATTGGTTGTCGGCACTTTAATCGGCTTTGGACTCGGTGTCCTTCTCCTGAAAGACACTTTCTCTTGGATGGATGCTGCTTTTATTGGCGTGTTGTTGAGTGTACTCGGACAACTTGGCGACCTCAGCGCATCGCTTATGAAACGGACGGCCGGGGTCAAGGATTCGGGAGACGTAATTCCAGGACACGGCGGCTTTATTGATAGATGTGACAGCCTAATGTTTAGCACGCCTGCCCTCTACTACTATTGGGAATTGACAAGACACTTTTAGCATAATAGTTTTCAGTTGTCAGTTTTCAGTTGTCAGTTAAGACTTTGTGGCTGGGCCATCTCCTGTTACTGCCATAAGAAACCTCTTTAACTGAGTACTGAGTACTGAAAACTAATAACTATAAACATTACACATGAAGCATATCGCCATACTCGGTAGCACGGGTTCTATTGGGAAGAACGCCCTCAGCGTTGTTGAAACGCATGCCGATGAATTTAAAGTCGTCGGCCTCGCAGCGAACCGCGATGTTGATACCCTTGAGCAACAGATTCGGCGGTATCGTCCGGCGGTGGTGGCGGTAAATGAACCGACTGCCGCAGGAATACTCCGAGCGCGCATTCGGGACATCAATGCAACACAAGTAATTGCTGGGACCGAAGGGCTTCAAGCTGTAGCGACTATGCCGCAAGCCTCCCAAGTCTTAGATGGCATGGGCGGGAGCGCAGGCTTGTTACCAACATTGGCGGCGATCAACGCCGGCAAAGACATTGCTTTCGTTAATAAAGAAGTAATGGTCATGGCGGGACCGCTTGTTAACGCAGCGGTTAAGGCAAATGGCGTTAACTTGATACCGATAGACGGCGAAATGAGTGCTATCTTCCAATGTTTGGAGGGCACACGCGACCCGCAGGCGGATATCCATCGACTCCTGATTACTGCCTCTGGCGGCCCGTTCCGAGAGATCCCGAAAACAGAACTCTATTCTGTAACGCCAGAACAAGCACTCCAGCACCCGAATTGGAAGATGGGACAAAAAATTACTATTGACTCCGCAACGATGATGAACAAAGGGCTGGAGGTCATCGAAGCGAAATGGTTGTTTAATATAGAACTCTCAAAAATTGACATTGTTGTCCACCCGGAGAGTATCGTTCATTCTATGGTAGAATGGGCAGACGGTTCCACGCTCGCACAGCTAGGACCCACAGATATGCGTATTATGATTCAATACGCTTTAACTTATCCGCGTAGACTCTCCGCACCGGTGCCACGGTTGGATCTACAGGAGGCGCTTACACTACACTTTGAACCTGTCGATTTTGAAAAATTTCCGTGTCTCTCGCTGGCATACACCGCCGCAGACGTTGGCGGCACGCTCCCGGTGGTACTGAGCAGCGCGGATGAAGTGGTTGTGGAGGCGTTTCTTAATACAGACATCGGGTTTATGGATATACCCGCGATCCTCGGACATGTCATGGATAAGCACACAGTCGTTACAGAGCCAACACTCACCGATATCCTTGAAGCAGATCGGTGGGCAAAATCAACAGCACGTTCACTCATAAAAAATTACACAAAAGTAACCATCAGCCATCAGCCATCAGTTAAACGATAACCTCTTAACTGACGGAAACCGAAAGGTTTTCGCAGAAAAACCGCACTGACGGCGGATAGCCATTAAAAAAAAAGGGTAATAGACATGGAATTCTTGATTGATCTAATGAACTCCTTCCTTCCGCACTTCAGGACGGTGTTTCTCGCAATTGTTTCTCTCGGTTTTCTTATTTTTATTCATGAACTCGGCCACTTTTATGCCGCGAAACGGTGTGGTATCAAGGTGAACACTTTTTCCATCGGTTTCGGCCCAAAAATTGTCGGGATTCAGCGAGGTGAGACGGAATATAAAATCTCCGTATTCCCATTTGGTGGTTATGTCCAGATGGAAGGTGAGAATCCAAGCGAGCAGACCGGTGCCTCTGGCGAATTTGCGAGCGCATCGCTCGGCAACCGCGCGTTTGTAGTTGCCGCGGGGCCCGCTATTAATCTTTTGTTTGGTGTTTTGGTCTATGGGGCTGTCTTCGCAACTGGACTTGACAGCGGGTCTGCCAATCTCATCAGTAGTTTTACCGGCAGACCGCTCGGTGCGTCCGAGGCGGTTAAAGTAGGGTGGGTCGCTGAAGATGGACCTGGTGCTGCAGGAGGCATTATGCCCGGCGACATACTTGTTTCAATCAATGGGCACTCAATCCGTCATTGGTCTACATTCCAAACCCGAATTCTCACAAGCCCTAACAAGGAACTTGAACTCGTTGTAGAGCGAGAGGGTGTCCACCAAACCCTCTTGGTCAAACCGGGCGCGATACCGAGTGTTAGAGGTGATATCGGCGAAATACGGGTGAGTAGTGGACACACAACAATTGTGAGTCATATTGAAGAAGGGAGTCTCGCGGCACAAGCTGGCATTCAAGTCGGCGATATTATTGAAAGCATCAACGGCGAGAGGCTCCATAGTGTCCCGTACTTTGGTTCCAGGGTGTGGCACCCGTCAGCGAACTGGATTGATGAGAAATATAAAGCACTCTATGATAACATTAACGCGCATCGAGAGGCATTAACGCTTGGCGTTCGCCGAGGTGATGAGGTCTTCACGCTTCAACTGCCCGTGGAATGGCAGGTGATAGCAGCAGAGGTTCAAGAGAAGAGCATCGCTGAAGAGGCAGGGATTCAGAGTGGAGATATGCTGCTGACCCTTAACGGAGCGTCTATAAATAAGACGATACTCGACTCGCAACTCATCGCAGCGGCGAACCAACCGGTTGAAATAGGCTTGATGCGGGAGGGAGACCTGAAACAAGTAACCCTTTCAAGCGGAACGCGAAGCTCAGAGATGGACCCAAAAGCAGTCATGTTCGGATTGCTGTGGGGGACTTCCCTCAGCGGCATGCAACTGGCGCCCAAAACAGCTCCTTTGCCGGAATACAACCTTTTGACTGGGTTCGGGAAAGGTGTTGAAGCCACATGGCTAACTTTTACCGCTATCGGTAGAACGCTGCAACAGTTGATTGGCGGTGAGGTATCACCGAAATACCTCGCCGGTCCCGTCGGTATTACCCACATGACGGGCAAATTCAGCCGTCTCGGTTTGAGTAGCCTCATCTTTTTTGTAGGATTTATCAGTATCAATCTCGCGATTGTCAATCTGTTACCGATTCCGATTGCTGATGGCGGGCAGCTGCTTTTCTTTGCCCTTGAAAAAATTCGTGGAAAGCCTATGCCTCGGAAAGCACAAGAGATTGTTCAACAGGTTACCGTAGTCCTTTTAATTGCGTTCTTTTTGTATGTCACTTGGTTCGATGGCATGTCCCTGATTTACGATTTCAGGAATTAAATGGCGGGAATCGTTGTCAATTTTCGGGGCGGTTTTTCTCCGAAAAATCTTTTCGTTAACAGTTAAAAAGGTTTTCTGTGGAAACCTCCACAGAGGACCGGACTATTTCAAGAACCCTCTTAACTTATAACTTATAACTTATAACTATTATTAAAATGGATACCGACAACTTCAGAAAAGAGTACATAGAACTCGTTGCAAGTGTGAGGGAATACATGGAAGAGCAACTTAAACTCGGCTTCATAGAAACAGAACTACGCGAACCTGAACAGCAGTCGCCTTATGCGGATCTCGACCTACCCGCATTGGCAACAGATGCCGCAAATTGCACCAAATGTCGGTTACACGAGACACGGAATAGCGTCGTTTTTGGGGTCGGGAATACGAACGCGGACCTTATGTTCATCGGTGAAGCACCCGGGGCTGACGAGGATAGGCAGGGGGAGCCTTTTGTCGGTCGAGCCGGTCAATTGCTGACGCAAATCATTGAGTCCGGGATGAAACTTAAACGCGCAGATGTCTATATCGCCAATGTACTTAAATGCCGCCCGCCCGGCAATAGAAATCCTGAAGTCGACGAGGTCGCAACCTGTAGTCCATATTTAATGCGCCAAATCGAACTGATTCAACCGAAGGTGATTGTCGCACTCGGGAGTTTTGCCGCGAAGATGTTGCTTGATACAAAAGTTGGCATTACAAAACTTCGCGGTGAGTTTCATGAGTGCAAGGTCGCTGGGCTGCACGTTCTGCCACATAAAAAACCGCCAGTTATTATGCCGACCTATCATCCCGCATACCTTCTCAGAAACCCGGATGCCAAACGCGATGTCTGGGAAGACATAAAAAAAGTACTCGCATTTTTGGCGCAAGGATAGAAGTGAGAATAGGTGTCGGTTTCCATCAGCAAAGAAATTTCTGATTTCATCAGAAACCTCCTTATTGACTGTTGAAAGTCGACAACCAAATTGGACCTGTAAAATAAACTGGAAAGTAATTATCGCTATCAGCTTGATCGGAAACCCGTTTTGGACAGGGCCCCCCACCCGTTACTGGGAAGGGGGGCAAAACGGAGCGAAAACCCAATATTTAAAAATATGCGCTATGCAAACGTTGCTTTTCCGTTATCAGTAGATCAGGTATTTACCTACGGCGTACCGCCGCAGCTGGACACGGTTTTGCAACCCGGAGTCCGCGTATTAGCTCCGTTTCGCAGAACGAAGCAGGAGGGGGTTGTTGTTGAACGCGTTAATGAAACCGACCTCGCTCCGAATCTCATCAAGAATGTCTCCGAATACCTTGATGAAAAACCAATGTTCTCGCCGGATATGCTCACCCTTACGAAATGGATGGCGGATTACTACGTCTGTTCATGGGGGGTCGCGCTTTATTTTGGGGTGCCAGCCGCCGTGCGGACCCAGAAAAGGGAACGGGTCCGACTTCGGCCCGAATTTTCAGGATCACTCGGAAAAGTCCAAAAAGAGGTCGTCGCACTTTTGGAAGCAGAGGGCGAACTCTCTCTCAATCAGCTTGCCAGACGAATGGGTTTGAGCTCTCAAGATGTCCGTTCAAGAGTTAGGAGACTCCGCGAAAAAGGTGTCGTTGAGGCCAATGTTACCCATAAACCGAAAGCCACTACGCAGGAAACGACCGTCGCGCAATTAGCTTTACCGGATGTTGATATTGAGGCGGAAATTGTTCAACTCAAGAACGACGCGGGCGGCTCCGAAGCATCGTCCCCGCAGCGTCCGGTTAATCGCCGCCATGCAGCTGATACCAAGCGTGCGGAGGTTCTGCAACTCCTCCTCGACGAAGGTACACCGTTAGCCACAGCAGATTTAGTGAAGCGCGTAAATGCCAGTGCTTCGCTATTAAGTCCCCTTGAAAGACGCGGGTTTATACAGATCACACGGGCACAAACGGTGCGGAATCCACTGGGCTCTGAATCTATTGCACCGACGCAACCGCTCCGCTTAAATCCCGCGCAATCCACAGCGTTCGCTGAAATTCAAAAGGTACTCACATCACGCACCGTCGGAGGGGTTTCTAACCCTGATGCTGAACACCCACCGACTTTTTTACTACACGGCGTAACCGGGAGCGGAAAAACTGAGGTCTACATGCAGGCGATGGCAGACGTTCTTGAGAATGGAAAATCTGTTATTGTACTGGTTCCCGAAATTTCGCTCACCCCTCAGACCGCCTCTCGATTTGTGGGACGATTCGGCGCACGCGTCGCGTTGCTACATAGTCGGTTGAGTGATGGCGAACGCTATGACCAGTGGCATCGCATTCAAAAAGGCGAAGCCGATATTGTCATCGGCCCGCGTTCTGCTATCTTTGCCCCCGTCCAAAAACTTGGGATGCTGATTATAGATGAGGAGCATTCGGATTCCTATAAATCAGATACCGCGCCCCGCTATCATGCACGGGAAGTCGCACAAAAACGGGGTGCCCTCGCAAACTGCCCCGTTCTGCTTGGAAGCGCGACCCCGTCCCTTGAAAGTTTTCATCGGACGCGAAACGGGAGTTATCGGCTCCTAAGCCTGCCTGACCGTGTTTTTGATAGAAAAATGCCCGATGTTCACATCGTTGATATGCGAAACGAATTCAAAAAGGGCAACCGTACGATCTTCTCGGAGCTGCTCCGAAGTTCCATTGAGGAACGTCTGGTTCGACGAGAGCAAATTATTCTATTTCTGAACCGGCGCGGATATGCCACTTATGTCTTCTGTCGTACCTGCGGCTATGTCGAACGCTGCGACAACTGCTCTATCTCGCTAACGTATCACCGTGAAACGCAGCGGCTTGTCTGCCACCATTGTGGCAGCAAACGTCCGACACAACAAGCCTGTCCGCAGTGTAGTAGTGATGCGATTCGTTTTTTTCGGGGAGGAACAGAGGCAGTTGAGGAAGAGGTACACAAGTTGTATCCGAACGCGCGTGTAAAACGGTTTGATGCGGATTCAACGGCGCGAAAAAACGCGCATCGGCAGATTTTAGCGGAATTTGAACAACAGAAAATCGATATTCTGATAGGTACACAGATGGTATCAAAGGGATTGGACTTTCCGAATGTTACACTTGTTGGGGTTATCGCGGCGGATACCGCCCTGAATCTTCCTGATTTCCGAGCAAGCGAACAGACGTTTAGTCTACTCACACAGGTCGCAGGACGCTCCGGGCGCGCGGACCTTGAAGGGATGGTCGTCATCCAAACCTATATGCCTGAACACTACTCTATAGAGGCTGCACAGAAGCATGATTACCTCGACTTCTATGCACAGGAGGTTGTCGCGCGAGACGCGTTAAGGTATCCCCCCTTCGCGCATGTCGCAACCCTCTTACTCCGAGGGAAAGACGAGCAAGCGGTCATTGAGGCTGCCCATGCTGCGCGAGATCAACTCGAAATTTGGCAGACGGATCGAGAACACGCTTCACAGCTGCCAAAAGCAGTGGAAACATCGGTGGAGATCCTCGGACCCGCCCCGGCACCGCTCTCGAAAATTGAGGGGAAATTTCGGTGGCATCTCTTGCTCCGAAGTACCTATCCTGAAAAAATAGCGCAACTCTTTAAACGTTTTACTGACGAACCACCAACCATCATTAAATCGAAGGCTATTGAATTTGTGATAGATATTGACCCTACGAATACACTATGAGGATAGTTATTAGTCGTCAGTACGGATTTTTTTTCAAAAAATCCTTTCAGTTATCAGTTACAGGAGATGTTAGAATTATCAAAAACCTCTTGTAACTCTCACTGCGAGGCAAACTGATAACTGATAACTGACAACTAATTACAAGGAAATTTAAAAAAAATGGGCAACCGGATATTTGATAAACTTGCTGATACAGAATTGCTTGCACAGAACCCGATTCTGGTTTTCGCCGCGGATCCACTTGCATCCGCTGGGATTAAAGGGCTCGGGCAGGTGCAGCACCCAAAACCTCACTACCGCACACATGCAGAGTTTCTGCAACTGCAACGCGACCTTGTTGCGGATGGGCAATTAGATGGACTTCTGATGACACCCGCTGATGCAGAAACGCTTGCGCTTGAAGAGAACCTTTTTGAAAACTCGCCGATTACGCCAATCGTCCGGATGAACTCGGAAACTGCTATCTGGAATCCGCGGTTTGGTGTTTATACTTCGAGTCCGTCAATGCCGTTTCAGACGGTATTTCCAGAGGATATGCAACGCTATTGTGAGGCACTCATCGGGCCCGCCCTTGAATGTCGCGTTAACCTTGGGCTCTACTCCATTACACTCAACAACGATCCGATCGCTGATGAGCGGATGTTGCAGGCGTATGTACAGTTCGCACATGTTGTTGGTGAAATCGAAGGGTTTGACCACCTCTTAGAGGTCTTTTTGCCGAACGTTAAACTCCCCGGAATGGATGAGGAGAAGCGGGGTATGTATGTCGCCGATTCTATCGTTCGGACGATGAGTTACCTCCGAAAACACCAACGCCCGCGCTTTATTAAAACCGCCTATACGGCCGCTGATGTCTGGACAGAGTTGTGCCAATTCGATACGACGCTGGTAATCGGTGCGTTGGGCGGGCCTCGTCAAAATGCACGCAGCACATTTACCTTGGCGCATAATGTTGTCAGCAATGGTGGACGCGCGATCCTGTTCGGACGCACTATTTTTGGTGAAGATGATCCGATCGGCTTTGTGCAATGCCTGCGGCGTGTCCTTGATGGTGAGGAAGATGCCCAGAACGCGCACGCATCGTATCAGAAGTTGTTGAGAGGCACTCGGCAGAATTAGTGGCTTTCAGCAGTCAGCAGTCAGCAATCAGAAAGTTAGGAAGTGTGCGAAAGTAAAGCACAACTTCGCAACTTTTCAACTTTCAACTTCTGATAACTGATGATTGAAAACTAATTATTTTGATAACCAATAATTGATGACTGATGACTGATAAATCGCGTATCCTCCTGCTCCTACCAACACGCACATACCGAGCCACCGACTTCTTGGAAGCTGCCTCAAAACTTGATGTAGAGGTCGTTGTCGCCTCAGAAGAAGCGGCAACGACAGCAGACCTCTCGCCGCGCCATACCCTTGTGCTTGACTTTAGCGCGCCAACCGTTGCAACACAGGCGATCCTCGAATTTGATGACACATATCCGCTGGCGGCAATCGTCGGTGTTGATGACGATACAACCCTGCTTGCCACGACCGCCTCAGAGGCTTTAGGGCTTCCACACAATCCTGTCGCTTCAGCGAAAGCCACGCGCAATAAATATCTCTTACGCGACACATTGGCCGCAAATGGGGTCTCAGTGCCTGCTTATCAACGCTTTTCTATCTATGATGACCCCACTGAAATAGTAGGCGTTGGCGCATCCAACCCGTACGGCACAGGTACACAAGTCAGTTTCCCGTGTGTTATCAAACCACTCTCCCTCTCCGCAAGCCGTGGAGTCATCCGGGCAGATACGCCTGCTGAATTTATTGAAGCCTTTCAGCGGACAACGA
Organism: uncultured bacterium; assembly: GCA_964593655.1. Classification (GTDB taxonomy): domain Bacteria; phylum Poribacteria; class WGA-4E; order WGA-4E; family WGA-3G; genus WGA-3G. The sequence continues at coordinate 6,696 of CAZQIP010000160.1, read as the reverse complement.
AACTTCTACATACTTTGCAGGCAACCACCGACGTAGGTGAGATTTCTAACCCCGATGCCTTGACACACGTTTCACAATATCTACTCGCTGAGGACTATATTCCGGGGATAGAGGTGGCACTGGAGGGAATCCTCTTAGAGGGCGAACTTAAGACACTCGCGCTCTTTGATAAACCGGATCCGCTTGAGGGTCCTTTTTTTGAGGAAACGCTCTATATTACGCCTTCCCGTTTATCAGTGGATATCCAAGATGCGTTACATAACGCGACAGCAGAAGCTGCCGATGCTTTAGGGTTACGACACGGTCCCGTCCACGCTGAATTGCGTTATAACGACAACGGGGCGCATCTCATCGAAATTGCTGCGCGGACGATTGGTGGCCTCTGTGCAAGAACTTTACGGTTTGGCACCGGAATGTCGTTGGAGGAACTCGTTATCCGACATGCGATTGGGCAACCCGTGGAAGCGTTACAACGCGAGCAGCAGGCTGCGGGTGTGATGATGATTCCGGTACCGGAGGCTGGTATTCTCGGTGAAGTCCGCGGCAAAACAGCTGCACATCGCGTAGATGGAATTGTAGAGGTCAACATCACAATTCCGATTGGTGGAGAAGTCGTGCCGTTACCAGAGGGCGCGCGGTATCTCGGTTTTATCTTTGCGCGTGCCGAAACACCCGCAGCCGTAGAAACGACATTACGTGAAGCACATCAACAGTTAGAGTTTGTAATTTTGCCGTGTAGGCGGCGTTTGTAACCCCGATGCCTTTGGGGATGACATCATGTTCACAAAATTATGTGCTATTATATTCACTGTTGTAATCGGATTGCTGTCGGCAGCACAGGCGGAGACAGATAAACCCCTATTTACAGAAGTGACCGCCGCACTCGGTTTGCCACAGATGGAGGCACCTTGGCCACCCGGTACGCACGCCCTACCCGAGGTCATCGGGAGCGGTGTCGCACTCTTTGATTACAATAATGATGGCGCGTTGGATATCCTGCACGTCCGATTTCCGCCACCCGGTAAAGCGAATTCACCCGCACCGAATCAGCTTTTTCAACAACAACCCGATGGAACGTATGTTGACGTTACGGAAGCCGCTGGCATCGGACACGAAGGCTACGGACAAGGCGTGGCAATCGGTGATGTGGACAACGACGGCGATGTGGATGTCTATGTAACGAACTATGGGGCCGATGTCTTCTATCGAAACAACGGGGACGGTACATTCGCGTTAGAAGAGGTAGGGCTCTCAAATGAGGCTTGGGGGACATCCGCGACTTTTGGTGATTATGACAAGGATGGAGACCTCGACCTCTATGTAGCAAACTACGTTCAGTTTGATCCAGAAATGGTGTGTCGCGGGAAACACAGCGCGCCGGATTATTGCAACCCCCAAGTTTTCGAGCCAGCAACGGATCGGTTGTTCCAAAACAACGGCGATGGCTCCTTCACAGATGTAACCGAACCGGCAGGCATCGCCGCGATGTCCGGCAGAGGACTCGGTGTTGTGGGTCTGGATCTGACGGGTGATGGTTGGCCGGATTTTTTTGTTGCCAACGATGGCGAAGCAAATCAGCTCTGGGTAAACCAAACCGACGGTACTTTTGCTGAGGAAGCCATATTGCACGGGCTTGCGTTTAACGCTTACGGACAACCTGAAGGCAGCATGGGCATCGCTGTCGGTGATGTTAACGGCGATACGCTTCCTGACCTGTTCGCGACACATTTGTCTGGCGAGACAAATACGCTTTATATCGCCTCTATCCTCTCTGTATTTACTGACATGACTGAAGTGGCAGGTTTCGCCGGACGCGACCTACGTTGGACAGGCTTTGGATGTGGTTTCCTTGATTTCGACAACGATGCCGATCTCGACATCGCGCTCGTCAATGGAAGGGTGAAGCGCGGGGAAATCTTGGCGGGAGCAGACGTTGGCGAATTCTGGAATTTTTATGCCGAACCCAATCTCCTCTTCCGAAATAGCAACGAGCGATCAGCCGTCGTAGGGGCGAGGTTGCCTCGTCCGCACGGGTTGGGCAACCCAACCCCTACTACTGCTGAAGGTCTCCGACAGTTTCCGACAGCCCATTTCAACGATGTGAGTTCAGGTGCTCCCGACTTTACAGAACGGGTTGAGGTGAGCCGCGGGATGGCTTTCGGTGATATTGACAGGGATGGCGATATTGATATGGTGGTGAGCAGTCTTGATAACCGGCTCCGCTTTTTCCGAAACGACGCACCACCGCCTCAGCATCATTGGTTATTTGTGCAAGCGATCACGCAAAATCGGGACGCACTGGGTGCACAAGTGACACTCCAAATTGAATCATGGAGATTGACGGGTTATGTCCTGTCTGGCACAAGTTACCTCAGTAGTAGTGAACCGATCGTGCATTTTGGGTTGGGAACAATCGACGAAATTCAGGCGATTGAAGTGCATTGGCCCGATGGAAGTCGTGAGAAATTCCCTGGAGCATCCGCAAACCAGCGTGTGACGGTTTATCAGGGGAAGGGGGTGTCTTTTTGAAGACGTTTATTCTCTTTTTTCTCTTTATTCTGATCCATGTTCACGCGTTCGCTGGTGATGATATTGATATTCCACAGCCTGCAGACCTTGAGTTGGTTGAAGAGAAATTACTTCTGGAAGCAATTGAGGATGCGCAAGAAGCCGTTCGGAATTCGCCTGAAGATGCAGGTGTCTGGGGGCATTTGGGGCACGTCTATCTCATCCACGGTTGGGAGGCACCAGCGATACCGTGTTATCGCCGAGCGAGTCTACTCGCGCCTGACGAATTCAAGTGGTTCTACTTTTTGGGACGTTTGATGAAGGAGCGTCAACCGGAGGCGGCTGTTAAATCTCTCACCCGCGCGCTGACATTGAATGCTGAGTACGCGCCTGCACATCTCTATCTCGCTGCCGCACTCCGAACTTTAGGGAGACTTGACGAAGCACGACAGCATTTGGAACACGCAAAACGCCTCCAACCGAACAATCCGTTTACTGAACTCTGGCTCGGCGAAATCGCACTGGCGCGGCAACAACTGAAACTTGCCCGAACGCATTTAGAAAGTGCACTGCGTTTGAATCCGAAACAAAGCGAGGCACACGCGCTGATGGCACAAGTTACGATCGCACTCGGAAATAAACAGGCGGCAAAACAACACGCACAAGCCGCTCGATACACCAGTCAATATAGTGAGTTATCGGACCCGCTGTGGTGGGATGTGCTGAAAGCAGGTGTCACAGCATCACTGTATGCGGAGCGTGGTAGACGTTATATGTCAGAAGGTGATTATGTGAAGGCTGTCGCAGAATTTGCACCGCTTATCTCAGATGCGCAAAAAGATGTAAAAGTCTGGTTTGATTACGGGATTGCACTTCTCCATACAGGAAGGTATAAAGATGCCGTTGCTGCTTTGGAAAGTCTGCTGGTACTCCTGCACACCGATGAAGATGTCCAAAAGGAGAGAAAACCCGATGAGATTGCCTATTTGAAGGCACGGGTCTACAACCATCTCGGGCAAACCTATTATGCAACCGGACGCGCGGATGCGGCGATTCGCGCATGTCAAGAGGCGATTCAGTTTTCGGAGAGCCTCGTCCGGAAATCACACGGTACTGAATATTTTGAATTTTTTGCTAATGTCCATGCGAACCTTGCGCTGGTATATGAGAACACGGGACAATTAGAACAAGCAATACGCCAGTATCAGATAGCACTTGCACTGATGCCAACAAAACCTTCACTGCATCACGGGCTCGCGGGTGCCTATTGGAAAAAACGGGAGTATACAGCAGCTGAGCCGCACTACAAGGTCGTTACCGCAAATGATGCAACCGACCTCCGAGCCGCTTATAGACTCGGCTTAATATTTCTGATCCAAAAACTTTACGAAGAAGCGGCTTCGCAATTCAAAAAGGTTATTGAACTCGATGCAACATACGTTCGGGCTTATGGTGGCTTAGGCGTTGCTTGTCAGGAACTTGGGAAGTTTCCAGAAGCGATTGATGCGTTTGAAACGGTGCTACGGTTGGAACCGGGCAACAGGAATGCGATAGAAATGCTTCGGCAGCTCCGCGAAACGAAATAGGCGCGCTCTCATGAAATTTGAAAATAGAATCCAGTAGGGGTTGGGTCACCCAACCCGTGCGGACGAGGCAACCTCGCCCCTACTATTTTTTCATAATTTCATCCAAGCGCGCCTGGGAGTTTTGTCAGGTAGTACAGTTATTCCCTAAAATGATGCGTTGCTTTAATATGCCCCCAAGTTGTACCGAGTTTACCTGCGGGGTCAACTGCCAAATACTGCTGAAACCCTTTATCCATCAACTCTTGAATATCTTCTTGTTCCAGTGCTGAGTGGAAAATAGCGACTTCATCCATGAGACCCGGGAAAAAGTTGCCAGCTGGATCCCAAACACCACACCCACCGATATTGACGTTAAAGGCAGATGTTCCGTGATTTGCCCAACCGCCCTTTTTCTCAACGTATTCACCATCAATATAGGTATGGACGTATTCCGTCGTAGCGACACACCCGACGTGATGCCATTCACCGTTACCGTGTTTGTGTTCCCAAGGTTTCTCTGTCCCACCCGCAGTAGGTGTCCAGAGGTTGATCGATTGTGCGTTAATGAATCCGAACTCAGGCGAATCGTTCTGTCCCACAAGTCCTGTCCGGTTTACCGGGGTGTCTGTGGTTTGGACCCATGTAATAATGGTGAATTCTTCGAGGTTGTCAAGGAGTTTCTGACCGGTTGAAACACAGCTGGCTTTTCCATCAAATTCAAGTGCTGAGCCAAATTTGCCTTTGACCCACTTAGGAGCTTTCACCAATTCTCCATCGTTACCTTGCCCAGAAATGTCCCCAGCGACATCGCCTTTGCCTTCGTCAAACAACCATATACCGACCGCGGTCTCAAGGTCAATCTCGGCAGTACTGATGTGAACAGCGATGAGACTAAAACACACCATACCGAGGGTAAATAAAAGTTTTTTCATAATGTTTTCCTCCAATATTTACGGTAAACGTTTTTAAAACGCTATAGTGTTAGATTCATTTTATATCTAATTCATCATAAAATAAATCACATAAAATTGCAACAAAAAACCTGATTTAGACACAACTTTCCACGTACAAACATGGAGCAACTCGTCTAAATCAGGTATAAGAATTCACCCTACTCCAAACATAGGGCAATTTTCGAGGTCTAATAACTATCTTTCAGGTGTCCCCAGATAGTAGGGAGTTTGTTGGCTGGTTCAACGGCGAGTGCTTGGGCATTGAGAAGTTTCGCATCGCCGATAGCGGAGTGGTCGCAACCGATGCCGTCGCCACCATCACCCATGACGATTTCAAGCTCTTTGGCACCTGATGGAATGTCAAATTCCACTTTGAGAGCATCAACGTTCTTGCCGCCATCCGTGCCTTGCAGTGTCTCAGATTTGAACATCTGTTTTCCATCGATACTGAATATGAAATCACTGCTTCCGCCGTGGCCGCACTCAGCCGGATCCTTTTCATCCGACATACCGACATATCCCTCGAACTTGAGGTACTTATCACCGCTAAGATCATAAACGAAGGTACCGATAGCGTGCGCCCCGATCCCACGTTCAAAGTAGATACCGCCGATGACGATATGATTACGAGTGCCAACCCCTTCGCCAATTGTAGCGTTGTCTACATCTAAGGGACCACCCCAACCCGTCCATTCTTCCGCCGGGTTCTTCGGAATAAGCCCACACTTATTCGGTTTCGGCTCGCTTCCGCCAATTAAAGCGAGATAAGTAACACCATTTCGGTCATCCTCTTCGACGACTTCGTCATAGTCGTTCTGGGCCGCGTCCCCTTCTTTACCGACCTCTTTGATGGGTTTCGCACCATCGCCATCTATATTTTCACAGTCGTCTTTGGCGGCATAAACGCTGAAAGCCAATCCAATGACCAGCATGACGATTAACGTACAGATATTAGCAAATTTCAATTTTATGGACCTCCGTCTGTTTTTAGATTTCTGCGAGAATTCTTAGATGAAATTCTCTGAAATTATGGGTACGGAATAAAAAGACACAGGTTCTTGTGTCTCGGTTACACCGCCGTGGGGTGAAGGATAACCTCATCCACTCGGTGATATTTGTAGCGTTCTTCAGCTGTGAATAGGATGTCCAATTCACGCTGCGCACTCTTCTCGGAGTCCGACGCGTGCACAATGTTGTGCGTTATGTTGATTGAGAAATCGCCTCGGATGCTTCCCGGTTGGGATTCCTGTGGATCCGTTTCCCCGTTAAGGATACGGACCAGTTCTATCGCGTTCCGTCCTTCAATAGCTAAGGCAACAATAGGTGCCGATGTCATGAATTCGATAAGTACATCGTAAAAAGATTTTCCGTGATGGACAGCATAAAGTGCTTCTGCCGTGGTGAGCGGAAGTTGAAGGAATTTCATCCCAACGATCTTAAGTCCCTTATGTTCATAGCGAGTAATAACTTCACCAATAAGCCCTCGCTTAACCCCATCCGGTTTGATTAAAACCAGTGTCTGCTCTGTTTCCATGGTCCCTCCCTATAACCTTTGTGCGCGCCACCATAGCACGCTCAGCGATACAAGCCAAGACTATTTAGTTTTCGATTTTTTCGTCCAATTTTAGACATCCAGGCCCCGGTAGGTGCGGTTTGGAACCGCACCGGAC
>CAZQIP010000159.1:0-8688 GCA_964593655.1 uncultured bacterium | reverse complement strand
GTTATTGAACGCTTTTTTCATCGATTGAAACAGTATCGTCGAGTGGCTACACGTTATGATAAATATGCCTGTCGCTACCTCGGTTTCGTCTATTTCGCAGCTATAATTATCACCGCTAAAAAAATGTAAACACTACCTAGTTGTCTTTTGGACATGCTTGAGGGCATCTTCAATAACGCTAAGTCCTAAAAGTGAACGAATCGCCTTTTCAACGCGCTCACGCTTAGCCCTTATTGGGGCAGTCGCTTCGATGAAACTCAGGGCCCGATCACCATCAGTGAAGAACACCTCTCTTAATTCAGAGGGTAGTTCTTCGCTAATCCAAGCTTCAGGTGGTTGGATAGGCACACTACCTCTGTCTGTTAGTTGAAATAACTTTACTGTTGAAGGAGTTCGGCTATGTTCTAGACCATTCAATGTTTCATGTGTGGATCGGATTATACGATATAACCGCTTGGTTTCTATTGTGCCGCCTTTAGAGTTTCTTCGATACGTTGTTGTTTCAAAGTCTACCTGTACGGATATTGGAATCTGTGTTATATCCGAGGCTTCCCAGTCAATTGGGTGCAGACGATAATCTGAACCCTTTCCTGGTAATGCATCGTCGCCATAGAGTGCCCATTGCAGTCCGTTTAAAATAGTGGTCTTTCCAGTTTCGTTCTCTGCTCGAATGACTGTCAGATTTCTTTCACTATCCGTTGAAAAGTCCAACTCTAAGTCTCGCAGCAGACGAAAGTTTTCAAATTCAGCGCGGATTAACTTCATTAAATACTCTCCTTCGCTATCGTAGTCAAGTCCGATTTTTCGCCAAGAAATCAGCAGCTGCGTTACACTTATCAGTTATTTTTTTCTGGATATGTGTCCCTTGCACACGGTGCTGCCTTTCGGCTGCGATAATTTCAGTTATAACTTCAAGCAGTTCTTCCTTATATCCGGCGCATCTCTCCTCAATAGATTTGGACTCGTTGAGAATGATGTTGATAATTTTTCGATCGTTCAGCGGCATTATTTTACCCCTATAAATAAATTGATTTAACGAGATGATCAATCAGACTCAATGGTCCATCAGTTCTACCGGCATTCAATGCCAGACTAGCAAATGCTTGAACTCGCTTAAGTTCTGAATGAATTAAGGTATGAGCCTCTTTATCAATATTGTCCAAGTCCGGTGGCAAAGCGACAAAGTCGTGGATTTCGCTATGCGTTTTGCAGGTTTTGCTACATGTACGGAGCAGCCGTCCGCGGCGTTGCACCCATTGACGTTCCACTGTGGTGCTCGCAAGGATAAAAGCCTTTTCAATCTCAGGAATGTTGACTCCTTCATCAAGCACTCGCTTTGCGGTTAAAATCCCCAATGTTCCTTCTTGAAAGGATTGGATAATCTGATTTGTTTCTTCATGGTTTCCCGTTTCTTCATGTGTCAGTTGGTGAAAGAGTACACCGTGTTTGTTCAATAGAGCGTTGACATCTTTAAGTTGCTGGGGTGCTTTATCAGAGGCATAAATCAAGGTATATCGGAGTTTTTGGAGATTCTCACCTATCAATACCTTTTCCAAAGCAGAAATCTTATTCTCAGCGTTTTCCAAGAGTGCTCGCCGTTTCCGAAGCAACTTCATCAGATATTCATCGTCTGCATCTTCATTTTCCTGTCTCCAAGCGTTTTTTTGGATCTCTTCCGTAAGGGCGTACCATTCCTCCATTTCATCCTCTGTAAGCTCTACTGGATGCACGTAGTATTCGTATTTAACAAGACACCGTCCGATTGCTTCCTCAAGCGTAAACTGGAAAACGATGGGGCCAAAAAAGGCAAACATCTGCTCTGTTCCCTCTTTATCATATTGCCGAATGGGCGTAGCTGATAGACCTAGTCTATAATCAAAGAAGTCGGGAGGATCAGTTATGAACCCCTCACTTCCGAGATTGTGAACCTCATCTGCTATGAGCAACGTTTTACAGGCAAATGTTTCGAGTTCGGTTTTAAAATCATTGTTGCAGAGTGTGCGATGCGTGACGACGATTATCTCGACAGCACCACTGCCAAATCGGAGTCTCCGTTTGAGTTTACTGAGTTCGGCGGCTCGACCTTTTGCTCCGTTTGTCTCGGTCAGATTAACTGCTCTCAATCCGAATGGTGAAATCTCATCACACCACTGTTGAATAAGCGGAATGTATGGCGCAGCAACAACAATAAGAAGTGGTTTCTCTGCCTCATAGAGTCTATGCGCGCAAATCATGGAGGCAATAGTTTTCCCGGAACCAGTCGCCATCTCTAAGATGCCCTGATAACCGGCTTCACACCACGCCTTAATTGCCCTACCTTGATGCTCAAAATCACCGTTCTCATATCGAAGATATGGGGGTATTGCAAATAATGGACGAGACAACCTTTCGAGGTCGTATGGTGCTGAGGATTCATCTATAGAACCAGTTTCCTCTTCATGGAGTGTGTGAAATTCTGTCTCGGTTGGTGGGATATCCGAATTATAAGTTTTCAACAGGTTTTCCTTAATTGCTTGCGGCATTGAAACGATGATACAAGCGTCATTCTTATCCGTCCAAAGTTCTCTGAATTGTTCACAAAGTCTTTCTGTTGTATAGCGTTGGGTAGAGTCCTCCCACGATTTAGATATAGACATCTGCTCAATATTTTTCTGGATACCAGCACGCGTCATATTGCTGGATCCGTGCGCTGCTATTACATCATCTCCTTCGCGAAAGAGCCAGACTTTCGGATGAAAAAGGGCATCTTTCATCAAAGCAATCTTGATTTCCACACGACCGTGACGCAGCATCCACGAAAAGCATTTCAGTGTATGTTGTGCAATGGCGTTTTCGGTAACAACAAAGTTTTCTAAAGTCTCACTAGCGATATCTTCTGGAGAGGCTATGCCATTTACTATTGCCTCTCTGTCTTCGGTTCGGAGCAGAGGGCTAATAATCAAACGCAAACTTTCGTTTGAGCAGTTTATGAAGGTTGCTAAACCTGGCGCGAGTGATACCAAGATCTCGCTTGAAAAGAAACCCATCATGCAATCAACAGTGGTAGCAGACTGAAAACACGGAATAAGTACGTCTTTCGTCACAGGATCTTTTGGCAATATATAGAGTGGTCGGATATCGGACATCCTCCGAAATGTCATCTTGTTATTTCTTCCCTTTCAAACACGACAATATTTACCTTGCTACTTATGGCAAATCAGGCATGGCTCCTCATCATCTTCATCGTCGAGGACATCAGTGAGGATCTCTATCAGTCGGCGATTCGGTTTTGCCGTTTTCTTGGATGCCATTGCTTTTTCGGTGTTTGCTTTAATCTGTGCTATTCGTTCTGGTTGGGCCAACTCTTCTAAACTTTCACCCTGACACCACGTGAACCGTTCACCTGTCTCTGGATTAAATTTCTCATATTCCTTAGCGAGTTCAAAGAGGTCGGGATGCTGTTCTAATAGTCCGACCCACTCAGATTTACGTTGAAAGAAGCAGAAATAGCATCCAGAACGCGTCCGCCACTTATAATAGTCAGGCATACCGACTCCACTTTCCTCAAGGATTCGATAGACATCTTCTTTGGTGATGCCATCTTCTTTGAATGGGTACTTGGGTTCAATGTTGCGGAGAGAAGGAGTTTTTAGCGGTTTGTAACCGTCGCGATCTTCGTCGGCGCGGATGGCAACGTAGTTATACGCTTTATCTTCACCAACGTATTCCTCAAAAGGTCTTATTTTGAGATTAACGGTGCACCAACGGACTTGAGACGACGGTAATAAACCTCCGTAAAGCGTCAACCAATGATCGAAATCACGATTACTGTGGGAATCGGGATCCATGTTGAGGCGTTCAATCGGTTTGCCGAGGAATGCCTCTAATCGATCCAGAAACTCATAAGTCTCTGGTAATTCCTTGCCGGTATCAGAGAAAAAATATTCCATCTCTGGTACTCTGTCTCGCATGTAAACAGCAAGCGCAGAACTATCTTTTCCTCCAGAAAGACCGAGCAAATGACGGACCTTTTGTGCCATGTTTTCTCCCAATATAGTTGTTTTTAACTTCTACATTTAAGCATAGCATAAATGTAACGAAATGTCAAGTTTCTTTTTCGTTTTCGGATTCTTGCATCAATTTTTGTGTGATTCGTGCTAAAACCGCAATACGGAATTCAGTATTTCCATCGGCATCAAACTTATTGAAGATCGGCTCAATTTGGCATTCTATTTGATCAGCTGCATCCTCAACAGATGGTGTCAAGATAACAACCCGTTCTTGTTCGGTTTTTTGGAGTGCTGTTATTCCCACCCGAATAGGTTCGCCTGTTGATGATTCAGTGTGCTTCAATTTTTCGTAAGACACCACTTCAAAATGCCTGAATTTCCTTGCAAGTTGAGCGAGATTGCTTTCAAATTGTGCTTTATCCACATCTAACCATGACGCAGGTGGTTTTTTGGCGAGATAAGTTGCGATTGCCTCAAGCCAAATGCTGAAATCGTGTCCACCGCTACAAACTTGGACTGAAAATGCTTTAATATCCATCTCAATTTTTACCGCTAACAACGGTTCAGATCTCGCGACTAATTCTGCACGGAGATCTTCTTTTGATGACGTTAAGTTAAACGCTTCTGCCATCCTCTGCTCAATGGAATTCAGCAAAGTCTCGTAAGCCTGTTCCAACTCGGACAAGGCATTTTTTAACGTTTTAAAAAATTTGGGAATTACCTTTGGCTCTATTGTTTCCTGCATGCCAAAAGTTGGGAACCCAAGTACTTTCGGCAACTGTTTAAAGAGAAGTTCATCAGGTTCACGTGCATTCAGGACAACTTTACGGAGATTTTTTGCGTCATCACTCAATTCTTGTGTCGTCAAAGTATATTTCGGCAATTGGGCAATAGTTCGCATTAACAGTGTGACAGCTGTTAACAGATCTGGTGTTTGGATCTCTGTCGATTGATTGAATACCTCAAAAAATTGTGATAACAAATCGGATCGGGCTCCCGTCATCCGAAACCTTTTCAATTCAAATAGTTGTGGTGCTTTCAGTAGTCTTTCAAAGACTGGCATTGACCAGTCCGCTATAAAGGACCCGTTTTCATAGAGCGCGATTTCTGTTTTGTAGTGGAGTATCACCGCACATAAAAAGATCGGCAGCGGACCTTCCCGGACACCGAGCGGCTTATCCATCAAATCTTTATAGAGTTTTGTGACAGGTTGTCGTTCACCTTCACATGTTTCAAGAAAATCCTCAATTGCTTTCCATAGGTGTTTTATTTCGTTTTTATCATCGGATTTTGGTGGGTGGAATCCCCACACACCATCGGTAATCTCACGATGTATTCCCGTATTCCATAAGAGAGAGCGGTAGATGCTCATTTCAGCAGGATAACCGGTAATACCGAGGTTTTCTTGATTACCATTTTCGAGCATCCTCTGAATTAATTTCTTTCGGGCGGTCGTTGCAGCACCAGAAATTTTACGCCGATTAATGAGTTCGTTTTGAATAATAGGGGTTTCGTAGTAAACTTCATCACAGATTTTCGACAGGTATGCGTTTCTCATACCTTGAGAGTCAATAGTATCTATGAATTGTCCTTTATGATACCATGCACAAGTGTCTTTCTTAGCTCCACCAAAGATTGCTGTTAACCTATTAGACACTTCTCGTTCTGCTTGGACCTGCTGGACTGAAAGTTCATTTCTTGCTACTGTATCGCCTTCTAATTCGGCGGTGTTTTCGGAAACCCAACGTAGACTGGCGAGTTGCGTAACAGTGTCTTGTAACGTAGCAATAGCGCGTGGGATTGCAATCAATACCTCTTCGCGGTCTGTGAGTTCGGTACTGATCGCCTTTTCACTTAGTTGCTTGACTTCATGTTCGTTTGTAGGCAGGGCATAAAGTACAAGTCCGTCTGCATCTTCAAGGGATTCCTCTAAATCGGCATCAAAATTTTCGAGATCAGTATACCGAACGGCAAAGTATCGCAAGGTACCAGTTTCAAATAAGTGTCTTCGTGCGACGAGCGGACGCGTCGGCAAATAGCGCGACAGATCAGTGGCAAGAGAACCTTTCGTGTCAATATGCCTTTCTGCTTCACGGAGTTTTGCCTCAATGTCAATATCGCTCCCTTCCCAAAGCGCATAAGCCTTATTGTAGCGGCGATAAATGACAATTGAACGTTTTTTCAGCATAGCAAGTGCTATCTCAAATTCGTCTGTGTTGTCATTTAAAGTGTAACGCAGCAGTTGCTCTGAAGCTTTCAGGTTTGGAATCACTTCACCAATGATATTAAGGACACCGATAGTCTTAATCAATTGCGTTGGCATAGAAGACGGAGCTGGTAGTCGATCTAATGCTGACTCAATTTCTGCCCATTTCTTGCCGTTCCATGAGGCGTACAATCGATGCTCCATGTTAGTCTTGAGATAATCATAAAGGTTGGCGATTGAGAACATCGGTGGAAGGGATCCGTTGCAATGTTGGGTGGAGAGGAATTCTTGTAGTCCATAAGGTTCGCTTGAGCTGAGGAAAGCAAAGAGAGAACGCTCGTTTTGTGCGAATCGTCGGAAAATTGGGTCTATAACAAGGGCAACTATTGGGTGCAGTGGCAGACAGTTTTTCAAAAGTTCATTAAACTCGTCATCCTTAAGTTGGTTTGGTTTGAGGTCGAATTCAAGAGGCAAAGATAAATTTTCTTCCTTAGCCTCTGGAGTCCTTTCAATAGCAGAACCGATCAGACGGAGTACCTGCTCTGTAGGTTCTACAAAGGCTATATCTTCAAACCGTCCTTGGACTTTTGCCCACTCTTCTTGTTGTGATTTAGCGAATTTGTTGGCGTATTGTTCAAAGGCTTGGTGCAGAATTGTCAGAAAAAGGAGTGGTGTCTGCTCGCTTCGTGTAGCAAATTCAGCAAGGGTTTGTAATACGAACACATCACCTTGTGCTGGAGACTGTGCAGCGTACTCGAGAAACTTTCCGAGTTCATCAATCACTAACAATAAACCCTGTCCACCCTTTCTCTTTATAGCGCGCGTTGCAGACTCAAAAAGATTTGTGATTTCAGATGCTTGCAAAGGTGTGTCACTCGCAGCGGCGTTCAATAGTTGTTTGATTTTTCGCGAGAGGGAACTATTAGACGAAATTCCGAAGGTCTTGAGTCCATTCTCTAAACCGCGCAATAGGGCAGTTGAGAGTGGGGAGCGTTCACCAGAAATAAGCACTGGACAGAAGGCTGATAAGGGTTGTCCATTCCCATTTGTACTTGTGAATCTTTCATACAACGAACTATCTCCACACTTCAACAAATCTAAAGCCTGTTGGGTTGTAGAATCGTTAGGATCTCCAAGCAGCTTCGCGGCGAAAAGCGCGAATGCTGATTTTCCCGACCCGTAGGGACCTGTGATTGACCACGCCTTTGATGTTGCTCCATTTTCAAGTGTCAAAATGACACGCGATAACATTTCCCGCGCGGTGACCGTTAAGATATATCCACCAAGGACATTTTCTTTTGTATAGAAGTCACGTTCCAAATGAACCGAGCGGTGGAAACGTCTTTTAACTTGATAAAGATCTGACAAAGGAGTATTATCCATAATACCTTTCTAAAAGTTCTGTTTGATTTAAATCTTTGTGTTTATAAACCTGTTTCAGACCAGCTGTCTCATCATATTGCAACGAATTATTTGTAAGTTCGCTAAGACTTTCAAGGTAAACAGTCATTGTGTCTTCGTCTAACCTAAAGATTCGTCCAGGACTTAATGGTGCGTACATCAACTCTGAAAACGGTAATTCATTTCTTTTAGGAAAATTTGTATCCCAGAAGGCAGCAAGTGTCGCTGCAAACATCTCAACCGGTAGTGTCTCTTTTTCACCTCGTTGGAACTCATAGCAGTTGTTTTCCGGTAATTCGGTGATTAAGTTGAGGTCAACGAGCGGACAGTCAAAACTTTCCTCAATAACGGCAGTGGTATGACAGGACTGGCAATAGGTTCGGATAAAGCAATAGATATCCCGTTGAAGTGTATTGTCAGCGATCGGTCGCATAGATTCTTTTTGTTGCAGTGCCCACTCGTATAATTCATTTTTGAATCTACTGGGCGCGAATTGGTTTTCCCTTAAAATGTTAAATGCCCAATACCACGCGGTCGCTTGATCTCTATTTGTTGCAATTTGCCAGTGAATCAGCCATAAAGTCGCTGGATCATCAAGATACGGGTCAAGACCTTCTTCGTCGTCAAAAATAGCGGTACCGAAGTCGGTGGGAATGAGTTTTCCTCGCTGGTCTTTATCTGTTTTAATGAGTCTGGCGGCACTGCACCAGTGCCGAATAGAAGCCACCATGTTTTTCCCGACACCTAAAGTAACAGTAGCGTTCTCTGATGAAAAGACAGTCGAGTCTTTTTTCACCGCATCAACGCCTTTCTTCAACCATGTGTAGCGGAATGGAAACGTTTGGTGCCCTGAGAAAGAAGGGTCAATCGGATGTGAGAGACTTGTGTGTTCAGCTGTTAATAAATTGTTCATATAACTTTACGCAGTTAGTAGATTCGGGATTTGTTAAATGAAGTGCATACGCTTATTTAGGCCACAATTTCGCAAAGTTAAGATAAGGTTTTTCGTTGAAATTCCATAGGCGTCAAATACCCTAACGCCGAATGTGGACGTTTATAGTTATACACCTGTGTGATAAAATGCCCGATGTG
>CAZQIP010000158.1:0-6388 GCA_964593655.1 uncultured bacterium | reverse complement strand
TCTAAGGCGCGTGCAGCACGGGAAAGCGCGTCTTTTGAAGCATTCAGATGCCAGACAACCTTGGGTGGGACTTCCATTTGTCGGTTACCGAGTTCCCAAAGTTTATTGGCAAGTTGCGCGATCCCCTCTGCTGTGCTAAGTTCATCCGCTGCGAGATTTTGCAATTGTAGAATTTCATTCGTAATATAAGCTTCTGTCTGCCCAGCAATGATGAGATCATTTGTTTTAGAAAGTACTTCCTCATGAAGGTGCGAGAGGTGAAGTCCGCTTTTAACGGCTTCTCGCATAGCCGTCAAGGTTTCGTTAGCGTTCGCGCCCTCCATAAATTCCAAAGCGTTATCCAAACCTTGCGCGAGTTCTGTCAACGTCTGTTCCGCTTCTCTACCAGACTCAAGTGCTTCTGTGTTCTGTCCACTTCGGAGATTCTCACTCGTCGTTTCAAGGTCTTCAGGGAGGTTCTGATCCTTGGCAAACTGGTTGAGGCGTTTGACTTCATCTGCGAGTCGTTCAATCTGGGGTGGTGCGTTCTCCTTATTCTCCGCGAGTTCACCCATATCCGCGCCGAGTTCGTCTAATTGTTCGCTGAGCTTACCGAACTCCTCACCGACGCGATCCTCCTTTTGGGCGAGTTCGTTTGCAGGTGCGGATTCGGCTGATGTTTCCAGGGTATCCATGAGTTCTTTCTGTTGTTCAGCGAGTGCTTGTGCCTGTTTAGCAGCTGCTTCGAGTTCCTGTTGAAGGAGAATTTGTTCATAGAGGGATTTGGCGCGTTCCAACTGCTGTAAAAACTGTTCTTGGCTGAGATTCGCCTCCATCATTGCTCTCTCCTGCTCACTGACCTGCTGCTTCGCTAATGCCTCAGATAACTTCCGCAAAATCTCTTTATGTTCCTCGGAGAGTGCCTGCTCCATCAGTTCTTGGAGTTCTTGATACTTCTGTATCGTCTCAGTGTCAAAGAGTTGCTTCTGCTCCATATCCTCCGCTGTCTGCTGCATATCTTCAACTAACTGCTTTGCCGCCTGTTCAATCTCTTTCTGGTTGTCAAGCACCTGTTGCATCAGGTGTTCATCTTTGAAAGTCAGTTCCTGGCTTTTCCGGATTTTACCGAGGAGCGTGTCAATTAAACCGGTTGCGTCTGCTTGCTCATCAACGAGGTCTTCAAGACCTTGTTGTTCCGTTTCCTGTTCGGTCGCGACGGAATCGTATAATTCGGAGAGCGACGGGAAGCGGAGTGTATAGGTAGGCGATTTGCCGATATTCGGGCCCGAGACATCGTCGTTATCCAAAGCCTGGACATAATAGGCAAGCACTTCACCCGGAAAAATGCCAATCCGATCAACATCCCATCTGTATGCGACAGAGACCGATCTGCGTACAGGTACGTTCTCCACACCCCACCGTTTTAAGGGGACATTTACTTCTTCAGCACCCTCTGCCTCAATACGATACACCAATTGGAGTGCTTGTATACCGTAGTCATCCGCTGCCTCCACCTTTAGATCTACTAACATAGCATTATCCAAAACAGTGTCCCGCGCGGGGGAGACGATATTGACATCAGGGGCGGTATCTTTGAAGACGGTAAGCGTATAGTTAATAGGCTCGCGATTTGTAAAACCCTCAACATCGGTAATTTGGATACGATAGTTTCCACTCTCCTGTGCAATAAAGCTGCCTCGCATTGTCCGAGGTTTTTTTAATTTTCCTTGCGGTTGGGGTTAGGGGAGATGGCGGTATTTGTGTTTCACTCCGTATATCCGCCTTCCACTTCGTTTCAAGCTGCTTTTGTTGCGGTTCAGTTAGGTGGCGCGCCGTGATCTCCAATTTGACATCATCGGATTCTTCAAACGCGAGGGATGCCGCCTGAAGCGGTTTGTTACTTTCGCCCGTAAATACGAGTTCGGTTCCGAAGAGCGTCTGTATATCACCCGTGTTTGCTGGAAACGTCTGGGATTGCAGGCGCGTGTAGGCGGGGTAGTTAAGCCGATACTGAAATTGCGTAACAATTGGTTCGTCGCTAATCGTCACTTGATACTGCGCTGATGCGACCTCTTCAACAGAAATATAGTATTGTAGCGGACGGGTAACATTTTCGAGCGTCAGATGATAAGACGGAGCAGTGCCTGGCACCTGTTGATTGCTTGCGCGTCGCATCGGCATTGATTGCCATTCTACGGTTGATGTTTGCGCATTACCGTCTCCGATGCGGTAGTAAAGTGTGACAGGCGCGCCGATGTGTCTGCTCACTTTAGCGGCGACGTTAACATCGGTGCCGCGTTCAATTTGCGTGTTACCGGGTTGGATTTCTGTAATCTGAATAGCTTTTTTTAGATTTCCTTGGCTGTCGGGGAGTGTCTGTGGCAAAGTCTGGAAGGTCGCCGCGAAACCGTTGAATGCGTTGGGTAACAGAAAATGGGTGATAAGCAAAAGTCCTACACCGGCGATAGCGATACCAGCGTTCCGTTTGATTTTCCGAAATTCGGTTTGAAACACCTGTCCCCGTTGAATGTGTTCCATATCTTGATCGGTCTCGATGATGAGATGTTCAATAAATTCTGGGGCATATCCGAGTCGATTCTCTGTCAAGTTCTTCCAAAGTTGGACGGCACTGAGAATCCGGTTTTCGGATGCAAGTTCACTCTCGCCTTGCGTCAATTCGAGGCGCGAGGCAACTGCAGCGTCTGTGAACCTTTTGCTGAGCGGTATGATAAGCGCGCGGATGACGATGTAGACAGTAATGGCAATTGATAGTAGGAGAATCCCGATACGTCCCCAGAGCAAGAAGGGAACCTGTCGGATTTGGAAACTGACGTTGAGAATGACAAGCACGCCCACCATGACGAGCGTCAGCATACCGATGCACTTCAGCAAACCTTCAGAGAAAGTGAGCCACCACCATTGTCGCCGGACGGCATGCAGCCGAGCAATTAGGTTTTCGTAGCTTTGGTTTACATTTTGTCTGTCCATTCTATTTATCCTTTTGTTAGAGGCATTTAGTTTTAATAAATCCTTGAGTTTGATGTCTTTTTTCACAATCCGGTGCGGTTGGGAATGCAGGTCGCAACCCCCCTTTATCCCCCAACCCCCCATATCCCGCCTTATCAGGGGGGCAGGGGCAGGTGAGTACACCGCAAAACCGCACCTACCGGGTTGGTTACTTCCTTTAATGTGTTAGTGCATACACCGCGATATTAACCGCCATTTTTGCGGCGAGTTCCCGGACTTGCGGCGTATCCGCTGGATGTACATCGGCATCTTCGAGTCCGTCGCCGATATCGGAACTGTAAACGTAGTAAACAACCATGCGTCCATCGTGAAAGAGCCCAAATCCTTGTGCTGGCTCGCCATCGTGTTCATGAATTTTCGGTAACCCTTTCAACTCATAGAAACAACGGTAAATGAGATGTGTATTGGGTATCGGTTGTAATTCTTGTTCAGGAAACATTCTTTGCATTTCACGTCTAAAACTCTCGTCAAGTCCGTAATCATCATTGGCAAAGAGAAACCCACCGTTCATTAGGTAACCCCGTAATGCCTCAACCTCAGCTTCAGTCAGTTGAATATTTCCGTGTCCGACAAGGTACAGCATCGGATACTGGTAAAGCGTATGATCTGTTAACTTCAGAATTACGCGGTCCTCAGCGGTCTCAATATCCGTTCGGGTTCGGAGGAGTCGGAGCCAATTTTTAATAACAGTAGCGTCTCCGTACCAATCGCCACCGCCGCTATAATGAACCTGAGCGATCGTCATTGGAATTCCAGAAGCGAGTCCCCTTTGTCCAATATGCAGGCCGACTGCTGCACAAAACAGAAGGCAGCAGATTAAAAAAGGGTTCCGTCTTATGAATCGTATCATGGTATGTTTTCCGCTAAGTCAGCCCAATCCGTTTCCGTAAAAACCACTCTGTGCCTAACAATCCGACGACCATAATAAGAATTAACGGATGGCTCCAGAGTTCCCGCTCTGCATCAACAAATACCGAATTTTGGACCTTGGCAACGTTTTGTGGTAATGCTTCTGCATCCGCCATAGCGAAATAGGCGCCGCTGGTTTCCGATGCGAGTTCCCTCAAAAGGGCTTCGTTGAGTTGCGGTGCCTCCAATTCAGCGAGTTGTGGATGAACATGGATATCAATTCGATCCTCGCCCAACGTCTGATTAGTGGTTCTCGCTGTTGCCCGGATACGGTAAGTGCCATTCTGTAATAATGAAAATTGGGCACTATAGAGGTTTGCGGTGTCAGTAGCGGTCTCAGTTATACCGCGGATCTGAAGTTGGAAGGGTGCGCCTTCAGGCGGTACAACTTCAAATTGAACGCTTGCGTCTGTCTGTGTCGCGCGGTAGGCTTCAGAATATAGATATGCCGTAACCTTCGCTGTGTCGCCTATGGCGTAACTGTCGGCATCTGTGGTCAGGTGCAATTTCTCGTCATCGGTGTTTGTTGCCATCCATCGAAGTACTTGTGCCCAGAAACGTGAATAGAGGTCTTGATAACGCGTATCTTTAAAAGTATTGACCCCGAAATCCCAATTCCAGAGTCCTTCTGCTGCGATCAACAGGCTTTTGCCTAAGCCAGCTCTCTGTAGCACCAGGATAGGGTCCCCATTTCCCGTTTCCATAAGAGGCGTTGCGCCGCCTCTGAGGCGAAACCCACTAAAGGATCGAGACAGTGCCGGCATGTTTCGCCACGCTGCTGCGTTATTGCTTGCTAAGGTCGAAGCTTGATTCTGTTGTGCGTCCATAAGTTGCAACATGGGGTGAAACATACCGGATGGTGTCGGTTGTACAATGAACTCAGTATCGTGTCTGCGACAGCCGTTTCTGGGAATGTCAATCGGTAAAAGTTGTGCCAATTCCGTATTTCGGAGTCCATTCATACCGAGCATTCTGCGAGACGGGAGAAAGATAACCGGTTTGCCTTGGACTTCAACGAAATCAACGATTGCGCGTTGCTGCGTAGTGGTAAGATGTTCCTCCCCTAAGTCTCCTAAAATCAACACATCGTATTTGGCAAGCTGCGCCGGTGTTTCAGGGAAGCGCGGGGTTGCCGATGTCGGCGTTGCTTGTGGATAATACCCATCTAAGCGACTGAGCACACTCCCCGCGGGTGGAAACCGCTTCGATTTGTTCTTTAGCAAGAGCGCGCAAGCCGCCTCAATATCAGGGTCCCGTTGGAGGGTACGTTTCAGATATGTGTACTCCCATCTGGGTCTGCCTTCGAGATAGAAAACGTTAAGTTTTGCTTTCACAACTTTCACGGCAAACGTCTTTTGATTGTTCGCTTCTGTCAATTCGCCATCAAGCACCGGCAGTTCGACGGTATATTGGAAATTTCCTTCAACCTGCGGTGTCAATTTCAATTCAACGACCTGTTTTGTGGTAGCACTCGCGGATGTTGCGTTCTCGGGCTGCTTAAAGGTTAACGTCGCTGTGTCTACAAGGGTTTTACGCGTCATCTCTCTCAAAGAGAGGCGTGTCGTTTTAGCAGCATAGCCTGTTTGTACGACCGTTACACGGATGATGCTCTCATGGTTTGTATAGGCAATTGGCGTGTAATCAATGTGTTGGATCTGAATGTCTTTTGGTGGTTTCACAGAGCCGACTCCTATTGCATAGACCGGCACATTCAGTGTGGCAATATCCTCTAAAGGAAATCGTCCAGAGTTATGTCCGCCATCGGTAATCAGCAGAATCCCGGCTGTGTTTTGTCCTTTCCATGCTGCTGCGGCTTCTCGTATCGCCGTTCCAATATCAGTAAGGGCTCCGTTCGGTTCAAACGCTGGGAGTGCTTCAGCATCAAGGTCTTCTGGTAACGGTGTGTTTTGATGAAGTCCGGTATCAAAAGGGTAGAGATGTACCTCAAATCGGTCGCGTAAAGCCTGTAGGAATCGCTTTTGCCCATTAAACAGCAACTGGTTCACCTGACTCAGCCGAGATACAGAGGTTTCACTCATAGATGCATCAACGAGGTTCATGCTTTTCGATGTATCCACTAAAATGGAAAGATGCGTTGGCGGTGTGATGTCCTTTTTTTCAATGATGACGGGTGCTAAGAGACAGCAGAGCAGGATCGCCGCTGCACAGACCCGCATTGCGATGAGTAAAAATCGGTACCTCGGATGGATAGGCTGTGTCATCCGCAGGTAAACAAATACGGTTACGCCGATGACGATGCCAATACCGAGTACAACTGCCCATCCAGGCAAAAAATAGGTGAATCGCATATCTATTATAATCCCTTCTGCAACATATTATAGCCTAATTAGAGGATCAATGTCAAAGGGATTTTAGTTGTCAGTTGTCAGTGTATCAGTAACCAGTGGCCAGTTAAGAGGGAAACCTTTGTTCATCACCACCGCCTTTTCTGAAAACTGGTAACTGGAAACTC
>CAZQIP010000157.1:0-8543 GCA_964593655.1 uncultured bacterium | reverse complement strand
AGTGCTTTTGTCTTTCGTAGACAGGCTGCCGCAGTAAAGCGACATTTTTCGCGTAAGATGAGAACCAGATGCTACCGGCGAAGGCACAAAAGGATAACCCTAAAACGACATAGACTAATGGAAACCTCTTTTTCGGCTGAGGTTCCTCTACTTTCGTGGAACGTGCTGAATAGATATCTGCGGTCTGCATCTTATTGTGCTTTCTAATTGATTATAACTGCTTTCGGAACATCCGATTCGTCACAAAAACGCATTACTTTTTAAACGTTGGAAATTGTATTAAAGATACAATTTTTCGTAGCGTCGAGAGGTTACAATTTACGAGCGACACGTAGTTTGGCACTTCTTGCTCGCCGGTTCTGTTGAATTTCATCTTCACCGGGTAACACTGGACGTTTGGTGACAATTTCTACCGATGGCTTGTGTTCACAAATGCAGATGGGCGTTTTCGGTGGACAGATACACGTCTTGGCGCATGTCTGAAAACAACGTTTGACTATTCTGTCCTCAAGCGAATGAAACGTGATAACACACAAGCAACCCCCCGGTTTCAAAAGTGAGATCGCAACATCTAAACCTGACCGAAGGTTTTCCAACTCTGCATTGACGTGAATCCGCAATGCCTGAAACACACGCGTCGCTGGATGGATTTTGAATGTCTTTTGCGGGACGGCTTTTTTGACAATTTCTGCGAACTGCGTTGTTGTTGTTATCGGTTCCTGTTGTCTCGCTCGGATAACCCGATCGGCAATCCGTTTAGCGAATCGTTCCTCACCATATCGCCTAAAAATATCCACAAGGACGTCCATTGTGCTACCGTTGACTACCTGCATAGCCGTTAGGGTAGCCTGCTTAGCACTATCCAACGTCCGTCCGAGATTCATACGCATGTCTAAGGGACCGGTGTGGTTGAAACTAAACCCACGGTGTGGCGCATCTAACTGTAAGGATGATACGCCTAAGTCAAGCAGTATGCCGTCAACAGCATGAACTGAATGCCTTGCCAGTAAGACATCCATTTCAGCAAAATTGCCGTTAATAAGCGAGTACCGCTCTCCGAAGGTGTGTAGCCTATTTTCAGCGACAGTGAGTGCTTCAACATCCAGATCTATGCCGATCACACGCCCACTGGGAGCGGAGATTTCCAGGATAGCCACACTATGCCCGCCTAATCCTACAGTCCCGTCTATATAAATGCCCTCCGGCTTCGGGTTGAGGAAATCAACCACTTTATCACATAAAACTGGTATGTGGTGCGTATCCATACGCGTTCCAATATGACTTTATATACCTTATTACTTATAGCTGCTTAGCAAGAAACGTGCCAATTATCTGTGCGTTAGGGGCCACGTCAAATATCTATCCGATTTCGATAGATAGCCGTCACAAGTTCCATTGTCTTGACTGCATCCGCGAAACAGGTTAACGGCTGCTGGTTCTGCTGGATACAATCCACAAAGTGCCGACTTTCCCCATAAAATCCATAGGTTCTATGGAGTTTGTCAGAATCCGCCGCTGCCTCCGGTGTGATTTCGGTTGTGCCTTCGGGCGTGTGGAGTACCGCGCGTCCACCGGCATCGGGATTGATATAAGCCGAAATCCCACGTGCGTGCATTTCAAATGTATGGATGCGTCCGCCAACTGCCCAATTCGTGCCAAGATATCCAGAAGCACCGCTCGTAAATTTGACGAGTGCGTTGAAGCTGTTTTCACGCTCGGAATAGAAGTTATTGATGTCGCTTGCAACGGCTTTCACCTCGCCCCCACCAAGCCACCGGAGCGCATCTACGGCATGAATCGCATCGCAGGTCAAAACGTCTATCACACCATCGTAATAGAGCGCGTTCGGCGTGTTCTTATGGAAAGTTGACATGCATTGGATAATCGGTCCGCTCGCTTCGACTATCGTCTTAACTTTTTGTAAGAGTGGAATGAAACGGCGATTAAAACCGACCATTGTTTTACAGTCGTTCTTCTCCGCAGCAAGTGCCATCTCTTTTGTTTGATGGAGTGTGACACCGGGTGGCTTCTCAATAAAAACATGATGCCCCTGCGAGAGGCAGTGAATAACAAGTGGAAACAGATGTTGCGGTGGCATCAATATATAAACGGCATCTGGTGATGTTTTCTCAAGCATCTGTCGATAGTCGGTAAACGTCTGATCAATCTCAAATTGTTCCGCTGTTGCCTGAAGTTTTGATGGGACCAGGTCGCACAATCCGACAAGATTAACATCTTCGCACTCTCTGAGCGATGGGTAATGGACACCGTTTGCCATACCACCCGCCCCAATCAGTGCAATATTAACTTTTTTCATCTGAGATCCTCCTGAAAATGTTTTCTTGCATGTTATAGGAGAAGATGTTAAAATGCAACTAACTTCTAAATTCTGACACTATTTATCAACTTCGCAATAACACTATGAACGCAGATCCTATCAAATTAGAACTTTACAAAAACATACTGACATCGGTCGCAGAGGAGATGGGTGTAACGCTACAACGGACAGCGTTTTCACCGAACATCAAAGAACGGCTTGATTTTTCATGTGCAGTGTTTGACGGTACAGGCAAGATGGTCGCGCAAGCCGCACATATTCCCGTACATCTCGGCTCTATGCCGCTTTCCGTCCTCGCAGCGATTGAACATACCGAAATGGCCCCCGGTGATATGATCGCCCTCAACGATCCCTATCGCGGTGGCACTCATCTACCCGATATCACGCTTGTTGCGCCCATCTTTTCAAGTGCAAATGGTAGTAAGACAAAAAACAAGCCTGTCTTCTTTGTCGCCAACCGCGCCCATCACGCCGATGTTGGTGGGATGGCTCCGGGTTCAATGCCGATTGCAACAAGTGTCATCCAAGAAGGCATCCGTATTCCACCTGTCAAACTTATCCGAGCTGGCGAATTGGATACCGACCTCTGGGAACTGATTCTTGCCAATGTACGGACGCCTGAAGAACGTCGCGGCGATATGGAAGCACAACTCGCAGCGAACCGCGTCGGCGAACGCCGATTGCAGGAGATGGTAACCAAATATAGCACGACAGAAATTACTGCGTATATGGAGGAAC
The DNA here is from genome assembly GCA_964593655.1 of uncultured bacterium. Taxonomy (GTDB): domain Bacteria; phylum Poribacteria; class WGA-4E; order WGA-4E; family WGA-3G; genus WGA-3G. Next base: position 5,467 of record CAZQIP010000157.1, on the reverse strand, counting down.
TGTGCGCGTACGCCAGCCGAATGATCCGGGCACGCCTCCGAGAAATCCCTGACGGGCGTTACGTATACGCCGATGTACTTGATAACGACGGTATTACCGATGAACCGATTGAAATACGCGTTGCAATTGCGGTGGAAAATGATGAAGCGGTTGTCGATTTTACTGGCACAGCACCACAAGTACGTGGGTCTGTCAATGCGATTTACGCGATTACGCTTTCCGCAGTTTTTTACACTTTCCGATGCATCGCTGGGGCAGACGTTCCCGCCAATGCTGGGTGTTTAGAACCCATCCGAGTGATTGCACCAGAGGGTACCGTTGTGAACGCGAATTTCCCTGCGGCGGTTGCCGGTGGAAATGTCGAAACATCACAGCGCATTGTTGATGTACTCCTCGGTGCTTTGGCGCAAGCCTGTCCCGACCAGATTCCTGCTGCGAGTTCCGGCACTATGAATAATCTCACAATCGGTGGTTATGATGCTTCACGCGGAAAGGATTTTACCTACTACGAAACGATTGCAGGCGGGATGGGTGCACGCCCGAATCGAGACGGTATTGATGCCATCCATACACACATGACGAATACAATGAACACTCCTATAGAGGCGATTGAGACGAACTATCCGATGCAGGTGGCGGAATATGCAATCCGACGTGGAACGGGCGGTGCGGGGAAATTCCGCGGTGGCGCGGGTGTTATCCGAGCCCTGAAGCTCTTGACAGATGCGGAAGTTACGATCCTTTCAGAACGCCGAACCCGCGGTCCTTACGGTTTGCAAGGTGGAGCATCCGGGCAACCGGGGTGTAATGTGTTAATCTCTGGTGGCGAAGAGCACCCGTTAGCGGGCAAGGTTTCCGTTTCTACGCGCGAAGGTGATGTTATTCGCATAGAGACACCCGGTGGCGGTGGATTTTCGTCTTAACAAACAATTGTGTATCGGTAATTACGGAGAATGCCAGTGAAAAAACTGACGCAATCAGCATTTCAGAGAGCAAAGGATTTTATAATGGATCAGGGCAGAGCGTTGGACCAAAGGCGTTTTGAATTCCATTTTGAAGATGGACCCGCGGATGCCGTCCTTGACGCGCTAACACCTTATCAAAACGACGACGGTGGTTTCGGCCACAGTTTGGAACCTGACATCAGAACACCTTTTTCGTCTGCAATTGTGACCACGGTAGGTTTCCAAATTCTCAGGGAAATTCGGGCACCTGTAAGTCACGTGTTGGTACGGAAGGGAATCCAGTATTTTATCGCTACCTATGAGGTGTCTCAGCAGGTATGGCCTATCATTCCACCTGAAGTAGATGATGCCCCTCACGCGCCTTGGTGGAATTATGAGAATAGTGCCGAGACCTTCGGTCAGTTTCTGGTCAACCCCCGCGCTGAGATTGTCGGGTATTTGCACGAATTTAGCGATGGCGTGCCGACGAAATTGCTGGAGACATTAACAGCGACCGTTTTGGGGCATCTATATTCCCTACCCGACGAAATGGAGATGCACGACTCCCTCTGTTTCATCAGGCTCGCGGAGACAGAGGCTCTGCCGAATAGGGACACGGTCTGGGCGAAGCTCGCTCAAGTGGCGGCGCACGGTGTTGCCCGGAACGCGGAGCAGTTGACTGGCTATGTTCTCAAACCTCTGTGGGTGGTGCCTTCTCCAGAATCACCCTTAGCTGCTGAGCTCAAAGATGAAGTGGAGATGAACTTGGATTTTGAGATCGAACAGCAGGGCGAGGACGGCTCTTGGTCCCCGAATTTCTCTTGGGGTGATCAATATCCTGAGGCATGGCGAACAGCCAAGCGGGAATGGCAATCTCGGTTCACGGTCGATACTTTGAAAACGTTGAAAGATTTTGGTCGTATTGCGCAAAGGGGTGAATAGAAAGTGCGGATTGACGCAATTGGCAGGATCAATTTACTTCGCGCGTTATGTCAATGGTCTGCGAATAAACACGACTTGGCTCGCAAAGAAAAATACAACACTATAAAGCAAAAGGACTACCAGCAAATCAAAGTGCGTTGATATTACATCAGAAACAAAAAACTTCGGTGGCACAAAATCTGGCGGATCTGCCTTCAAAATACGTTGTAGGATTTCATAGTCCCCCGTTTCCTCAATATATCTATTGACGTGTTCAGCGTATTGGTGCCGGTATCGAATAACAGCGCGCCGGAAATTCCATTCGCTGAAAATTCCGGTATTTGCTACATCAGTCGCTAAAAAAACAAATGCCGCCGAGGGTGAAATTAGAGAGATGGACAGGTTCATATCGGCTTGTGCTTCAACCGCATTGATAAAATCTTGCCGGATTTCTGCTGCCTTTCCGACGCTTAGGTTCATCTGTCTTCGCTCCGCTTTCGCGCGGATTTTGTTTATAGTTTGTTTCTCCGCGTCACTTAGAGCTGCGGGATCGCCGCCATGCGCTTGTATGAATTCCTCTACCTCCTCGTTGTTCTGTTGCCAAATGTCTCCTGAGAGTCTTCGTATATTCTCATGGACCTCATACACTGTAGGGGTAGGGCGCAAATAAGAGGCTAAAAATGGACTGAAGTTGGGGATCACTAAAACCATGACGACCCATAACGCCATCAAAATAGTTAGTGTCGTTTTCGGATGTTTTGTCAAACACGACCCGAAAAGCCCAAGCGCACAAAAAACAGATAGGTAAAGCAGTGCCAGTAGAAAAAGAAATAAGGTTGCTACCCAATCGGAGGGACGAAGATTCACATTCGGCATCAGGTATAAGAGTAGAATCACACTCATCAGTGCTGGCAGTACGGAAGTGATTAGGCTGAGATAGCTTCCAATGAACTTTGCAGCCAAAAGCAAAGGACGTGAGATGGAATTTACCAACACCAACCGTAGGGTCCCGCGACGAGATTCTCCCGAAATCGTGTCATACGTAAACACAAATGCTAACAGACTCCCGACGATATTAAAGAAAAAAACAAAATCCAACTGGGAAAAGAGATAGCGGTTTGGGTTATTAACAAATTGTCGATTGTTCTCAAATTGAGGCCCCATTTTTGCCTCACTATTGGCATTCAAAGAGAGTTCTTCGTCCAATCCTGTTGCCAAAACCCGCAATGTCGGAAGGTCCCGGTTCATCCAATACCAACTATACTTGTTGGTATACAGATAGTCTTTGAGTTTGTACCCTGTATATAATTGCCGTCCTGCCCACGTCTTATCCGTCGCTAACATTGCCGTTGACCCGATGAGAAAAATCAGTGCAAGGATCATTGAAATCGCGAAACGAGCACTGAGGATATGATCATGTATCTCTTTTTTGATTAATGTCCAGAACATGTTTTCCTCAATTCTGCTGTCATCTCACATCATAACGATGGAACGCTAAGTTCGCTCCCATGAACAACAAGACATTCCACAAGAGAAGGAGTTGCAAATCAATCCAAACCGCAGAGAAACTGCGTTCCAATGGCTGGGGCCGATGAACAAACATGGACCATTGTCCCTCTTGTCTCACACTCCGTTTAAGCCATGCGAACAGGCGCCGCCGATAATCTTGATAATCTGGTATTCCTGTTTGTGCGAGTGTCGTTGAACCGTGGACGTAGGATGCTAATGGCGAAAGACGAGAGAGGTTTTTTCCTAACGCAATTTGGCGGTCGATTTTGGAAATATAGGTATCGTCCATTGACCACAATATCTCTCGTTGTTCCTCAGTGATGTCGTGTTCGGTAACAACCTGTTCCTTCATTTGTCTATGCTCACCTTCAGACGGAGCTGGTGCTATTGTCCGCGTCGTTAAAAGCGCGAGCCTCGGTATCCATAACGTCCATATCATCCAGATAAATAAACACAAAACGAGAGAAGTTGCCTCTCGATGAACCACTGTAGAAACGAGTAAACCGAGTGTAAAAAACACAGAGAGATAGATTAAAGTAAAACTGATGATACCGCCGAGTCGCAGAAAATGTTCACCGGAAAGTGAAACGCCGGAGAAAGTATATATATAGATGAACATGAGCAGCACTGCCGGAGAGAAACTCAAAAGCAGACTGATATAGCCGCCGATCCATTTGCCTAATAGGAATGTTGATCGCCGAAGAGAGTTGCTCAGCACCAAGGAGAGGGTATGTGTCTCTTTTTCACCACAAATGCTATCGTAAGAGAGAAAAATTGTAAGGACTGACAAGACTATGCTGACGATATAGACAAAGTCCGGAGTCTCAAAGAGTTCAAAGATGTGACGTTCTTCGCCAAAACGCATGAAAACCTGTCCGATAACGTTATATCGCGGATGATAATTTGGAATAACTGGGCGGGCTTCATTTGTTCCTTTCGCGATGAGGCTCAGCGGTTGTGGAGGTCTGGAGATGCCACGCGCCAAATTCGACTGTTTTTCTCGGTGTTGGTAATCGTGTGACATTAAAACGATAGAAATTACGCATAAGACGATACAGACAATGCTTGTCAGGATATAACGACCACTTGTAAGATTATCAATCAGTTCGTGCTTGATTAAATTACCAAGTTGATGCATATTGTTTCCTATTGAGATCTCTTGAAAGCAGATAAGGACTGGGATTGATAACCTTTCATTGATCAACTCGCTCCCGATGTGTTTGGACGAAAACAAGGAAACTAACAGTTTATGCTACAAATACGGAACTCACGTTATCCTACTTCTGTCCGAGAACCTTCAAAAATTCTGGATCATCCTTTACATCCGAGAATCCGGGGGACTCAAGGAAAAACGGGTAGTAACTATCCATATAATTATGGCCCCTAACCACATAAGCGTCCTGAGCGATCTTCAAATGGTGTAAAGTCTTCTCGCGATCCTTCTCGGATGCCCAGATGCTCACAGCAAGCAGAAAGTGACTACTTTCGGTGTAATTTCCCAAATCAATAGCGACTTGTAGAAGACGTTTCGCCGCATTATACTTCTTAGACCACACCAGACAACAACCAACGTTGTGAGCAGCGCAATAAAGCTCGTAAAGATTTACAGGAGAACCTGCATCCAGTTTTTTCAACTCTCCTTCAATAAATGTGTTCGTTTCGGTATAGACTTGATCGAAACGATTCCAGTCTTCCTGTTTGCTATACAACAGCAGTCGAACCTCTCTCACAGCCAACCAGTATTTAAAATAAGACCCCCAACCCGGTTTACCATTGGCACGTTCTAATTTTTCTATTTCGAGAAGTGCCGCATCTAATCGGTCGTTTCTTTGTAATATCGCTGCTCCGGTTCGGAGAAAATCGCAACGACTGTACTGACTCACTTCAGGGTTTTCTAAGCGTTCAGATGCCTGATTATAAAGTTGAATCCAGTCATCAATACGTCCTTCCGCTTTCCAACATTCGGCAGCGTTTAGATTAGAAATAGTTCTTAACACATGTTTTTCTGACGCTTCACATGCCCAACGGTAAAGCAGCGTCTGCTCTTCAATCGCTTCTCGGTTTCTCCCAACAAATGCAAGACTCTCCACTAA
>CAZQIP010000156.1:0-4111 GCA_964593655.1 uncultured bacterium | reverse complement strand
ACCCTACACTATCTGCCAATATACAGCCGTTGTGACGCAACAGCCGAGCAATTACGCTTTTGGCCCCATCTTTTTGAAAATCGTATAATTTGTTCCAAATTTTCGTGTCGTATAGATGTAGGTCTTCAAGGGTCTGTTCGTCTGTTTTTCGGGTCTCGATTTCTTCACGGAAAAGTTCGTATAGTGTTTTGTAGTAGATGAGTTCTGGAGGGTGATCTTGCCCGATCTGCTTGAGTTTTGCCAGCACTTTCTCTTTGACATCTTCAACGAGTTCATCGTTATTCCAGAGTTGATCAAACCACGCCTTGAGGTCGGTACGGTCTCGGTCGCTATCCACCTCAAGATTAAGTTCAATATTACTGTTATTTGGACTCAGACCGAGCCCGCGCACTGTAAAGTTGGAGCTGCCGAGAATTGCTTTGTCAACGCCGTTGTTGGCGATATGGTACATTTTCCCGTGTATCAGATTTGAGCCGCGGGTTGTGCGGATTTCGACCTTCTCTTTTATCCATTGGGCACAGGCTTTGGCGATCGGTTTCTGTCGAAGTTGCTGGTTGAGTGCTAAGCCTGTATCCGTTATGTCAAAGGCTTTTTTATCTGTGTTATTCGGATCCATACGTTTGACAAAATCGTGGTCACCAAAAAGAAACCGAAGTCCGTCTATTTTGTTGAGGGCGTGTTGCATCTTTTCATAGGCATAGATGGTGAAGTAGGCGGATACGATGGAGAGTGCGGAACCGTTTTTAATTTCTTGTTGTAGAAAATCGTGAACTGTTTCACGCAGAAGGTTATCTCGGATGCCGGATTTTAGCGATGTATTTTTATTAGACATACAAAATCATCCCTGTGGTGCTCCAAAACACTAATTAGGAGACATAATTTCCCTTTTTTTTTGATTAAGATTTATCGGCTTTATTTGATTTTTGCTGGGTGTTTTATCCTGTGTTTTAAAAGATACCAAAAACAGATTTTTGTGCCAAAAAGATACCAAATGGTATCTTTTTTTGCTTTTTGGTAATTTTCTGATGTGCGCCGTAAACCCAGTCATTGCATAGGTTTTTGGACGTTTTTTGTGTCATTTCTCGCTGCGAAAAAAAGATACCAAGGCACATGTAATATTTGGGTTGCTTCGGATTTTATGCAAGATATTTTCCAACTTGTTTTTAGTATAGTATAATTATACTATGTTTTTACGCGGGTGTCAAATTTTTTTAGTGCGTAAGTCAGAGGATCGCGAGCACAGCTCGATCCTACAGAAGTCGGAAGATCGCGAGCACAGCTCGATCCTACAGAAGTCAGAGGATCGCGAGCACAGCTCGATCCTACAGGAAAACCGAATGACTCTAATGGCGAGGTGACAAGATTTTGCGTAAAACATGGATTTGTGGTATACTATTGTAGAACCGAAAGCATTTTGCTATTTGCAGTGAACTTGGAGGAAAATTGCATGCATACACCACCAGAAAGAAAGTGGGATGGGACGGTTGTCCGCTACCCGGATCCGGCGATTGAGGTGCTGGATCCTCGTTTTGGAAAATATAAGATTGGCAACTCCGTTGTTGAACGTCTGTGGACAGGGTCGCGCTGGGCAGAGGGGCCTGTGTGGTTCGGTGATGGCGGGTATCTGCTTTGGAGCGATATTCCGAACAACCGGATTCTGAAATGGGAGGAATCGACCGGTCAGGTCAGCACTTATCGAAAACCGTCAAACTATAGCAACGGGCATACCCGCGATCGACAGGGAAGGCTTATCAGTTGTGAGCACGGGGCCCGGCGCGTCACACGAACAGAATACGATGGAACAATTACAGTGCTGATGGACAATTTTGACGGTAAACCGCTCAACGCTCCGAACGACGTAGCGGTGCATCCTGATGGTGGTATCTGGTTTACGGATCCCGGGTACGGGATTATGCTCAACTACGAAGGGCATATCGCGGAATTTGAATTGCCGACCTGCGTTTATCGCCTCAACCCTGATACTGGGGAAGCAACCGTTGCGACGGCTGAACTTGAGAAACCGAACGGTATCTGCTTTTCGCCCGATTATGATAAACTCTATATCGTTGATACCGGCGTTACGCATACAGATGGAACGCCGCGGTATATCTATGTCTACGATGTGATAGACGGCGCGCGATTGGGTAAGCAAGAGGTATTCTGCGATATGGCTCCCGGCATTGCTGACGGCATTCGGTGTGATGTTGATGGCAATCTGTGGGCGAGTGCTGGATGGGTAGGTGATGGCTACGATGGCGTGCATGTCTTTGCCCCTGATGGCACAATTATTGGCAAAATCCATCTCCCTGAAATCTGTGCAAATCTCTGCTTCGGCGGTGTGAAACGGAATCGACTGTTTATGATGGGTAGTCAATCACTCTATTCGGTTTATGTGGAAGCACAAGGGGTGCCGCTGTTTTAATCAAGGCTCAACAATCGCGAGCACAGCTCGCTCCTACAGAAGAAGACGTTTGAAAAGTGGTGATGTTGATGAGCACGTTAGAATATATTGACTGCCCTATATGTGAACAGGACATGGCAGAATCGCTTTTTGATAAAGACTCGCTGTCGGTGGTTATCTGCAAGCGGTGCCGGTTGCGGTATGTGAATCCGAGAGTGAACCGTCAGACGCTTGAGGCAGCGTACACCGAGACCTATTATCCTCCTGATAAAGTAGAACGCATCCGGACGGATAATATGGAGTGGTTGCAGATGACCGAGCGGCTCACAGAGTTGGAGCAGCAGCACCGAAGCAGAGGGCGGTTGTTGGATGTAGGATGTGGTATCGGTACTTTTCTCCATCTATCTCGTGAACATGGATGGGAACCGTACGGGATTGATCCGTCTAAGAGTGGCAGTGCGTTTGCACAGGAAAAGTATAAACTTGATGTACGGTGTGCAGATATCTTTGAGGCAGCCTTTCCGACTGCGTATTTCGACACGATTGTGCTCTACCACGTGTTAGAACATATTTCCGAATTGAATCCGTTCCTCGGTGAGTTACGTCGCGTTCTGAAACCGGGAACTGGCACCTTAGTTATTGAAGTGCCGAATGGCGAGAGTCTACAGAGTCGGCTTCAGAAAGCGGATTGGCCCTACGTCCACCCACACGATCATCTCTACTATTTTTCAGCACATTCGTTGCCGAAGTTGCTTCGGAAGCACGGGTTTGATGAAGTTACGTTGGGTAAACCGAAGCGCGTTAGTCCAATAACAGGTCTCCGTTTCGCGCTCCGTCAAGCGGCAACTGCCACGTTAGTTCGGTTTCATTTAGGTACAGTGATTCGGGTGTATGCAAGTTAGTAGTGCTTCATCCAATTTGAATGTTAGGGTAGGTTCGCAGTCGTGCGATTTATCAAACGTCCGCAAGTTAACAACGGGCAATGAATTGCCCTACTACAAACCAGATATATCTTTAATTTCAAAATGGAAAAAACAGTAGATGCCTGTTAAGATGACGGTTCTTGATAAGTGAATGTTTGAATGACATCGTTCATGAGGAGACGCTGCGCGATAGTCTCAATAACTTCAGCGTTTAAGACTCCTGTCAGCCAGTACTTATGTCCGGTACGGACGGTGGTGACACCGGTGATGCCTAAATCGTTGATGCCTTTGACGGTGCTATCGCCAACTGCATCGGTAACGCCGGGTTTGAATTGTACTTCAAGTGTCCAACCTTTTGCAGTGTCATTTTGCGTAGCAAAGGTATATGTTTGTGTGATTGGATCCGCGAGGAGTTCTGCACCGATTCGGTCAATACTTTGTGTGTCAAGGGAGCCTTCAATCCAATAGACTGTGGCTGTACGGACCGAATCAACATCACTGATACCGAGGTCAGCAATATCTTCAAGGATGCCCTGCCCAACGGTATCGGGGACTTCAGGTTTATAGTAGACTTCAATTTTCCAGTTTTTCATATTTTTAATTTGGGTTCTATCTGAACACTTTTTCTCCGTTGTCGAAAAAGTGGCTTTAGGTTAAGTTAGGAATGTGCTTTAACCGAAGATCGTCAAGGACAACGGACTTGACATCCAGCAACAATCGTTAAAAAGTGATAAAAAATGTCAAAAAAACAGATAAATGTTTTGGTTTTCGGGGCACACCCCGATGA
>CAZQIP010000155.1:0-67031 GCA_964593655.1 uncultured bacterium | reverse complement strand
AATGCTGCTTTTCAGGACGCGTGTGTCAGAACTTCAAAACGAACATCGCTGTCGGGGAGAGGCAGCACTAAAACTTTTGCGAGAATCAACGGAGCCGTTGGAGCTGCTCGTCGGTGGGTCTTCACCATCACCGGAATAGCACAACCCCGGTAGGTTTACTTTCTCAGCACGCGTCAGATGCACGCAAACTTAAGCGAAAACCGGTTTTTGACAACGGAAAAACCGAGCGAAAACTCCATAATTAAAAACATGAAAATCGGTATCCTCTCCCGGGGACCTCAAAACCACGCCACACTTAGGCTCAGCCAAACCGCTATCCATGCAGGACACACAGCGGAAGTCTTAGACCCCTTCGGCTTTTACCTCCATGTCGGTGGCACATCGGATCGCATCACATATCACGGGAAGCCTGTAGACGATTTTGATGTTATCATGCCACGCCTCAGTCGCACGACAGCACAATACGGCGAAGAGGTCATCGCACACTTTGAGTGGATCGGTACGCCAGTTATTAATCGTGCAAAAGCGATTGCTGCAGCACGCCATAAATTCCATTCCCTACGTATCCTCGCACAGCACGGTTTACCCATCCCACCGAGCCTCACTGTCGGTTCTGCTGCATTTTTAGAAGACACTGTAGCCGAAATGGGAGATTATCCGTTTATTTTAAAACCGTTTTACGGCACGCACGGTAGAGGTATTATGTTGTTAGACACGCCGACCTCGCTCACTTCAGCCGTAGATGCGTTGTGTGATCTCCATCACGATTATGTGATTCAGCCTTTCATTGCGGAAGCGGGTGGGGTTGACATTCGTATTCTCGTCGTGGGCGGTGAAGCAATTGCGGCGATGAAAAGAAGCGCGCCCCCGGGCGAATTCCGGGCGAATATTCACAAAGGTGCCTCAGGGGAAACCGTCACGCTACCGGAGGCATACGACTGCCTCGCTATAGAAGCAACAGCAGCCCTCGAATTAGAGATAGCCGGTGTCGATCTATTAGAGACAAACAACGGACCCGTCATTTTGGAAGTCAATCCATCGCCGGGGTTTGAAGAACTGGAATCGGTTACAGGCATCAATATCGCAAGTCTTATGATTCAATTTGTAACGTCGTTCGCACAAGAAAATTAAAAAGTACGTAGCCTGAAACGAAGTGGAAGGCGGATCTACGGAAATGGGTATCAAACCTCCAGCTCACCTCACCGAACCGCAAGGAAAATTAAAAATATTGATGTTCAATCATGAATTTCCACCGATCGGTGGCGGTGGCGGTTGGGTCAGTTATTTCTTAGGCAAACACTTCGCGGCGGCAGGACACGACGTGCATCTGATTACTTCGCAATTTCGCGATTGCCCGAAAGATGAGAAGGTGGAAGGCTTTCACGTACATCGCGTACGTGCACTGCGTAAAAATCGGGATGTCTGCGCTGTACACGAAATGCTAACTTACGCGGTCAGTTCAAGTCTCTACGGATTACGGTTCATCAAGCAATTCGAACCCGATATCGTCCAAGTCTTTTTTGGGATTCCCGCGGGTGGCGGTGCATATCTTCTACAAAAACGCCGCGACGTGCCGTATGTCGTATTTCTCGGAGGACGTGACGTACCGAGCCGCACCCCTGATCCGCCATATTATCGGTGGTTATACCTGCTCCTAAAACCGGTCATCCGAGCGATTTGGGGTAACGCAGCAGCGGTCGTTGCTTGTAGTGAAGGTTTGCGCGAACTCGCACGAGAGACGGATTCAAATGTCCAAATGGATGTGATTCCCGATGCCGTGGATTTGGAAACTTTTACACCCGTCCAGCGCAATCCCCATCCAGAAAAAGTCCGAGTCCTCACAATCGGGAGACTCATCCCACGCAAAGGGTTCCAATTTCTAATCCGCGCCCTGCCGCAAGTCCTTGAAAAGGTTTCACATAACTTTGAAATAGAGATCGTCGGTGATGGACCGTATCACGGAGAACTTTTGAAGTTGGCGGAAAATATCGGTGTAACGTCACACATCCGTTTTGCGGGTTCAGTACCGTATTCGGAATTACCACAAAAATACCAACAAGCGGACATCTTCATTTTACCCTCACTCGCCGAGGGCATGCCACTCGTCGTTTTAGAGGCAATGGGGACAGGACTTCCAATCGTTGTCAGTCGCGTTCAAGGCATTGATGAACTTGTCGTAGATGGCGTTAACGGCGCGCTCTTTGATCCGAGCGATGTGGATGGACTCGCGCACGCGCTCATCAAACTCATTAACACAGGCGAAGATCGCATTAAAATGGGCAAAGCAAGCGTTGCGCGTGTTAAACCCTACGACTGGAAACACATCGCTGATGCCTATTTAGCCCTCTATACTGATATTTTAGGAAAAGGAGAAAATATACATGCTACCAACTAAGATTCTTGCTATCGGTGCGGGTGGTTTACAACGCGCCTTGACCCACGAATGTGTCCATATCCTCAACGAACGGCATCTCTATAACGGTGGTATCTTCGTCGGACAACCGCGTGGCACTGAGAAAGCCGATGCTTTCAACCAACAAAACGGGACATACCATGTTGTCACGTTTGATCTCAGCGGCATCCACGGTATCCGACAAGTTTCAAGCGTCGTTGGGGCGACAACACTCGCCACAGAAGCCGGTCGTGAGCAATTCTACGCACAGACGGAAAACCCGCTTGACCTTATCCTTATCGGTGTAACCGAAGCAGGGATCGCCAAGGGTGAATTGGCGATGGATGTCTTGGATGAAACCCTCTACCGCTACTTTTGCCATCACGGTGCAGACGCGACGCTCTGTGTCATCAATACCGATAACCTCCGGAATAACGGCGATGTCATCCGCGATATTCTCTGCAACGAGTATCCCAAACGCAGTGATGATTACGCGGCGTGGTTGGAGACAAATGTCGGCTTCCTTAACGAAATGGGCGATAGACTCGTGCCACAGGTCTATGCTGTCCCTGACGAGATTCAGGCAGCTGCAAAGGCACAGATCGAAGGTCAAGATGAATTAATAACTTATGCAGAGGCATTACCTGCAACACCGCTTATTTTGGAAGACCTCAACAACATGTTGCGTGTGCCGTTCGGCAGACTTGACGATTATGGCGTTATTGTCAGTCAAGAGAGCATTGAACCCTATCACGATTGGAAACTCCTTTTGGTGAATTCCGTGCATGTGCCAGGGATTACACACAAAGGCACGCTCTCCGACATCGAATATGTCAACGAAGCAGCGTCACACCCGACATTTGCCCCACATCTGGAGCGTCTGATGCATGGATATGCTGAGATCGTGGAGGCAGACATCCCGATAGCCGGTAAAAGTGCGAAAGCGTATACACTGGAATTCGTTGACCGCATCCGTAAGGTCAAAGACGACAATGCCCGGATTAACATCATTGAAACCGTGAAACTCCGCGAACGTGCCGCTGATATCGTCCGCTCACCGAACTATGATGCCAGCACAGAACTCTTCAAATCCGATTTCGCCTATTCCTTCGCGACGGTACTCCGATTTCTAACGCCACACGCAATCTCATCTCTTGATGACTACAGAGGTATCACCGATACCGGTGCAGCGTATGAAATCCAAGACCCTGACCGAACAATACAGGACATCCTGAGAGGGGCATTTGGTGCGAGTCAAATAGATGTGCAAGGACGGATTGCGTCTATTTTCTCAAATACGACATTATGGTCCCCTGCCAGTGGGACACCGTTGCGTGGCTTGCATGAGAATCAGGATTTTACCGAGCGCGTCGCAGGCCATTATCATCGGTTAGTTAACGGCGAGACGTGTCTTTCGGTTTTGGAAAGCATTAATGCACCGTAGGGGTCGGGTCCCTCAACCCCTACAAAGCCGATTGCTAAAGGCTAATAACTCCTTTTTTGCGTTGAAGTACGGCATCATAGAACCGCATTGTACCAACGCAGTCTTGGATACTCGATACCGGTTCCCGCCCCTCACGAATGGCATTAACAAACTCAGTGAGACTGATACCATCGCCAGTCAATTCGCCGTTGCGTTCATCGGAGAAATTAGAGGTAAAGGTATTACCAGATTCGGTGAAATGCTGAGCACCCCACAATCCGTCTAAAACAATATATTCGTGTTGGCCAGTAATTTCGATGTAGTCATAGTTACGCCGCCACAAACGTTGGCTGCTCAGCTGTAGACTGCCCACCGCGCCATTGGTGTATTCCACAGCAACGGCGAATGCCCCTTGCCCATCAACTTCATTGTGGAAAACGCTGAGTTCCTTGACATCCGCACCGGCGATGTGTCTCGCTAAATCGAAATGGTGGATCGCAAAATCAAGTAGATAGCTTTTAACCGTTGGGTATTTCCCACTACAGAACGAGCAAAAAAGCTGGGTGAGTTGCCCGAAGGATTCAGTCTGCATGATTGCTTTGGCTTGACGTACGCCTTGGCTGAAACGCCGCTGGAAGTTCACCATGAGCGTTTTACCGTGTTTTTCCGCGGTTTCTGCCAAAGTGAGCGTTTCCTCAAGGGAGGGTGCAGGCGGTTTTGGTGTGAATACATGATACCCCGCCGCAAGCGTTTCAAGCACAAGCGGTTGTCTGGGGTCGGGTCCCATGGAGATGATGACTGCTTCCAAGTCTTCTTTTTCAAACATTTCGTGCCGATCCGTATAATACCGACCTGTACCGAATTTGCCCGCAGCAGCCTTTGCGCGATCCTCGTCAGCATCACAAATGGCTTGTAATGCAACTGGGGCAAGATGTAATGCGGGATAAATGGTGTGCCGCGCGAAACCGCCAGCACCGAGAAATCCTATCCGAAGAGGTTCCATATCTGTTTCCTTTAGTGGTTATTAGTTATAAGTTATTAGTTACTGTGCTGTGGCATTGAGATATGCTGTGGCATCCATAAGAACATTGAACGCCAGAAGATCATAACTAAAAACCAACAACTCATAACTAACAACTATTAGAAAAGTTTATACGCAATTTAGCACAACATTAGCGGACTGTAAACAAAATTTTACTCCCGTTCCGACAGACGATGAAAATTTCAATTCAACCTAATTGCGAAAATTATGTCAAAAGATAAAGCACAGAATCTCTAATTACCGCGGTTGTCATACAAAAAATTTGAATAGGAACAGAAAAGAGAATGCCTAAAAAAGTAGGTGACCAGCGGCGCAACTTCCGATTTGCGTTGCTCCAAGGCACCTTTATGCGTATTAACCTCGCGTTTGCGGATTCATCGACGGTGCTCCCTGCTTTTATCCATAAGTTAAGCGGCTCGGATCTTCTCGTGGGTTTAACCGGTTCAATGATGACGGCAGGGTGGATGTGGCCCCAACTGTTGATGTCCAACCTATTGGAACACCGTCCCCGCAAAATGTCCTTCTACGCGCTCGGTATGAGTGTCCGCGTGCTGGCATGGCTCGGTATCTTTTTCTGCACGGTCACAATTGGTGAGCAAAACCCGATGTTGCTCGCGGGGTCCTTCCTCGGACTCTATTTCTTATCTTCCTCCGCCATGGGCGTTTCGACGCTCCCTTACATGGACATTGTCTCCAAAGCTATAGAGCCGCAGCGACGCGCCCGTTTCTTTAGCCTACGGCAACTCTACGGCGGTTTTTTCGCTATCTGGGTCGGGTTTCTTGTGCGCGCAGTGCTTGGGGACGAATCCGACTTTACGGGCATACTCGGTGGTATCACACAAGCTTTCAAAACGTCCACGATGTACTTTATCGGCTCTATCTGTAATATAGAGACGGACCTCGGTTTTCCCTATAACTACGCCTTTCTTTTTATCTGCTCGGTAACAGCAGCTTTTCTCTCATTTGTCAGTTTCTTAGGCGTACGCGAACCGATTCATCCGGTTCAAGCGACACGGCAACCCATCTCCGAACATTTAAAGCAGGGACCGCACTTCCTCCGAACAGACGCGAATTACCGGCGGTTCATCCTCTTCCGCGTTTTTGCGCACATCTCTGGAATGGCATCCCCCTTCTACATTCCGTACGCGTTGGACGAGCTCGGATTTTCAGATGCAACGATCGGCTTTTTCATCGTCAGCTCCGCGCTCAGCGGCGTGGTTTCAAATACAATGTGGGGATATGTGGGTGAAAAATATGGGGTGCGATGGGTCCTGATTATCACGGCAGGTATGATGGGCATCCCGCCTATCCTTGCTTTTTCTTCAGGCATATTACCGATTTCATTACAGATGCCCGCCTTCTTTCTCATTTTCATAGTCGGCGGTATTTTGGGAAACGGCATGATGGTAGGTTTTATGGCATACATGCTCAATATCGCACCCCCACGAAACCGTCCGACTTACATCGGCTTTATGAACACGTTACTCATGCCCGTGAGTTTCGCACCGGTGTTAGGCGGGCTTCTTGCACCGTATATCGGGTATCGGTGGCTGTTCGCGCTCTCAATCGGCATCTGTTTCGTCGCCTTTCGCATTGCCACAGGGCTGCAGGAAATTATGCATGATAATGAAGTAGAAGCGGAAACCGATCCCGTGTAGCATAGACTGTTAGTCTGTAGCATGTATGCCCTGTAGCATAGACTGTTAGTCTGTGGCATGTATTCCTTTGACAAAATATTGACACACCCTTTTTTTCAACGGCACATTTCACTGTTTTTGTGGTATACTTAAAAAGAGCACAGAAGTCCCTAACAGACATTCCATTAAAGTATCCAATTATGCAAGAGGAATCCGAGCGTATGAAACCCACTTCATCCCCCATTATTTTGGTGCTGCTTATCTTTTCAACGCTATACCTATCCAGCAGCTTCGCCGAAGACTATACACAATGGAGTTTACCCGAAGGTGCTAAAACCCGCATCGGTAAGGGCAGTATCAATGATATACGATATTCCCCAGATGGCACTATACTGGCAGTCGCGGGTTCCGTCGGTATTTGGCTCTACGACGCGGAGACCCTTCAAGAACTCGCCTTGCTCAGAAAAGGTAAGTACGCTGTTCGTAACATATCGTTCAGTCCGGATGGGAAAATCCTCGTGAGTGGCGGTTTCCACGATATTATACTGTGGAATGTTGCCGCAAGAGAACACAAGCGAACATTTGAACGTAGGCGTGGTCCCGTCTCCCTGAGTCCTGATGGTACAACCCTCGCAAATCAAGATTACAAAGGCATCCATCTATCGGATGCAAAGACAGGGGCGAGAAAAAAAACAATCGCTGCAAGTCTTAATTATAGATCCAACATATTGTTTAGTCCTGACGGGCAGACACTTGTAGGTACGTATTCGAGCGGTCCAATCGGACTATGGGATATGGAGACCGGAAAACTCCAAAAAACGCTCACAGAACATGCGAAGACCGTTTATAGTTTGTCGTTCAGCCCGGATGGAAAAACGCTCGCAAGTGGCGGTAGAGATCAGACTGTCCGCTTATGGGATGTAGAGACTCGACAGCTCAAAGAAACGCTTATTGGACATACAGATGATGTCCATAGTGTCTCTTTCAGTCCCGATGGGCAAACCCTTGCAACAGGGAGTGAAGACAAAACGATCCGCTTATGGGATGCGAAAACTGGAGAACTAAAGAAAACGCTCGACCATACGGATCACGTCAATCACGTGTTGTTCAGTCCGGATGGAAAAACCCTCACGAGTGCTGATTCACATCATACGATTCGCCTATGGGACGCGGAGACTGGAACGCTCCGAAAAACACTCACAGGACATGGCATCTGGATAGTTGGAACATCGTTTAGTCCTGATGGGAAAACACTCGCTACGATGAGTCGAGATGAAACCATTCGTTTATGGGATGCAAACACTGGACAGCATAAAATGGACTTAACGGGCGGACACGTGGAAAATATAGGTTATTTTGAGAGCGTGTCGTTTAGTCCGGACGGAAAGACACTTGCCGCTGCGAGTGGCAAAAAAACTGATCTCTCAGGCTTCTCAGAATACACGGCGCGGACCATCGCGAGTAAAAGTGGAGACAAAACCATCTACCTATGGAATACGAATACTGGAAAACAAGAGAAAGTACTTATAGGGCACACAGCACCCGTTGAAAGTGTATCGTTCAGTCCGGACGGGAAGACACTTGCGAGTGGGAGTGCTGACAAGACAATCCGCCTATGGGAGATTGCTACTGAAAAAGAAAAGAAAATCCTCACAGGGCATACGGAGAGTATCACGAGCCTCTCATTCAATTTCAATGGTGCAACACTTGCAAGTGGCGAGATGAACGGGAACATCCGCTTGTGGGACGTAAACACTGGAGAACACAAGACCACACTCACAGGTCATGCAACAGAAGTGAGAAGCCTTTCGTTCAGTCCTGATGGCGAAATCCTTGCAAGTACAGGTCCGGACGGCACCCTCCGTCTTTGGGATACGAACACTGGTGAACAGAAGAAAACACTCGCAGGGTATAATGGGACTTTTTGGAATGTGTTGTTTCGCCCCAAGGGCAAAATTCTCGCAAGTCAAAGTGGAAGTTCACGCGCCAGTATCACTTTATGGAGACAGATTCATCTATGGGATGTCATCAAAGACCGAGAGAAGAAAACACTCACTGGACATAAACTGGGCATCACCAGCGTTTCATTCAGTCCAGATAGACAAACACTCGCAAGCACGAGCGAAGACGGAACAGTGCTGCTATGGGATTTGACAGCTATACTTAACATAACAGACAATACAAAGTGATGCAGATGTTTCTGGGGTAAATGGTTGTCAGTTTTAGTAGTTATTAGTTGTTAGTTTAAAGAGGATTTCTGTGGTGGATACAGTCAACCTGACCGCGACAGGTTTCCGACTCTTAACTTATAACTAAAAACTATTCCTCTGATAACTCGTAAAAAGGAGAGATTCCCGATGGAAAAAGGAATGTTTATCGTTATTGGTCTTGTGGTCGGCATCGCTGCGGCTGTTGTGACAAGTATCCTTTCGAGGCGTATGAGAAAAGTACTATTCATTATAGGGATCGCGATCTGTGTCGCTTTCGGTATTGCTTGGATTGTTCTCATCGTGAGTATTATTCCGAGAGATGCTAATACAAGTGGGATCAATGATGTACAATATTTCCCAGACGGCACCCGTTTAGCGATTGCCGGTTCTACCGGCATTTCGATCTATGATGTGAACAGTGATAAAGTGCACGCAACGCTCACGACGGATATGACGGATGCCTATAACGTGTCATTCAGTCCGAATGGACAGTTACTCGCCAGTGGGTGTGAAGATGGACTTATCCGCCTCTGGAACGTTAGTACCGGTGAACATAAGACAACCTTCATAGCAGAGCACGGGAGATCTCTTCGTGTCCTATTCAGCCGCGATGGCGATACACTCGCAAGTTGGGGGAGTTATGAGGCTAATCTGTGGGACGTTGCTACAAGCACACATAAAAAAACGTCCAGAGAATATGAAGATTATGCCAACGTGTCGATTAACGGTGATGGCGGTATCCTTGTGAACATAGATAATAAGAATGATTACATCCGTCTGTTGGACTTTATCACAGGAGAAGAAAACAAAAAACTTAGGGGCCATACAAAGAAGGTTGAGAGTGTGGCATTCAGTCCTGATGGTAGTACACTTGTGAGTGGGAGTAGGGACAAAACCATTCGTTTCTGGGATGTCACGACTGGAAAACACAAAAAAACCCTCAAGGGACATCAAAAAAGTATTGATAGTATAGCGTTCAGTGCTGATGGACGAATGCTTGCCACCGCAAGTAGAGACAATACTATCTGCCTGTGGAACGCTATTACAGGGACACATAAGAAAACGCTTACACATAAGAAAACGCTTAAAGGACATACAGCTGCCATCAACGGTGCCGCATTCAGTCCTGATGGACAGACAATCGTCAGTTGGAGTAACGACCGGACGATCCGATTATGGGATGTTGACACCGGCGTGGTGAAAAAAACACTCCAATTCCCAAAATCGTCTAAATTTGAAAAAGATTGAATCTGTGATAAAATAGCGAATGAGTGATAAAATAGCGAATGAGTGATAAGAACGAGTCAGTTGTCCATCCGCACACCACACATTTGACTCCTATATGCTGTCACGAATTCTCGATTCACAACGCTCTTGTATAATAAATGGAGGTTATGACAGATGAAGATCGTAATGCCGAATTTAATGCTTGCGAGTTTAATTGTTTTGAGTTTGATATTTACCAACATCGGCACTGCTGAATTTGATATAAAAACTGTTGCCGGGATGTGGTTCTTTGATGAAGGTAAGGGGGATACAGCGACAGATGCCTCTGAAAATGGTAAAGACGGAGAAATTATGAACGCTCCGAAATGGATAAAGAACGGTAAATTCGGGTCCGCACTGGAATTTGATGGGAATGAAAGTAAAGGGCATGTTCTTGTCGGGAATTTAGGGTTGGCTGGAGAGGTCACAGTGGTTCTATGGGCGAAACCGAGTGATGCCGCCAATGATGATCGGTTAATATCGAATGTCAGTGGGCCAACAAATCCGGCTTTCGCAATTCGGTTCCAAGGTGAAGCCGTTGACATTTGGGGCAGGGCGTGGAAACCCGTCATCCCAAAATTTGACGATAATAAATGGGGACACTACGCGTTTGTATTAGATGGTGAGGGAAACGCGACGGGCTATTACAATGGCAAAGAAGGCGACACAGTTACCGATACCTATGTTTTTACGGATATCAGTATCGGGGCAACTTTTTTGCATCAATGGGGACAATATTATTCCGGTGTCTTTGACGATGTCGCATTTTTCACTGTCGCACTGGCTGAGGCTGATATTAAAACCATCATGACAAGGGGACTCAAATCCGCACTATCAGTTTACCCCGCTGGTAAATTAACCACTACATGGGGAAATATAAAAGTCAATCAACAAGGGGCAAATTAAGTGCCAAGCAACCTTCATCAGCACTTCTCATCGCAGATAAAATCCGGTTTACTTAAGACAATTCTCGTTGTCATGGCAATAATGGTAAGTCTTTCAGTTTCCCACGCGGAAGACCGTGTCGTCGGACATTGGGAGGGACAGATTGACATTCCCGGTCAACCTATTACCGTGAAGGTAGATCTCACCATCAACGACAATGATTGGAGTGGGACTATTGACATTCCGACCCAAGGTGCGAAGGGCTTGCCACTATCTGATATCCACGTCGAGGAAAACGATGAGGGGGTGAACGTCAAGTTCTCTATTCGCGGCGTGCCGGGAAATCCAACCTTTGGTGGGAAACTACAAGAGGGTGCCATCAGCGGCACATTCACCCAAGCGGGTGCCACATTCGGATTCCAACTCTCCCGTGAGAGCGTCAAGGGTCCCGCGAGACCGCAAGAACCCAAACCACCGTTCCCCTATAAGATTGAAGAGATAGCCTTTCAGAACGGTGCTGTGAACCTTGCGGGGACTTTGACGTTACCACAAGGTGACGGTCCCTTTCCAGCAGTGTTGCTTATCTCCGGTAGCGGCCTGCAAGATCGAGACGAGACGTTGGTCGGGCACAAACCGTTTTGGGTGCTCGCTGACCATCTGAGTCGTGCAGGTATTGCTGTCCTCCGTGTGGATGATCCCGGTATCGGTCAGTCAACGCCGCATCCGAAACCGCCAACGACAGCAGACTTCGCAACAGACGTAGAAGCAGGCGTGGCGTTCCTCAAGCAGGATGACAGAATGGGGCGTGTCGGGTTGATCGGTCACAGCGAAGGCGGTCTTATCGCAGCCATCGTCGCCAGTCGCAGCAACGATGTCGGTTTCGTGGTGCTGATGGCAGGTCCCGGTGTCCCCGGTGCTGAGTTGTTGCGGAAACAGAACGAACGGATTTTCGATGCAGCGGGCATCGCGGGTGAGCGTAAACAGAATTTACTGACGCTCCTTGATCAACTATTTACGATCTTGACTGCAGAAGATATGGCAGCGGACAAACGGCGACAAGCGGTTGACGAAATTGTACGCAAGCAGCTTGAAATTAACGGTGTCCCTCCGGCAGAACAGAACGAGGCACAGGTCCGGGCACTCGCGGAACAGTCACTTACGCCTTGGATGCGCTATTTTCTTACCTTTGATCCGCGGCCTGCCCTCGAGAAAATCCGAGTGCCTGTCCTCACACTCAACGGTGAACTGGATGTGCAGGTTGATGCCGATCAAAACCTCACGGCTATCGCTGCGGCACTTGAAAAAGGTGGAAATCAGGATGTTACTGTACATCGCTTGCCGGAACACAACCACCTGTTTCAACACGCTCGCACAGGTCTGATGAACGAATACGGTGCCATCGAAGAGACGCTTTCACCAATGGTATTGGACTTAACTCGAGACTGGATCTTGTCGGTGACGCAGTGAAAAGAGGACAGTATTATACGTCTTCAAGTACCCTTAGAATACATTGGAGGACAGGCATGGAATATCAAGTATTCATTACTGTTTTTGTAGTCGTTGCACTGGTATTGGTAAATGAACTCAGTAGTGTCATGGCAAGTGAACCTGAAGTGCTGGTGGGTCGTTGGGATTTTGACGATGGAACCGGAAGAGACCTCTCTGGTAATAACAACCACGCGGTACTCGGTGGAACAAAGATTTATTCACTCGGTGAAGGACGTGCTTGCATCGAAGTGATGCGGAAGACAGAGCCGATGCGAATCCCTGTGCCTGAGAATTCCCCGCTTGCGATATCGCGCGGCACAATCTGTTTCTGGTTAAACTCGGGGTCGGATAGGTCCAACATCCTCGGATATAACAACGATGCGATCGAACTTAACAACTATCGTGGCTGTTTTCAGGTCCGTTTCCGAGGTGAGAAGGATTTTGAGTACTGGGAAGGGATCCTTGACTACGATTGGCCCAAGTACGACCTGCGTGAATGGGCGTTTTATCCACATGTGAAAGCCTCCGTTGGGGACTCCGAGTGGCATCTGTTCGCCGTCGCCTATGACGACAAAGCGAAACAGATCGTCGGATGGCGTGATGGAGAGCAGATCGCAACAATCGATTTATCTACAGTGAACATGGAGCCGCTGCGCCGAGAAGGTTTAACTGAGATTCAGACCAGTGAAGACTTTACTGGCTATCTCGACGATCTCCGTATCTACAACAAGCCCCTGACCGACGCTGAAATTCGTCAGATTTACGATGCGACCAAAACCATCTACGCAGGAAGACGGGATACGAATCCTACCGATAAAAAGCAGAACACTTACAAATATCAAGAGGTAGACAGGACACTCTACAAAGCGTGGTTACAGTTCAATCCACCCACGACTGAACAGCCGAATCAGGATGTGTTTAGAAATATTGTTGCTGAAGGCGAGAACTCGACTGTCCAGACGGCTGCTTCTGAATTGGCACAGGCGGCGGAATCCATGTTCGGTTTCAAGCCTTCTGTTTCGGAGACTGCCACTGTCGCTGGACCGAAGGTTATTCTCGGAACAGCCGAAACTTCCAGCTGGATCCGCGATCGTGCTGAAGATCTACAACTAAATCGCATTGAAGATGATGGGTTTGTTATCAAGGCGATGGAAGGGGCGGTTGTTGTCGCGGGCGGGATACCCGCAGGCGTTGTTTTTGGTACTTTCGATCTGATCCGTCGCATTCAAATCGGGCAGGATCCGCTTGAACTTGATGTGTTAGAGAATCCACAAGTGCCTATCCGTATGGTCGCACATTGGTCTTACTTCCGTGGACTCTTCGGAGACAGATGGCGCGGTGGCGGCAGAGACAACTCAATTTTCAGCTGGGAAGAGTTGCGTACCGGCGATACCAAACTTATTCGAGATTGGGTGCGTATGCTGGCATCGTGTGGTTGGAACGCGCTCTGTCCGAGTGAGATTAACTGGCACTACCGAAACAATTTTTTACAACATCTTGATGAGGTCGAAAAACTTGGCGACATCTGTCGAGACTACGGCATCAAGCTTTATTGGAGTCCGAATTATCTCCTTGCACTCGACCCAAAAACCGCTGACGCACTCTATGAAAGAGTCCCCGACTTCGGTGGATACCTGATGAAACTCGGTTCGGAGAAACAGAACGGCGATCCACGTCCGCCAATGGTGAACCGCATCGCGGACACACTGAAACCGTCCGGCGGAAAGGTGCTCGTGCGCGGTTTCGCTTATGGAAATCTTCGATATACACCGGAACCTTATCGGAACCTGCTTCCCTATGATCTGTTCGCACACGAGGACGGCAATTTCCGGGATAACGTCATTATAGTTCCTAAGGGCAGCCCTCTCGATTGGGACCTCGCGGCACCCATTCCCGCCCTTGATGGCGCGATTCAGAAAAACTTATATGGAAGTGAACTTGTCATTGACAAGAGTTGGCCCGTCTCTTGGGTCAAGAAGTGGAAATGGTGGTTTCAACAGGATACCTACCGCAACGGACCGGGAAGCCTGAACAAATTCAATGTCGATTGTATCATGGGCGTGTCTATGATCTCACCTTCACCTGCGTGGACAAAATCTCCATTGAACGCCGTCAACTATTACGGGTTAGGACGACTCTCTTGGAATCCAGACCTGACAGTGGATGAAATCTACACAGAATGGATTCAACAGACATTCGGCGATGATCCAGAGGTCCTTAGAACGATCAAGACTATTCTGATGATGCTTGAGGAAGTGACGCGTAAGACCTACAACTATCGCGGTTACCGCGGTATATGGCTTGATTCCTCCGATCCCGGCATGGCACAAGTTAAGACTCCGTACATCGTTAATAAAGAAGGGGCAGGCGTTATAACACCGGAGTTGCGTCAGCGCGTGTTAGCGCAGTACGCGCCAGGGCTTCGTGAGATATATGGAGACCGGTTACGTGGAGAAGCACACCTCACTGCCTTCCACTTCACAGCACACGACCAACGTCTCTCTATCGGCAGAACCCTCATACAGGACATCTACGCTAACATGGAAGAAGGGGTTGAAATGGCTGGGCAAGCGGCAGAACTCTGGAAAACGCTTGAAGGCAGGGTTGATTCACACAGATACGAATACACCTTAAAGACCTTGATAGACTATGCCGCGTCCGTACGCAGCATGACCCTTAAGAAATGGGTAACCAACTTTGAAGCACATACCGATCGAAAACGTCTGGACACACTCGGGGAACTGACGCAGGAAGCACTCGCGAAAGTTGGCACATATAACGTGCGGCACTTCGGTGCTGTTGCCGATGGCAAATCCAACGATGCAGACGCAATCAACCGAGCCATCGCTGCCTGTAATGCTGTTGGTGGCGGCACCGTTTTCGTGCCATCTGGGGTTTATGCAACTGGCTCCATTCACCTGAAAAGCAACGTTACCCTTGCTATTGACGCAGGGGCGACACTCAAAGCTTTGCCTGACACAGATGTCGCGATGCTTATTGGAGAAAACCTCGAAAATGTAAACGTCTACGGTCCTGGCACGCTCAACGGAACAGGCAACAACGGCATTACACTGCAACACTGCCAAAACGTTGAAATCCTAAACTTGAACGTCCAGAACGGTGGCGATTACGCCATTCTCGCCACAGGTTGCGACGATGTGCTGATAGATAATGTCAACATCCGAACAGATCAAGATGCTCTCAACCTCTCTGAATGCCGTAACGTGACAGTTAGCGACTGTCGCATTGACGCGGTGCATCGTGAGTACGGGAGACCTGTGGGCGGTGGTGCCGCAATAAAATTTGATGGAAAAGTCTCCTCGTCCGATAACGTGACTGTTCAAAATTGCTTCCTCGTCAATGGTGGGGACACCCTTGAATCGGACACGGAGACAACGCGCAGTTCCCGCACTATCCGTTTTGAGAACGTTGGTACTCACCATATTCCACCTATTGGTAGACCCACCGGTGAAGAATGAACTATTTAAAACACACATCTGCGTGTGGCATTTGATACATCCGAACAGAACCCACCAGCAATCCCGATTTCCCCAGGCCCAGAATCCCAACTGCCCGAAACTCTATAGGACAGTAGGGTCCGCATGCCTACGAATTCATAGAAAAAGCAAATAAGAAACAATAATAGTGGACATTTCTCCTACCTGAGTATCAAAACTGTCGGTTTTTTCGGGTATGCCAGAAATACCTTATAGTGGATTCCCTACCTTATACATCTTCCGAACTCCGAAACCCTTACGGCACAGGAAACCAACGGTCTTCTATGCTACATGTGTAAACTTATTTTCGGATTTCACTATAAAATCCGAAACCGCCCTAAACTTTTCCAGTTTCGTATCTATAGTTACTTAAGAACGTGCGAATTCTAAAAAAAATCCGAAAAAATGTAAATGTACCCTAAACTTTTTCGGTTTAGCACTTATAATATATATTAAGACTTACGCGATTCCCTGGTCGGATAGGTACTGTTTTGCGGTACACCCGCCCAAATGCGATGTGTATTCCTAATGTGAGTTTGATAATAAAAATGGAAGTGTACACATAGGTTGGGGTGAGGTATGGGGTTGGTGCCCACCGCTCTAATCTCCTCTATTTTTCGTCCAGAACTGTTCATTGGACGATCACAGCGTATATTTTTGGTGAAATTCCGAAAAAATATGACCTTTACTATTAACTTTTCCGATTTCATTCTTATAATTAAAGTAAAAGGTTCTATAAATCAAATAAACCAATCTGCTCTGCGACATGCATTAGTGCACTTCTTTTGGTGAAAAGTTGACGACTTCATTGATACCAAAAGGATTCTTTTTGGACAAAAGAACCCTTCATTTATTTATGAAACTCACGTTATTCCTAACTATACCTACCGTGTGATGCAGAATCTTAATTTTGTGAACCAGTAGGATCTGTAAAAAAATTGACAAGTTTAGCGTCTTCAGCACATATTAATGTGTGTGCGATATGGACATTCAATTGGACGCGTAAAAAAAGCTAAAGTTTTTGGTTTGAGATGTATATAGTACAATAGGTTCTGGGATATATTTGAAAGTGTTCCTATCGTCTATGCTTGGAGGAGGTCTATTATGTCAAAGAATCGCGGTCCGAATGCTTCCGAAAAATGTCCGTTCTACGTTTTACCCGACAACCCACTTTCCGCTGAAGCTTCTGTCAATCAGTGTGTTCAGTGTGCCACCTGTGGTAATGCGCGTCTAAAAGGCATGCGTGATGATTTCCGTCAGTTAGCGTATCTAACGATCATGGAAGAAGAGCCAAAGTATGACCCTGACCATCCCAGCGGTGTGAGTTTCATCACATTTATCAAATCGCGAGTGTGCTACCGCCTCTGGTCAGAACGAAGGAAAGAGGCGAAGTATACCTCGTATTCGCACGACGAGCCCACTGATGCGGATTGCTGCAGCCTGAACCCTTTGGTCTCATCGCTGCTCGCCGGTGCCTGTGCTTCTGAAAGCATTGAAGATGAAGTCTGTATGAAAATAGAAATTGAACAACTCCGGTCTTTTCTACCACAGCTGCTATCTGTGCTCGGAGAAAAGGAGCGTAAGGTGATAACGTTGAAATTTCTCAAGGGGTGCTCGGGTATAGAAATCTCACAGCAGCTTCATGTATCAGAAGGTCGGGTCAGCCAACTGTTGAAAACCGCGCTGCCAAAACTGAAAAAGGCACTGTTGAGATTGCAAGAAGAGTCCACTTGAATAATGATCTCCACGTGTATTTTGAAAAAGTGCTAAAGTTTTTCAGATGAGATGTATATAGTACTTAAAGTTTGGACAAATGATGTCCATTTTATGTTGCGTTTCCAATTTCATAACGACGAACGGACGAGTAGCAAATGCCTATCGTCCGTGGATAATATAAGGAGATTTACCATGCGTTTTCAGAACCTCACGAGAACTCTCACGCGATCGAGCCTCTCCATCGTCGCGATTGCGGCATTCGTACTCCTGCCGATCACCAACGGCATCTGCTCGTGGACAGGTGGCGAGAGTTCTAAAAGTTATTACACGAATTCTGTCAATGATGGCAAAGGTTGGCATCTGAGTGCAAGCCTCTCTGCGAGTCGGAGTGGTGCCTCATCTTCTGTCTCCCCATCGATTTATGCTTACAGGTTGTTTACCTCAAGTCAGAAATATTCCGGGAGCGCGAGTGTGGAAGCCTGGCGTGCTGCCTATACGACAACAGGTGGTAACTGGCACCACTATCCTCGGAGTTGGTATTCAGGGACTGCGGATCCATGTATGGACAGATCCTATTCGATTCAGTACGGCGATTATCTTTGCAATGGGCACCCCTCCATTGTTACAGTTCCTGAAGCCGTCGATAATAATTATGGTTCGGGTGATGAGGATACGCTTCTCGCCGAGGTCGTCATGGGGACTGTGACGATGCAGCATATTTGGGGTGAAGGCACATCCGACGTGACTGGACAGACTGTCACCGGGGAGATTAATATATCTCTGAGTGAATATGGTGCTTTAACCGGAAAGTACCAGTGGACGGATCAAAATGGCGTTACATTAACGGAAACGAGATCTACGACGGTAAGTGTTCCGGGTATCCCTATTGAACTCTCCCCTATATCTCAAGGGGCCTCCGTAGATGGTGACGCAAGGGCTGATAGTACCGCAGATGCCTCTTTCAGTTTTGAAACTGCCAGCGATGCTGCTTTTGTGACCTATACTGCGGATTGAAAAGAACACCCATTGAGAAAGAATCCTCCAGAGGTATCAACGCTGCCACTGGAGGATCACCGATAAAAGGAGAAAAAGCATGGCACGGAAACATCTGTTTGTCGTATGCTCTCTTTTGCTTCTGATCAGCATTGCAATCTTACTGATTTTTCGTCCGGAGGGTACAACACTTTTATTTCAACAGGCATTTCTTTCCTCAGAAGATCAAGCGGAGAACGTTCGTCTACGCTTGCATCCCCTGACTTCAGCGGAAAAGCGCGCCTCCGCAGAGAAAACCCTCGTCAAAACGTGGGATGAATGGGTTGAGCAGACGGTGGAAATCGGACTTGGTAAAGAAATAGAAGAGAATCCAAATTTGAAGACGCCTGAAGCGGTTAGAGACGAGCGCGCTTTCAGATTAGGTAAAGCGACGTGGCTGAGAAAGCAATTTGAAGCATTGCAAATTTCACATCCGGCATATCCTATCTGGCCATCGCCGAAGCAGCTCGCCAAACTCGACCGTGTGCGTTTTCCATCATACCAAGGTGCTCAGACGCCCGAAGCACTCATCGCTGAATTTGACGCAGCATTTCTTCAGAGTTATCCTGAATCGGTTGATTGGGATACGCGTTATCCGAAGCAAAAGTGGATCCAAAGTCTCCTTGAGAAAGGGGCTCACTTTAAAGACTCCAGCGATTACGGTTATTATCTTCGACTGCGCCGAGACCTCCTGCAGAAACAGAATCAGCCAGACGAGTGGAGATCTGGGAAATATGGTATTCCAATTACCACCAACTTTGAAGAATATGAAAATAGGTTCATTGATAGGAAGATATGGGAAAATCGCATGCTGAGAAAGGTGTCCGCGGAAAACCCGAATACACCGCTGACGACACTTTTCTTTCCTTCCAACTATCCTGATAAGTACTTGCCCGTCATCGGGAAGATGACGTACATTCGCAGAGGTGAAGGCAGTAGCCTAAAGACTTGGGGGACAACATTGACACAGGAGCAGCGGGATGACCTGCTTTATCGCGGAAAACATCCAGAGGATATAGAGATCGTCTACATTGATGGGAACTACAATGTTCTCTCTGAGCCGCCGAAACCGTATAACCGTGAGCAATGGATCCAGGAAAATGCCTACATTACTGAAATGGATGGCATTCCACTGACACCAGGAAACTATGAGGATGTGCTCGGTCAGCCAATGCCAGAGCGGTGGGAAAAGTGGTATGAAAAGGAGCATGCCATGGGCCCCGAAGACATTGCTTCCGCCCCCGACATCGAGACCCTTCGCACCGCCGCACGCGAGGCTATACAAGCCGAGCACGCGCGATTCCAAGAGAGACTCCGTGAACTTGAAAAATTCGTGAATATGAGCGATGCTGAGTTCCAAGTAGAACTGAAACGGCAGTTCACACCGCAGCTGCCCGAACTCCCGACAGCGGAACGGCTTGAAAGTCAACTCTGGTCAGAGGCACAATCTGCACTGATGACTCCTGGGCGCTTTGAAGCGGCCCTGAAGATTTTAGAGCAGTATGGTCCTGAAGAGGGGATGCGGAAACTCACTGAGGCGGATCCGAAAGCCGCGGCACAAGTGAAACGGATCATCGGCGGTGCCTCGGCACCCGAACAACCGCCTAAACCGCCAACGCGTCCGAAACAGCGGGAA
Organism: uncultured bacterium; assembly: GCA_964593655.1. Lineage (GTDB taxonomy): Bacteria > Poribacteria > WGA-4E > WGA-4E > WGA-3G > WGA-3G. The sequence continues at coordinate 46,807 of CAZQIP010000155.1, read as the reverse complement.
GAAACAGCACCGCCTGAACCCAACGCACCTTAGAGGCACAGAGATCGCCGGTGCCTGCGCCTGTGAAAATATTGAAGATGAAGTAGGGGCCGCAGGTAACCTCCTGGGGTCACTATCGGAACCGGTGGTGAATTGAGCTGGACAGACACTCAGGGTAATACCTGGCAGGTCGAAATAACAGGTGAAAGGTCGGAACACCGCGCAGAAGGGATAACTCCAACCTCTAAGAGTGCCTCCTATACAGGTGGTACGGATTGGGCGGCTGCTGGGGCATCGGTGAAGGATTTTAATATGTCCCCGCGCTCCTTTTCAAGTGAATCGGCAACTCTTTTGAATTAACGACCTATTCAAGAACAGATTGCCGTTGGATATCTGTGGAATAATATATCGCAGCGGCAATCTGAACAACAATCTAAGGCATCCGATGTGTTAAAACCAGCACCTACGGATGCCCTCCTCAAAAAGGAGCAAAGTAATGATGACCGGGAAACGTTTGCTTATGGCATGCGCCATCTTAATCGTCTCAGGAGCTGCGTTCTTCTTTTTCCATCAGATAGAACAGCCACCCAAAAAGGTGTATATCGTTCACGACATTGAGCGCAAGAAATCCGTGAAAAAAAACGAAAAACTCTACGCGCATCTGAAACCGAAGCCAGTTGACCCACAGGAACGTTTTTTTCAAACCATTCTTGACAACAACCTCTTCGCGCCCCTCGGATGGAAACCGAAAGAAGAAACCCACACCTATCGGCTGCTCGGTACGCATGTCCCTATAGTACGGAAAATAGATGCAACGGCTATCTTACAAGAAACAACGAAAACCAGTGTTATCAAGGTTGTCTCCATCGGTACGAAACTTGGTGCAGACACTGTCGTCTTTGACATCCAACCGAAACAGGTGGTGCTCAAAAAAGGGAAACAACGGATAACCCTCACGCTTGGTAAATTTCAATTCTTATAGGACTTAGGCACTCCTCTTAAAGTCCTCTCCAATCTTCCAAACTTTCTTTCCTACCGTTTGAGCCACCTCAGAAGAAAAAAATTTAATAATTGAAAATTGCTTAGGGTATACGGACATTCCTATTTCAGTTGCAATCCGCAGTCTGTGTTTGGTATACTATTTTGTGTAAAACAAGAGTGTCCAGATATAAACATGAAATAGCGAAGACTCCATCCACTGTTTGAAAAAAAAACTGCTGTTTCTATGAAACAGAGTTGCCTATCTTCCTTGACGAGATTATAGACAATGCACCTCAAGAAGAAAATTATACTAATGTTTCTCGGTAGTATCATTTTAGCCATAGCAACAAACGGCATCGCTGATACTATCCGACAACCTAATCAACCCCCAAAAATATCGAACTTGGATCGCACCGAGGCGTTTACATCAAATCTCCCAATCGTTATTATTGATACATTCGGGAATTGGATTCGCGATGAACCTAAAATTCCTGCAGCAATGAAAATTATTTACGATGAATCCGGTGGTAGAAACACCCTAAATAGTCAGCATATTGATTTTGAAGGGAAAATCGGCATAGAACTTAGGGGGAAAACTTCGCTCGGATTCCCGAAAAAGCAGTACGGTGTAGAAATTCAAGACGATGCAGGCAACGACAAAGATGCATCGTTATTGCAACTGCCAGCCGAGTCGGATTGGGTTTTAAACGGACCCTATTGGGATAAAACCCTGATGCGGAATTATTTGGCGTACGAGTTCAGCAATCGCATCGGCAGATACGCAAGCAGAACAAAATTTGTTGAAGTGTTTCTCAATGAGAGAGGCGATGCAACAATCGGAGACAAACATTACGTCGGCGTCTATCTACTCATAGAAAAGATAAAACGCGGAAAAGACCGTGTTGATATTAAATCGCTGAAACCCGCGAACATCACCGGGGGTTATATCCTAAAAATTGATAAAACGGACAGGTATGAAACTTACTTTTTCACCCGTTCTACGCGACTTTTTTATGTATATCCAAAAGGATACGAGATGTCTGCCGCCCAAAAAACGTGGATTCAGAACTACATGAGCGAATTTGAAGCAGCGTTAGCTGGAAAGGATTTTAAGGACCCAGAACGCGGATATACCAAGTACATAGATACCGATGCTTTTATCGACCATTTCATCATCAATGAACTCTTCAGAAACATAGATGGATTTCGGAACAGCACATACATGTACAAAGACACAGACAGCAAACTGACAATGGGTCCCATCTGGGATTTCAACTTATCAATGGGCAATGCAAGTTTCAATGAGGGTTGGAAAACGGATGGATGGCTGATTTATACAAACCCTGTCCCTTTTTGGTGGGATCGACTCCTACAAGACAAAAACTTCACACAAAAACTCGCTAAGCGGTGGCAGGCACTTCGGAAAGATGTACTCGCCACTTCTAAACTCCTTGACGTGATTGATCAAACCGCTGAGTATCTGTCCGAAGCACAACAGCGAGACTACCAGAGATGGGCCTCGCACGGGCACAATGCTTTTGGCAGTCGTTTGGTCACAAATCGGGGTCTACTCGTTTATGAGCAAGAAGTCCAACAGATAAAAAGATGGCTACAAGCTCGGTTGAAATGGATGGATACGCATATCGCATCGCCTCGGAGGTTCTAACATTTTACGGAAAAAAGTGAAATTATGCACCTTTTTCGCATACAAATTGCGTCACTAATAATTGAAACTTTTAGTTCACTATAAATTGAAACTTTTAGTCCACCTATATGCTACCGGTGAGTAAATTTTGCCCGCTTTCGTGCTATAAGGCATAAATTTGCCCCATTTTGTGCGGTTATTTCTGAACGTTTCATAAAGAATCCGATTGATACGGGAGTATTCAGACTGGCACCAAATTTGCTACCGTGGTATTAACGCAAACTTTGTGTTTCCTTTACATTACAACTTCATAACAACAACACGAAAGGAACCTAATGACAACGACACCAAACACTGACACAATGCATGCCGACGATGTTGCTGCAATTGACGAACTGCGCAACGTCTACGCCCAATTAAAACAAACACTTGCCAAGATTATCGTCGGTCAGGAGCAAGTTATCGAACACTTAGCGATCTGTCTGTTTTCTCAAGGACACGCACTCTTGATGGGCGTTCCTGGCTTAGCGAAGACGCTGTTAGTGAGCAGGTTCGCTGAGACGATGGCGTTGCAGTTCAGCCGAATCCAGTTCACACCCGACCTAATGCCGATGGACATCACCGGAACCGACATCCTTCAGGAGGTACCAGGCGGTAGGCGGGAGTTTGAGTTCGTAAAAGGACCGCTGTTCGCCAATCTTATTCTCGCCGACGAAATTAACCGGGCACCCTCAAAAACGCAGGCCGCGATGCTCGAGGCGATGCAGGAATACAAAATCACAGTCATCGGCAGAACATACCAACTGACACCGCCGTTCTTCGTGTTGGCAACACAGAACCCTATAGAGCAGGAGGGGACGTATCCGTTGCCGGAGGCGCAACTCGATCGTTTCATGTTCAGGATTGAAGTAGACTATCCAGAACGCACTGAGGAGATAGAGATTGCCCGCACCACAACCGGGCTGGCACTTCCAACACTTGAACACGTCCTGACAGGTGAACGGGTGCTTGCCTTTCAAGACCTCGTGCGACGGGTGCCGGTAGCAGAGCATATCTACGAATTCGCTGTTGATTTAGTCCGGAGTACCCGTCCCAAAGGTGACGCATCCCCTGATTGGCTAAAACCGCTTGTTGCTTGGGGTGCCGGTCCACGAGCAGTTCAATACTTAATCTTAGGGGCAAAGGCACGTGCAGCACTCAGCGGCAGCTACATGGCGCGACTTGAGGATGTCGTCGCAGTGGCGGCCCCTGTGCTGGCGCATCGCGTCATTACATCGTTCGCCGCGGAATCCGAAAATATCACCAGCCAAAACATCGTCAGCCGTCTCGTTGAAGAGTTGTCGGAATAGGGGTAAATTATGTTGCAACTCAAACGGGATTACCTTAATCAGAAGGTACTGGAACGTCTTTCCACGCTTCAATTGCACGCTCGACTGCCTATGGTCGGAAGTGTCTCCGGTAAACATCGGAGCCCAATTCGCGGTTCCAGCCTTGAGTTTGCCGAGTACCGTAAGTACGTCCCAGGCGATGACACACGCCGACTCGATTGGCGCGCTTATGCGCGTAATGATCGCTACTACATCAAGGAATTTGAAGCCGATACGAACCTACGGATGTGCTTAGTCGTTGATACCAGCGGTTCAATGGATTTCACATACAACGGAAACTCCGCAGGAACCGACGCGGAATCCGGTTTGAGTAAACTCGACTACGCACGTCGCGTGGCAGGCACCTTAGCCTATATAGCCGCCCTACAAGGTGATGCCGTTGGACTCTACTGTGCGGGTCAAGCATTCCAGAAAGAAATCCCACCAAAGCGCAGCGCAACCCATCTGAGTGTCGTTCTTGATGAATTAGGAACAATGGAGGCATCCGGTGAAACCGGCTTGGCTGACGTTCTCCATGAAACTGCCGAACGTATCCCACAGAGAGCATTGATCGTCGTTATTTCAGATCTGTTTATTGAACCCGAAACGGTGAGGAATTGTTTTGAACACCTGCGGTTTCGTAAACATGATGTCGCTGTTTTTCACCTTATGGAGCAGAACGAACTCGATTTTGAATTCGATCGTCCCATGCGATTTGTTGACATGGAAGGTGGAGAACCCATACTCGCAGATCCGACTGTCATCGGTGCACAGTACCGACGCGCGATGGAAATATACCTTGAGAGTATAGACGAGGTCATTCGCGACACCGAGGTTGACTATCATCGCATCCGGATCCACGAAAACTATGGCGATGTATTGGCACGATTCTTGTTGGGACGGACACCCAAAAGACATAAGTGAGGGGTAGTTATCAGTCTGGTGAAAAAATCCAAAACGTAAGCCCGTAATGAAATGGAGGGCGGATATACGGAGAGGAACTTTCTTCCCAAAACCCGCCTCAACGAACCGCAAGGCAAATTAAAAATATGAGTTTTTTGCAACCCTTAGCATTAATCGCGCTCCCTTTGATGGCACTGCCGATCATCATCCATTTAATCAATCAGCAACGGCACCGTACAATTCCGTGGGCGGCGATGATGTTCTTAATGCGTGCGAAGCGTATGAGTAGAGGCATGGCACGCCTTCGGCATCTTCTTATCCTACTCATGCGCGTACTCGCTATCGGGGCTTTGATTTTCGCCATTAGCCGACCCCTCTCCGGCGGATGGCTCGGAAGCGTCGGATTGAGTAAGCCGGATGCCACGCTGATTCTTCTCGATCGCTCCGCGAGTATGGAAATGCAAGACCTCCAGGCAGGTGAGTCAAAAAGATCCACGGCACTGAAGAGACTCGCACAATTGCTGGAACAAGGTGATTACGGAACACACTTACTTCTGATTGATAGTGCCAGCGGTCAGATGCAGGAAGTGGATTCACCGAAGGCTCTATTGAACCTACCTATGACCGATGCGAGTGCCACCAGCGCAAATATCCCAAGTATGCTTGAAACGGCGTTAGCGTACCTCAAAGCAAATGAATCGGGACGCGCGGAAATATGGATCTGTTCGGACTTGAACGAGAACGATTGGGATGTTCACAGCGGTCGTTGGAACGCTATAAGCAAAGCGTTTGCCCAATTAGAGGGTGTGCATCATTTCTTACTGGCGTACACAGATCCGCCTTCAAACAACCTATCCGTCCGAGTGGAAAACGTGCAACGGTGGAAACGTGGTAATGATGCGGAACTGATTCTTGATGTAATGGTGCGGACAAACGGGAATAGCGGTCGCACGCGGCGAGTACCGATTGAGTTTGAAGTCAACAACATCCAGTCTGTCGTTGAAGTGGAGCTGGACACACTCGGTGCCTCTTTACAAGGACATCGTATCCCTATTGATGCCAAACTCAGTTCAGGTTGGGGATCCGTGAGTTTACCGGGTGATGCGAACCCTTTGGACAATCGGTTTTTCTTCGTCTTTTCAGAACCACCGGTGCGAAAGACAGTCGTCGTCAGTGATGATAAAAGGATCGGCGAAGCGTTCCGCCGGGCACTTGCTATTCCATTGGATCCTCGACTCCAACACCAAGCAGATGTGATTCCTGTAAACCGAGTCGCAGAGATTGACTGGGAAAGTACGGGACTTTTGATCTGGCAAGGGGCACTACCGAGTGGGTTAGTAGCGGAACAGATTGCGCATTTCGTCAACAGCGGGCGTGCGGTTATGTTCTTTCCACCAGCGCAGAACACCGGTGAACAACTATTTGACTCACACTGGGGCGACTGGCAGTCCGCTGACGGTAAGGAGGTCGCCAAAGTCGCATGGTGGCGTGGCGATGCCGATCTACTGGCACATGTGGAGAGCGGGGATGCTTTGCCATTGAACGGACTCCGCACCTATCGTTACCGAACCCTTGAGAGTACTGGAACACCGTTGGCAAGGTTTGACGATGAGACCCCCCTATTAACGCGTGTGCCGACGGATCACGGGGCAATTTATTTCTGTAGTACGCTACCCACCGCACAATACTCTTCTCTCGAGCGGGACGGTATTGTGTTTTATATCATGCTACAGCGGGCATTGACTGAAGGGTGTCTCACATTGGCTGCCGCAGCGCAACGCGATGCCGGCGTTGGTGTACTCAAAGACCGAGATCAGTGGGAATCAGTAGCACCTGCTGAGAATACAGCGTCCCCTTCACAGCGCGAATTGCATGCCGGTGTCTATCGTGAAGGAGAATATTGGGTAGCGGTGAACCGCAGCCACGCTGAGGACAATGCCAAGACATCGCCTGTTGAAACGGTGGATGCACTGTTTGATGGACTGTCGTACCGAAGAATTGATGTTGATGTCGGAGACACATCCGCCTTAGCGAGTGAACTCTGGCGTATCTTCCTCATCGCAATGGCGTTAGCACTCATTTTAGAGGCAGTCCTAAGTTTACCAAGCCGAAAAACTGAGAGCAGCCCTCTAATGGACCTCGCAGTCGCAGATGGCAGCACGGAATAGAAGAGTAGTTATCAGTACGGTTTGCTGTGCAAACTTTTCAGTTTTAACCATCAACTCGTGCTTTAACATTTATCATTTATAAGGGAGTCGAGTTGATGGTTAAAGTTAAGGAATGTGTTATCAGATGGCAGTTTCTTAACTGAGAACCGACAACTGACAACTGACAACCAGTAATGGGAGACACAAGAATGCAAGAACAACAGGGAAGCCTCGAATTTCTCTCAAGCAGCTCCATCATGGTCTTAGGGCTGTTTATCGTGGCTGTGACCGGTGTCCTGTGCTGGTTGGCATGGCACCGCAGTGGGTATCGCATGCGAACAGGGTGGCTTGAATTGCTGCGTTTTGTACTGGTCTGTTTAGTGGTCACCACGCTGAATCAACCCGAATGGTTGAAGATACAACCACCAGATCGACGTTCAACGCTCGCCGTACTCTGGGACCAGTCTAAAAGTATGGAGACACGGGATGTCTTCGACGACCAAAATCTCTCCAGCGAACGCAAGAGCCGCGCGGAGACAATCCAACCGCTGATGTCCGAGGAAGTCTGGAAACCCACAGAGGCGAGCGATCTCAATGTGGTGTTTGAACCGTTCTCTTCACAGTTGGACCCAGCAGAAGAAGCAACAGATTTGAATGCTGGACTGTCACACGTTCTGGACAATCAGACGAATCTCCGCGGTGTAGTGCTGCTATCGGACGGCGATTGGAATGTCGGCAACTCCCCGGTGGAGGCAGCCACACGGTTTCGGATGAAAGGGATTCCCGTCTTCGCAGTAGGGGTCGGTAGTAAGGTCCCGCTACCAGATATCGAGTTGGTCAGGATGGACGCGCCGACCTTTGGGGTGACAAATAAGCAGCTGCGCATCCCGTTTGTTGTCCGTAGCACCTTGGGCCAGGATCGAGATGTGAGCGTTACACTCAGGGTCAATAATGAGGCGACGGTTACCAAGGTTGTCAGCGTCCCCGCCATGAGTCAGGCACAAGATAATATCGTCTGGACACCCTCAGCGACAGAGAACTATACGTTAAACCTGCGTGTCGCACCGGATGCCGAGGAATTGATTCCCGAAAATAATGAGATCTCCGCACCGATATCCATACGCGAGGAACAATTGAAAGTCCTTGTCATCGAAGCGTATCCGCGGTGGGAGTATCGATACCTACGGAACGCTTTAGAACGGGATCCCGGCGTTGAAGTAACATGTCTCCTCTTTCATCCAGAGCTGCCAAATGTCGGAGGCGGTCGCACTTATATTAAACGTTTTCCTGACGCGAGGGAACTGAGCCGTTATGACGTAGTGTTTCTTGGCGATGTCGGTGTGAAAGAAGACCAATTAACAGTCGAACACGCACGGGAATTACGGAAGTTAGTCAGTGCCCAAGCTTCAGGTATCGTCTTTATGCCAGGACGCTCAGGATCTCACGATTCGTTAATTTCCGGTCCACTTGCCGACCTCTATCCTGTGGTCTTAGACCCAGCAACACCGCAAGGTGTCGGCTCGAATATACAGGGATATTTCGCACTCACTCAGTCAGGACAACGAAGTTTGCTAACCCGTCTCGGAGATACCGACCAAGACAACGGCGAAGTGTGGCGCAAGTTACCGGGGTTTTTCTGGCACACCGGAGTCAAGCGAGCCAAGGCTGGTACCGAGACGCTCGCAGTACACGATCAAGTCGCGACTGCCGCCGGACGAGTGCCATTAATTGTGACCAAGACGTTTGGGGCCGGTAAAGTGTTGTTTATGGGGACAGATAGTGCTTGGCGTTGGCGGCACGGTGTTGAGGATAGGTATCATTATCGCTTCTGGAGTCAAGTCGCACGATGGATGGCATATCGACGACAGATGGCACAAAGTGAAGCAATACGCTTGTTTTACTCACCCGACCGACCCAACGTTGATGACGTGTTGACGTTAAATGCCAACGCTATTGACAACGTCGGCGGTCCCTTAGATAGCGGTTCGGTTGTGGTACAGGCGATTTCGCCATCGGGCAAAACGCAGACAATCCGACTCCAGCCGGGGACGGAAGATTTAGCAGGCTTGTTCGTGGGTTCGTTTGTACCGAAAGAGCCCGGTAACTATCGTCTCGTTGCGAGTAGTAGTGAAACCGGTGCCTCTGTTCAGACAGATCTATCAGTGCAAGGCTTAAATCGGGAACAACAAGGACGTTTGGCACGTTTTGATGTATTAGACGAAATCGCTAAGATTACCGAGGGCAAGTTAGTACCGGTTTCTGAGGTGCCGAGTCTACTGGAGCACCTCGCAGCCTTGCCGGAGCCAGCACCAACTGTGCATCGCACGCGGATCTGGGCACACCCAATCTGGGCCGGCATTTTAGTCTTCCTATTGGGCGCGTTCTGGGTAGCGAGAAAAATGAACGGCACAATCTAAACTTATCATGAAAAGCAATAGACACCTTACGATAAAACGTGGTATAATATACCATCAAGACGTGAATATGGAAGCCAAGCCGATAACCAACGACCTATTCTGACCAGAAGTTGGGAAGGGATTTATTACAATGGGCAAGAATTATAAAGTAGCAATAGTCGGTTGCGGTGGAATTTCCCACATGCATACTGGATGGTATTTGAAGGAATCGAGAGCAACGCTAACTGCAATTTCCGACATTGACCCAGCGCGCGTGAAAGCCTACGGCGAACAATACGAGGTCGAAAAGCAGTATACTGATTACATTGAGATGCTCGAGACAGAAGATATCGATATTGTTTCGGTCTGTACGCGTCCAAAGATGCACGCACCGGTTGTGATTGAAGTCGCAAAACGCGGTGTCAAAGGGATTCTTTCCGAAAAACCGATGGCGGAAAATCTCGGACAGGCGCGGGAGATGCTTGAGACGTGTTCACAGCACAATGTGAAATTAGCGATTGACCATCAGCTGCGGTTTAACGCACCTTATGTTGTAGCGAAACAGATGATTGCCGAAGGTCAAATCGGTGAACTCTTCCGAATCCACGCCATCTGTGGCGGTGGCGACCTGAAAGACAATGCTACACATACGGTTGATCTGATGCGATTTATTTACGGGGACCGTCCGGTGAGTTGGGTGATAGGTCAAATCGAACGGATCGGCACGCCGACTAAATATGATCTGCACTCCGAGGATTTCGCGATCGGGTACTTCAAATTTGAAGACAATGTCCGAGGTATCATCGAATCCGGTAGCGACACTGCACCTGGTTATCACCATATCTACTGCTATGGGACAGAAGGTGAGATTGAACTGGCGGCACCAGGTGGACCGGCACTCCGTATCCGTAACCAGCAATCCGGAGGCGCGTGGCGGACAACGGAATTACCTTCGGAAATTAGCCCTGTACAAGACCTGATTGCAGCTATTGAGGAGAACCGTGAACACTGTTCAAGTGGTTTCCAAGGATACGCCTCCTTAGAACTCCTTATGGCAATTTATGAATCGTCTCGGAAACGACAACGGATTCAGCTACCCCTTGAAGAGATGGAATCCCCATTGACATTGATGATTGATGATGGGTGGGTATAAAAATTGTTAATAGTTCTTGGTTATAAGTTATAAGTTTGCGTTCTGATGTCAGCAACCCTCTTTGAAACTTCTGAACATTTCAGAGGTGTTGGGAAATTTCAAAGAAGGTGTGATTACATCGGAAACCGAAACCAAGAACCTATAACTTATAACTATTACAAGGAGATTTCTGATGAACCAGACAGAAGAAAAAACAAGATCACAAAAAGATACGGTTGGCTTACCCCGGCGTATGCAGGACGCGTTAGAACAGTATCGGAAAAGGGTATGGATAATCAAGCTCGCCGAGGGAACACTAGCGGCGATCTTCGGCATCATGATTTCGTATCTTGTCGTGTTTGGCTTAGACCGCTTGTTTGATACACCTACGCTTTTGCGGGTACTTATCCTACTCACTGGAATGGTAGGGATGGTGTTCTTTTTGCCCCTAAAGTACTATAATTGGGTGTGGCGACATCGGAGCTTGGAAGGCATCGCTCGGCTGTTGCAGCATAAGTTTCCACGTTTCGGTGATCACGTGCTCGGCATCGTGGAACTCGCTTCCAATAGGTCAGATAAATCGGCAAGCCCCGCTTTAGTTGAGGCAGCGATGCGTCAGGTGGATGCCGAGGTAGCAAAGCATAATCTGGCAGACGCTGTTCCGAATCCGCGACATCGCCGTTGGGCTTATGCAGCAGGTGTCCCCATAATACTGGTTGTCATCGGGATCCTTGTGATTCCCGCAACGAGTCGAAATACACTCGCTCGATGGTTAACGCCGTGGCGGAACGTAGAGCGGTATACTTTTGCCCAGTTGGAAGGTAACGCCGATCGTCGCGTCGTCGCTTACGCGGAACCCTTCGATGTTGAAACCCGTCTTAAAGAGGATTCTCCATGGAAACCCGAATCGGGTGAGGCACGATACGCGGATCAGACACCGATCGTTGCCGAACGCGACGGGACATCCTACAAATTTCAGTTACCGCCGCAAACCAAGGAGGGAAGTGTCGCACTCCGAGTTGGAGACGCACGGCGTTCTATTCCAGTCGAACCCAAATTGCGCCCTGCACTCAAAGACCTTACTGCTAAAGTCCAATTCCCCGACTATCTACAACGCCAAGAACCACGAATAGATGATGTGCGCGGCGGAATCGTGAACTTAGTGAAGGGCAGCACTGCCACTTTAGAAGCCACAACTACACGTGAACTGTCAGAAGCAACGTTGAACAATCGTCCCCAAAAAGTGGATGGCGCGCGTGTGACGACCGAACCGATATCGGTAGAGACGACGACAGAAATGCACTTGACATGGCGGGACCGCTTCGGACTCGCCGCACGTGAACCGCAAGTGCTACGATTCGAGGCACTCAATGATGAAGCACCAACGGTCGCTTTAAGTAAACTAAAGAACAATCAAGTCGTCATTTCTAATGAAGTGCTTGCTTTTGAGATTCAGGCAGCGGACGATTTTGGTGTGAAACGGATCGGCTTAGAATGGGAAGGCATCCGCAATCCGATTCACAACCCCGAACCCACCAGCGGCGAGAAAATAGTATCCGCAGGGACACCAACGGCGGACACCCTGACCGTTGCTGCCACATTTTCACCGAAACGTGAGAGTGTGAAACCGCAGAGCATCCGGCTGCGTGCCTATGCAGAGGACTATCTCCCTAACCGTGATCGTATCTATTCGTCGCACCTCGTCCTCCATGTGCTTACGCCATCAGAACACTTCAAGTGGTTAGTCGGACAGATGCAGCTCTGGACGGGTGCCGCAAAGGATGTCCACGACAAAGAGTTGCAGCTCCATCAAATCAACCGCGAACTACGCGACCTGCCTCGAGAGACACTTGACGATCCCGCGCAGCGCAAGAGAATCCAAGAACAAGCTGCCGCAGAACGCGCCAACGCAGCAAGGCTTGACAGTCTAGTCGAAACCGGCACAGCGTTGGTTCAAGAAGCAGCAAAGAATGAAGAATTTGATGCAGAACAACTGGAGGCGTGGGGAGATATAATTGAGCAGTTAGATGAGATCGCTGGACAAAGGATGCCTTCTGTCGCAGATTTGCTTTCGCGTGCCGCTGAGGCACCCGGGGCACCTGCTGAACCCGCTTCCGCCGGTGAACCTACCGATAGCGAAGCGCAGGGAGGGCAATCCGCGCAGGGACAGCAATCGTCTACGGAAGGCGAACCGAACGACTCGGCAAAGGTGGAGAAGTACGGACCTGACAGTATTGTGCCACCTGAAGGTTTGGATGAAATTCCAGAGGATCCGAACAAACCCGGCAAGGGAGTCAGCGTAAACCGGAGCAAACCGCCACAGGATGGCAAACCCGGTTTTACCCCCGCCAATCCAACGCCTACTGTCTCTGACGTTGAGTCCGGATTCAACAAGGGTGAAGACGCAGCGGAAGGACAGGCACCGCAGATCGTGGGGGGGCTCCGTATTCCTACAACTATGCTCAAAGGCAGCGGAAGGGACAATGAAAAATCAGAAGACGAAGAGACACCGGCACCTCAAGCGGCGGATCTCGTCCTCGAAGCCGTTGAAGAGCAGCAGGAATTGCTGGATGCTTTTGCTAAATTAGCAGACGAGATGAGCAAGTTGCTCGTCAGCTTTGAAAATAGCACGTTTGTGAAGCGACTGAAAGCCGCCTCGCGCAAGCAGATCGATATCGCGGTAGACCTGAACAATCTTGATAGTTTCGGTCTTGACCGCACCGCCGCCCTAAACAATCAATCTAATCGGGAACGTTTGGCGGAACGAGAAACCAACGAATCTGAAGCTGTATCCACTATCATACAAGACATGGTGGCTTATTCCGATCGCCGCCCCACACCGAACTACTTGCGTGTGCTTTCAGAGATGCAAGACGCACTTGCGCCAAATCAGATACAAGACATCGCAAAAACGATTCACAAGAATTTCGTCGGACAATCTACCATTGAGGCGGAATTTTGGGCGGATACCCTGGATCGATGGGCAGAACAATTGGTGGATCCGCGCCCTGATGGCCCACCGCCACAGGGTGGCATGATGGAATTGCCGAATCTACCACCCGAAATCGTTTTGGAAGTATTGCGTATTATTGACCGCGAGATTCAGTTGCGGGAAGAGACGCGCGAACTTGAGCAGGCGAAAGCAGCGATTACCACCGACGCATACACAGAGCGCAGTATCGCTTTATATGATACACAGATTACGCTCACCGAGGATACCCGTGAAGTCGCAGCGCAAATCAGCCTCTTGCCTACTGCTGAGGAACGTCTCATCCAACAACAACTCGCGAAAGTGATGGCAGCCGCAGATGTTATGGATGAGGTTGAAGACATCCTCGCGGAACCAGATACAGGTCCCAAGGCGATTGCAGCGATAACGGAAGTCATCGAAATTCTGCTCCAAACGTGCCGAATTCCAAATACCCCTCCGATAACAACGGCACCACCAGCCACCGCTGCTGCTTTGATGCTTATGGGGATTGGGGACGATACCGGCACAGCCTTTCTTGAAAACCGAGCACCGAGACAAGCGACAGGCAAAGCAGGACGCGTCTTGCCAGAGGAATTTCGTCAGGGATTAGATGCTTATTTCAACGTTTTAGAAGGAGGGCAGTAAACACACAGTGTGTCACAAAACAGAGGAGAAACCGATGGAAACCGATGGGGAAAAAGATGCCATTCCGTTTGAGCTATTCGCCAGTTTCAAGAGGATAGAGACAGGCAATCCGATCATCGCCCTGCCGCCACCGCTCTGGGCAGCGGCAACGCATGCGATCATCGTTGATGAGACGGTACACTATATTTGGTGTAAACGGGATATTGGTGTTCGCTGGTTGATAATGCACGCCACGGCTCCAATTTCTAACCTCACTGACATCACGCAGGACGCGCGAAACCCTATTCTTGAACCCTCAGCAGACGGTTTTGATAACGCAGCCGTTGAGTATCCTTTCCCGTTCCTAAATCCTGCTGATGGCAGATTTTACATGTACTATCGGGGCAAGGGGGAAAACTTAACCAAAAACTCGGCTACATCAGATTTGGAACAGGGGAACGAGTTTTTGGTTAAACCCGAACAGACAGGTCTGCTTGTGAGCGATGGGGACCTCGGCGAATGGCATCGCGTTCAGCATACACCTGTCATTCCGGCAGATACCGAACACGAACGACACGGTTCAACGCACCCTTCGGTAGCAGTAGAAGACGACACAATTCACATCGTTTATACCGGAAAGGCGACACGGTCATTTGGCGAGGGACTCACGATGTGTCACGCCACCGCGCCGACGAGTAATCCAGCATTGGTCACAAAAAATTCTGCTAATCCTGTTTTCACAGGTAGCGGGGAAGTGTGGGACAGTAAAGCCGTTCGCGAAACCGAATTGTTCAAAGGGCCACAGTACTTCCATGTTATCTATGGCGGTTTCGATGGCGAAGTCTGGCGGATGGGTCATGTCCGAACTCGCGATTTCCAAACCTTCGAGCCGAACCCGGACAACCCTATATTCACACCCTCAGACGACCCTGACGCATTTGATTGCGACGGTGTGTTGACAGGGCAGATCCTCGAAATCGGTGACACCTATGTTATGCTCTATGCTGGCAAAAAGGGGCAGGAATGGCAGACCGGTTTAGCTACAATCCAAGAGAATTAGGCGGGAATTTACAATGCGACTTAGAAAAACATTCTACTATACCTTTATGCTAAGTTTAATCGCTTGTATCGGTATATCCGTTGGTATTGTCTTTGCACAGGATAACGCTTTAAACGGTGGAACCCGCCGCGGTCAGATGACAGACACAACGAAGCTGCAGCACCAAGATCAACGGGCAGTTGCCCGATATATAGCGGCATGGATTGGCCAAGAACTCATCTTAACAGAAGATCAACGCAAAAATCTTGAGCAATCACTATTTGACGCGACAGCAAATGAATCTTTTCCAACACTACTTGACGCGACAGCAAAATCAATGCACCTATTTGAAATTGATATATTGGAGGCATTACATCTGATAGACGATAAGTTAGAAATCTCTCTGGAGGAACTATTGACCCAGGCCCAGTATCATCTTTTGCAGGGTATAGCGGCGAAAAAAATGGCGACAGGTAACAAAGTCCAGGTGGAGTTTCGACTGAGGTCCTTCGCCATAGCTAAGTTAAGAGCACACGCTGACTTGTTAGGCCCACTCAATAAGGAGGCTTCTCGGCGTTTGTCAGCAATTGAAGGTGTTGTCGTTCAACAATACATTGACGCACAAGACACAGACCCCGAAGCAGCATACCAAGAAACCGCAGCAAAACTCAGGCAAGCAGTTGAGGCGGGTGAAATGACCGACAAACAGCTCGATGAGAGACACGATGCCCTGAAGCAAGAATTATGGAACGAGTACGGCGCAATACGATGGCGCGAACCTAATGGGGATATTACAAGGAATCCGCTTTTTCAAAAAACCATCAAAGATGTACTTTCTGAAGAGGCGTTCGCGCAATATACCGCGCACCAAACCGAAAGGGACAAGTGGCATCAACAGGCTTTACGTGATGTCGCAGTCGCCAGCTTGGGAACGTCCCTGGTTTTAGACGATACGCAGCGAAAACGGTTAGAAACGACAGCAGCAGAACTAACCGTTGACCTATTGAAAACAGATGCCTTACCAAGTCTGTTCTACCAACTCCTCCAACGGACAGATCACGAGATGTTGAGTCCTTGGCAGCAGGAAATGTTGACATCTATGCAAGCAGGTTTTGAACGTCAGTTCCGCAAGTGAGTGGAAGATAATCACAAGGAGGATTGAAACCATGACTCGTCTAATTTCCATGTTAATAACCGTTGCTTGTGTCGGTATGTTTTCTGGCATCACCTTCGCGCAAGACGACCCTGTGAATGGTGGGACTATCCGAGGCATGATTGCAGATTTAACGCAAGGACAGAAACCAATTGAAGGCGTTGAAATCAAAATTGTCGCCCAAGACGGCACAGCGTACACAACAAAAACAGATGCGAACGGTGATTACAAAAAATCGGGCATCCCCGCAGGACGTTATACCATCAGCATCTACAAAGAAGGCTACAACACCCGCAGCGGAAAACCTGTTACAATCGTTAAAGGCGGCGACCACTATGTCCCGTTCAATATAACTGAAAAAGGCAATTTCGGACCACGCGCTGAAGTGCCAGCGAGAAGAGCGGATCCTACCCTTGATAGGAAAATTGAATCCTTACTTCAGGGCGTTGCTGAAAATATCGGTAAGCGTTACAATCTGGATGCCCCTGTTATCAAAGTGCTCCGCCAATCAACCTTCAAATCAATTCAAACCGCGCTAACGCAGGACGAGAACTTGCGTGTTTTCGCAAAAGCAGCGACAGACGGCAATGTGGCACTCCTTGAACTATTATTGCTGCATCCTTCCACGAAACCAACATTCGCAAAACATCTGACCGATACACAACTGAAGAACTACCTGAAGCTCAACCGAGCGAGGCAACAGAGACACCTGCAAGCAACCGTTCATCAAATAGCAGTGCTTTTTGACCAAGAACTCAGCTTAACCACAGTTCAACGCCAAAGGGTTGAACAGTTGCTACTTGATACAACAGAAGGTAAATCTTTTCTCACTGCAATGAGTATGATGATCGATTCACTGAATGCAGTCCATCTGGTGCATTATCAATTAAAAATCTCTCTGGATGAGATATTGAGTCAGACCCAGTCCAAGATTTGGCATGGACTGGTTAAGACGAGTACAGAGGAGCCACCCTCAATTTTCGTGCGTCTACCCGGTGCCGAAATGGAAGACCCTGTTGATACTGCCAAACCCGATAATAAGGATAATACACCGGAGTCTCAAGAACGAATAAAGCAGATGCAGGAAATCGCGGAAGCCAAATTGATGGCGCATACCGAACTGTTAGGCCCCCTCAACGAAGATGTCTCTCGGCGTTTACAATTAGCGACTAAAGGGGTTGTTCAACGATACATGGAAACTCAAGGCAAAGATCCGGGGGAAATGTACCGGGAAACCGCAGCAAAACTCAGGCAGGCAGTCGAGGCTGGCGAAATAACACGTGAAGAAGCTGCTGGGAACCTCGAAGTCCTGAGAAGTAAACCTGACATTACAGAACATCCGATCTACCAACAAGCCATCAAGGATGTACTCCCCGAAGATGCCTTTAAGCAATATCGCGCCCACCAAACCGAAAGAGATAACTTGCGGCAACAGGCACTACGCGATAGGTTGGTAGCCATTATAGATAGCCAGCTCCTCTTGGACGAAACACAACGGAACCACTTAGAAACCGTAGTTGGACAACTGACACTCCCTTCCTCAAACGAAGATGCTGTAATAGAAATGTTTATTCAACTTCCGCAACAAGTAGATGCCGAGGTGCTGAGTCCTTGGCAGCGGC
Source organism: uncultured bacterium (assembly GCA_964593655.1). Taxonomy (GTDB): domain Bacteria; phylum Poribacteria; class WGA-4E; order WGA-4E; family WGA-3G; genus WGA-3G. The sequence continues at coordinate 28,848 of CAZQIP010000155.1, read as the reverse complement.
GTGAATTTAGACATATGTTCGGTCCGCCTATGATGGAGGAATGATTAACAGATGAATAAAACACACACACTTCTTATCGGGTTTTCCAGTTTTCTGATGTTGTTCGGCATATTGGAAACTTATGCACAGGACCCCACGATCCGTTACGGCACAGGTGTACCCCCAGCGGTTAGAAGCATCAACGACCGGAGTTTGCGGTATCTCGCTAACACGCAACTTGAAGATGGCAGCTGGCCAAGCGGACAGAATGGTGCAGGAATCACTGGGATTTGTGTTATGGCATTTATGGCGAGTGGCGAGGATCCGGATTACGGGCCTTATGCCACGCATATCCGTAAAGCCTTGCGCAATATGATCATAAATCAGAACCCCAAAACGGGGTACATGACAGGTTACGGTCACGGATCAATGTACCACCACGGTTTTGCGATGTTAGCACTATCTGAGGCGTATGGTGCCGTAAATGAAGAACTCCTCTGGAAAGGAAGTGACACACCCGCCAATCGGCGACGCACCATCGGTGAGGCTCTGGAACTCGCAGTGCGGTGCGCATTAACTGCACAAGAGAAAAATCCTTGGGGGGCTTGGCGGTACTCGCCAGGATCCCAAGATGCCGACACAACCGTGGCTGGCACCGTGTTGATGGGCATACTCGGCGCGCGAAACGCCGGTATTGAGGTCCCTAACGAAGCCGTTGATAAGGCATTAACCTTCTTTCAAACCTGCACGATGCGAGGCGGCGGTGTCTCTTACCAACCGATGAGCAGCCACGGCGACGGTGTCACTCGAACAGCGATCGCAACACTCGTTTACGCCATCGGAAAAAGGAAGGACACCCCAGAATACAAATCCACCTCCGAGTTCATTAAACGCAGAATGGATCAAAATACACGCAGCGGGTACGCCTTCTACAATCTCTACTACATGGCACAGGCACTCTTCCAAAGCGATCTTAAGGCATGGCAAGCTTGGAATCAACGGATCATTGAGCGGCTCCAAGGGATGCAGCAGGAAGACGGCAGCTTCACGAGCAGCTACGGCAGTGCCTACGCAACCGGAATGGCTGTTCTCACTTTGGCATTAAATTACCGCCTATTACCAATCTACGAGAGATGAAAATGGCTATCAGCAATTAGCCGTCAGTTATCAGTACACGGTTGCTACGCAACCGCTTTCAGTTGCCAGTTGAATGTCATCTACAAGATACTTTTTCAAGAGAGCAAACCGCAGACAACGACAACTGATAACTAAAATGGAGAAAAGCAATGCAGTGGAATCAAAAAAAGATACTTGTCGCAATCGTAGCCCTGACGATATTGTGGCTTCCTTTGACACACGCCGAAGAAACAGAAACCGTATTGCATTGGAAAAACGGTGATACGCTTCCAGGTCAACTATTAGAAAGTAAATCCGGAAAAATCCACTGGTCATCACCACACTTTTCCGATGATCTGATTGTCGATATCAATGTATTGGATTCAATCGTTTTTCCGAAACAAGCGGTGCCTGTAACAGAAGCTTTTCGCGTCGGCACGGTATCAGGCGATATCTGGATGGCTGACCTCATCGGCTCAGATGACAACACGCTCCTCTTTTCCAGCACGCGGCACGGCGAGTTTCGAGTGAATCGGGAGCTGATTTATACACTTGAGAGCCGAGAACATTCCAATCTTCTTTTTGACGGTTCCCAACTATCAGCGTGGAAACTCTCTGAACAAGATAATGGCAACGGAGACAACGGAGTCGTTCTGTTCTCAGAAGAACAAGAGGTTCAACCGAGTTGGCATTCGGATCGCGGCGGCCGTCCACGGACCAAGATCGCCAAGGCAAACATCTTCCACGCTTTCGACTGGCCCAAACGTTTTGAGATTGATTTGGAGTTGGCATCTAACGCGCGGCCCCCCAGCTTTGTTTTCGCACTCGGCAAAAACCTCTACGAGACAGTCCGGTTGGAAACCTGGGTCAACGAACTCGTCGTCGTCCAAGGCACACTGTTTGAGCCTGTGTTGACGATTCAGCCCGATCGCCGGAGCTTCCGCTTGCGGATCACCTATCATGAAAATATGGATGGCGAAAACACTGGTGTCCTGAAGGTGATTGATTTGAATGGCAATGTGCTGTTGAAATTAGATGGTGTCAAACCGACTGTCGAGGCATCTGGGATCTACATTTATAACCGCGGACAGGATCTAACTGTCCGGAGGTTAAGAGTTTATCGGCAACCGACCGAGATTACAAACCGGCAAATCGATGCTTCCCAAACCCGCGTCTACATGATGAGTGGAGAGATCGTTCCCGGTAAACTATTCGTTGAAAACAACCGAAGTTACGTTCTTGATACAGATGGAACGCAACGCGATATTGATTTGCAGCAGATTGATCGCGTCGTTCAGCCCGGTATCACGTTGAAAACAACCGCTCAACCTACGACCTTGACCTATATTGACGGAACTGTTCTGCGTGGGCAGATTACACAATTGAATTCCGATAGCATTCAACTACAAACCGCATTCACGGGCGAGCCAATAACATCCTCACTTACTGGGGCTTCACTGCTTAAGTTCGAGTCAACAACCAAAACACAAACACCCGTTGAAGACTACGACAAACTGTTTTATGAGTCGGGGAGCCTCCGAGGTCATATTTTCTTTGGTAGTAAAGATGTTGCCAGTCTTCGATGGCAGCCTGTAGGGGTATCTGGAGCCGTACGGCTGGCGAACATCCGAGGCACGCGTGTAGAGAGAGCTTTGCAACGCGTATCAAAGCAGAAACCTTTTGATACGGCGCAGTTTCCGCATCTGTTGCACCTAAAGAACGGAGAAGTCATTCCCTGTCAAGTCTTGTCCTACGATGAAACGAGCATCGGTTTTCAATCGCCGTTTATCGGTGTACAGCACATAGATTCGGTACATGTGAAAGGCATTGAATTCTCTGGCAGAAAAACACGGACAAGAACAGAAAACCGAAACCCTATTACGATCACAGGTGGGAAAGGTAAACATCGCGTTATATTGGAAGATGGTCGAATTTTGAATGCCGTAACGCGTAGAGCTAAAGATGGCAACGTCGAAATCATCATACTTTCGGATAAAAAAGAGGAGCAGCCGAAGTGGGTTAAGGTCGAAGGGGACTTTGCTGTAAACGATGCCGCTGCTCTTAAGCGTGGCGTTGAACTCATCTTTGATCCGCTTGAAACGAGAAGTCGGAAACTTGATGCGAAATTGGAACGGGCGTTAACCGTTCCGCGTTTTAACCGTGACGATCCACCGAACCACATTCTTGTCGCAAGTAACGGTGATTTGAAGCGAGGGAAACTCTTAGGCATCAACGGACAGACAATTCAATTCGATTCAAAGTTGCGGAAGTTCTCCCTTCCAATAGACCGTGTGGCACGGGTCGTTGATGTCGGCACTGACAGCAGTCAGCAATCAGCAGTCAGCAATCAGAATGGACAAAACCCTCTTCCTCTGACGGTTTCCGACGGCCGACAACCGACAGCCATTCAGCCTGAGATTCGCGTTACCTTGACTGACAACCCAATTTTAATTTTTGAACCGCTTGAAGTCAAAGAGGGCAAACTATTGGGACGCTCGTCAATCTATGACAAAGTATCAGTGCCTGTAGATAGCATCCAATATCTCCATTTTGGTGAAAAGGCAAAATCATTCAAGTCCGTCTATGAAGAATGGGTCGTCCGTCCAGCGAAAGAACCGGAGTACGACGACAAGTCTTCGCCAAGCCAGACCCCAAGAATCAAAGACCGGTGACACCCTTAGGAGAAGTACAATGCGGCGAAACCTAAAAAAGATACTGATCACGGTCTTAGTAGTAATGGTATTAGGGTTGCCAACCGCACAGGCTGAGGAAGCGGATGCCTTGTTACGCTGGAAAAATGGCGGCAACCTACCCGGTCAGCTACAGGAAAGCAGCGCAGGAACAATCCGTTGGACATCACCATACTTTTTGGATGATCTGGTGGTTGATATCAATGTATTGAGCTCAGTGGTTTTCCCGAAAACGTCTAACTCCGCAACGGAGGCTTTTCGCGTTAGCACGCTATCGGACGATGTCTGGATAGCAGACCTTATCGGCTCAGACAACAACACCTTCCTCTTTTCCAGCAAACGGCACGGTCAATTTCGAGTAAAGCGTGCGGCAGTTCGTAGCCTTGAACATCGAAACCATTCTAACCTTCTTTTTGACGGCTCCCAGCTGGCGAATTGGAAATCACCCAAGACGAAGAAAGATGTAGATGATCTTATACCTTTGGCTTTCCATGAACCGGTCTCTGACTGGCATCGAGATAACGAAGGCCACCCACAGACAACTCGAAACACAGCAAAACTTTTCCACGCGTTCAAGTGGCCCAAGTACTTTGAGATTGACTTAGAATTGGCATTTACCGGACCTCCTCCGAGTTTCGTTTTCGCATTCGGCAAGGACCTATATCAGGCTCTACGGTTGGAAGTCTGGAGCAATAAACTCGTGGCTGTTCAAGGCACACTGTTTCAACCTGTGTTAACAATTCAGCCAGAACAACACAACCTCCATTTGCGACTTACTTATGACGAAAGTGCCGGTGTGCTAAGGGTGTTTGATTTCACTGGCAATTTGCTGCTAAGATTGGAAGGAGTCAAGCCGACGGTCAAAGAATCAGGGCTCTATATTAAGAATCGGGGCAAAGATCTGACAGTGCAAGCGTTAAAGGTATATCGTCAACCGACTGCCGAGCCAACAGCGCAACAAGTAGATTTTTCCAAACCACGCGTCTATATGATGAATGGACAAATAGTTCAAGGCGAATTATTTGCTCAGAAAGACAGCACCTACATGCTTGATACAGATGGAACGCGGTACGATATTGATCCACAGCAGATCAGCCGCGTCGTTCAACCGGGGATGCCATCAACAGCGTTGGACGTAAGAGCTGGGTTACCCAGCTCTTACATAAAATATCCCGATAAGGTTGTTTTGCACGGCAAGATTATACAAGTCAACTCAGAGCGTGTGATACTCCAGTCGGCTTTCGCTGACGATCCAATAACTTGTTCGCTCGCGGGTGCGTCACGACTTCATTTTGATACAAACCCCAAAACCAACGGAACGGTTCAAAATACGGACATGTTGTTTCATGCCATAGGAAACCTACGCGGGCGCGTTTTATTTACTGAAAACCGAGGCATATTGTCCATACAATGGGAGTCTCTGGGGGCATTGAAACCCGTGCGGTTAGCGAACAACCGGGCAGCTCACATCAGACGGTTTTTACAACCTACATCGAAAGTGTCCCGACACTTTGACACTACCGAGTTCCCTCACGCCTTACATCTGCAAACCGGAGAGACCTTTCCGTGTCAGATCACAGATTATGATGGAAAGACCATCAGTTTTCAATCGCCGTTTATCAGTGCTCAGCACTTGGATTCGGCAAATATGAAAGCACTTGAGTTCTCCGATAGGACACACGCTCCGGGCATTGATAGAACGCGACCTGAAACCGACTTTGATTCCTTAAGGGTTAAGTATAAGGAAAATGGGGCGGTTAAAATGGAGCTGGTTGGGCAGGATAAAGATGGAAAACGACAAGTATTTAGAATAAACGCCAACGACGCGAAGAAATTGGACGAAGGACACCTGGTACGGATCGTAAAAGAAGTGAATCCCGGACGAGAATGGATGGAAGACGATGCATGGATTGGACTCATTGCCACATCGCCCGACCCCGAAAAGGATAAGTCGGATCTGAAATTGGAACGCGCCTTAACCGTCCCGCGCTTCAACCGAGATAACCCACCAAATCATATATTGGTCGCGAAGACAGGCGATATGAAACGTGGAAAATTCTTAGACTTTCAGGGGCAAACAGTTCAATTTGATTCAAAATTTCGGGAGTTTTCCGTCCCGATAGACCGTGTGGCACGGGTCGTTGATGTCAGTGGTGATGGTTTCCGTCAGTCGTCAGCCACTCAAACTGAGGTTCGCGTCACATTGACCGACGGTTCAATGCTGATTTTTGAACCGCTTGAAGTTAAAGATAATAGAATGATAGGACGTTCATCCGTCTACGGAGAAGTATCCGTACCCGTGAGCAGCATCGAATATCTGTATTTTGGAGAGAAGGCGAAGTCCTTCAAGGCAGCCTTTGAAAAATGGAGCGTCCGTCCAGCGAAAGAACCCGCGTACGAGGACAGTCCATGAAAAGTTAACAATCATCACCGAGAAAAAGACTATAAGAAACAACTCGGTTAACGCAGCATTTCGGTTAATTAAGAAGTTTCGGCGATGTATGATTTCACCTTAAATCAATTGTCTCTCCGCCCTCTGTCGCCCAGTTAGTGAGACGATCTATCGGAATCGTCCGCAAACCGACTTGGGCGTTTCCCGTATAAAAGACGTAGCCAACACCATCTTTAATGTACATGCGGGGCCAACCGACCCAATTGCTATCAAATTGGTCTGCATTGATGCCGAGACCGGGTAAAGCCGGGTTTCTCGGATAGTATTCCCAATTAACGAGATCTTTCGAGCGGGCAAGTCCCACTGTATCCCACCAACCGTGATGAGACAGGTTACCTTCAGGCTTCCAAGTATTACAACCTTCATACCACAAATACCACATCTCACCGATCCGATTCAAGGATCTCGGTCGAACATGAACAGCGTCCCAGTTGTCCAGCGTTTCAGGCGCGAAGACAGGATTCCGTTCATCGGGATGCCAGTTTATCAGATCGTCGCTATAGAGCAAATATCCTCGATCTCCTGCGGGCCCCTGCTGAGGCTCCGGCGTAAATCCAGCGTAGAAAAGGAGATAACGGTGCGATAGTCCGTCAGCGCGAATAAGATCAAACTCGTGCGCATGCGTCGAATGTTTGTAGACCGGGTTGTCCGTATATTGAAAAAATGGACCCATCGGATGGTCCGCCACGGCTAACATGAACCCTTGCCACTCTGGAAACTTCTGGGCAGAGAACATAATCGCAACGCGTCCTTCATCTGTGACGACAGCACCGCTGACATACAGATTGTCATACGGTGTATCAAGATAGGAGATAAGGGGTTCAAGATGCCCCTTCCACTGCTTTAGGTCTGGACTCATGGCCACGCCGATCGTTCTTCTTGAAGATCCTTCCTCATCACCGACCATTCCTGCCATAACATACATGTAATACAAGCCTTCGTATTCAATAATCGCACCGGGGATAACCTGTTTTTCATAAAAGGAACCTTTTGGACCACGGGATATGATCGGCTTGGTAATCTCTTGGAGCCACGGAAGAATTGTCACCGTCCATGATTGAAGACTGATACCTGCCGGTGTTTCAACGCCGAGACTGTTATCCATCGGTTCGTAAACGTGTTCCCATTCACCCAACGGCCCCCGAATCCATCCAGTCGTCCGGTTGACCCAGAACCTGAAAAAATTTCCCTTCTTCAGAATCCTGACGTTCCACGGTGGCGTTCCAAGGTTATTATATGTCTTCCAGATTCGCGTGTCCGTACGGGTTTCTCGAACAACCTTAAGCCCATCCACAGAGATAGCAAGGTACGCCCTCTTCCCTAATACCGTGTCTCCAGAGAAAAAGACTCTACTCTCCTTAGTTCCCGATTCTCCGGTCAACACCAGATTCATTTCGTAGTTTCCAGTGACGCGTTTTTCTACCACATTTCTATCCTTTTAAATTGAATCGAACTTACGATAAGAAACGGTTGAATCCAGTGGATAGACCGGACACCTTAACTTCTGGTAATCGTAGTTGAAGAGATTTGGGCTATGAACACCGGGGGTATCTACCTCCAAAATCTGATGTGCGATGGGTGTGTAATCCGCTCGGAAATGCACAGCAGATTTGAGGGCGATGAGTTTGCGCGCTCGCGGTTCAATCCCAACACTCCGAAGCACCTCGGCATCGTAAGGTTGAATCCGCCTTTCTGTTAAGATAACCTCAACGCCGTCGACTTGGATGACGGCTGTCCTACCCATGTTCCCGGTAGTGCCACGTCCCATCGGCCCCTTGAGAACAAATCTGCCATCAGAAAGCACTTTGACATATCCTGTAAGCGCAACGGGTACCCCGTGTTGTGTGTCCGTTTTTCCACCAACATTCAATTGAACGCGGTTCCCGACACCTGCATCGACTGCTTGAGCAACCGATTCGGGATCCGCGATCACCGCGATCACCGCATCTTGAACATCCGCTTCTATGAATTTCTGTAGAATCGTTGTGCCGTCACAGGGACCGCCACCACCGGGGTTATCCGCGCCATCGGCGAGTACAATTGGTTTACCATCCGTCTGATTGGCGATTTCAATTGCGGATTCGACGGTGTGTAAGTCAAAGGTGAACTGTGTACGCATCTCCCAGATATCGGACGCAAATTGATCAGCATAAACTTCCGCGAGTGCCGTATCGCCGTTGGTGGTAACAAGTATTGAAACGCCTGCATCCGTTATATCAGCGAACGGGAAGCCCATAGAGAGGGTAGCTGTCACAACGCCTCGCTGGGTTTCAAGCGCATGAAGTGTCTTGACTGCCTCTATCATTGGAGACTTCATTGTACATTGTGCGGGGGGCGCGGTCAGTAAAGGGAGTTGGCGGTATGCCATCGTCGGCTGGATTTTCCCTTCGTGCATACCAAAGAGCAGTTGCCCGGCTTCAAACCCACGTTCATAGCAATCTACGTGCGGATAAGTATCAAACCCGATGATAACGTCGGAGTCATGTGCCATTTTGGCGGTAATATTCGCGTGTAGATCAAGCGTCGTGACGATCCACGTTGCCCCTACTGTTTCACGCACTGCCTGAATTAAGTCGCCTTCTGCATCCTCAAGTTCATCTGTGACCATTGCACCGTGTAAGTCGAGGAGCACCCCGTCAAGTTCCCCGGCATTCTGTAAAAATTCTAAGAATTCCGCCTTGAGTGTCTGATAAGCAGTATGCTCTACCGTGCCAGATGGGGTTGCAAATGTCCACAGCAGTGGAACGGGTTGTACATTGAGTTGTTCCGCGACATCAAGGAAACCGCCGGTAATTGTTCGGGTCCCTCGGAATGCGGTGATAATCTCGTCCCCGCGGTGGTAACTCCCGTTTTTGAAGTTATCAAGGGTTGTCACGACTGGTGAAAATGTGTTGGTTTCGTGCCCGATACAGCCGACTGCAATGCGCATGGACTCACCTCTTTACGCTTAGATGCTCTCTCTGTGAATTTAAAACAAATATACCACACCTTTGTGGGTGTGACAAGCAGAAATTCTTGTAGGTCAGAACCTCTCGGTTTCCGATAGCTAACTGCCCCAACTGTTGATGAAAACCAACAACTGATAACTAATCACCCAGAGCCATTCAATTGTAGGTGTTTGGTGTTTGGTGTTGTCCTTTCCGCAAGTGTTAATACTTCATATATGTTATGTTTTAAAACAATTCGCAGAAATTTTCGCTAGATTTCGCTAGATTTCGCTAGATTTCGCACCGGATCCTGGGAAAAAAGACACCCAATCCAATAATTTCTTAAAATTGAATGACCCTGACTAATCACCAGATTTTTGTTAATCAAAAAGCGGAGATTTGATAGAATGGTTATAGAAGTTTTAGCTGCCAGATTTCAGGGTTACCAACACCCATACAGTTAGTCATAGGAGAAGTCGCTATGGAATACACTTATCTCGGCCGAATTGGACTACGGGTGAGTCGTCTCTGTCTCGGCACCGTCAATTTCGGTAGACACGCGTCGGAAGAGGATTCGTTTTCGATACTGAGTCAGGCACTACAAGCTGGAATCAACTTTTTCGACACCGCTAACATCTATAACGAAGGTTTAACGGAAACAATTATTGGAAACTGGTTAGCACAGGATAAGAGTCGGCGCGATCGGATTGTTCTGGCAACCAAACTTTATGGTCAGACAGGTGAGGGACCCAATGACGGTCGTCTGTCGGCGTATCATATCCGTCGAGCGTGTGAGGATAGCCTACGCCGCCTGCAGACCGACCACATAGACCTGTACCAGATGCATCATGTTGATCGCCGTACACCGTGGGATGAGATTTGGCAAGCGATGGAGCAATTGGTGCGTGAAGGGAAAATTCTATACGTCGGCAGTAGCAACTTTGCTGCGTGGGATATTGCTCGCGCACAAGGTATTGCTGCGCAGCGCAACTTTCTTGGACTTGTTTCAGAACAGAGCGTGTATAATCTCCGCAGCCGGACAATCGAACTTGAAGTCCTCCCGTGTTGTCGAGAACTCGGTTTAGGAGTGATTCCGTATAGTCCGATGGGTGGTGGATTGCTTTGTGGTGTCCTGGATAACCCGACCACCGGACGGCGAGGCAGGGAATCGTTCAGACAGACGATTAAAAGGCATCGCTCACAGCTAGAAGCGTATGAAGAACTCTGCGTATCAATAGGACAACCACCGGCTAACATCGCCTTAGCATGGGTCCTCAACAATTCGGATATTACAGCACCAATTATCGGACCGAGGACAGTCGAACAACTTGAGCAGAACTTGTCTGTCTTGGCGTTGAAATTAGACGATGAAGTGCTTGCAAGACTCGATGAGATTTGGACTGGACCTGGCGGTGAAGCACCAGAAGCGTACGCGTGGTAGCAGACAGCAGCGCGTTGAATTTCACCCCTCCAAGCAGGCTGAGGATTCACGTAGCCTCCGCTCGAGTACACTTGATTCTCGATTTTTGATGTTCCGTTCAACCTGACTGATGCCATCCGTGCATTCGACATTGATTCAGCACGCGTCTAAATTAAATCTATGTTTAATGATAACTCTACAAAACCCGCGAAAAGGAGCAAAGATGGAAAAACGTCCAAATATCCTATGGTACTGTACAGACCAACAACGTTTCGACACTATCGGAGCGTTAGGAAATCCGCATATCCGCACACCGAGACTCGACGAATTTGTACAGCAGTCGGTCACATTCACCCATGCCTATTGTCAATCTCCCATCTGCACGCCTTCTCGTGCGAGTTTCATGACCGGTATGTATCCTTCCGCTGTGAGCGTCACCGGCAACGGCAACCCCGTGTTTCCTGAACACTACGAAGACCGATTGATTACGCACGCACTCGCGCAAGACGGTTACGACTGTGGATTGATTGGTAAACTCCATCTCGCAAGTGCTTACGAAGCACAAGAAAACCGCGTCAACGACGGCTACCGCTACTTCCAATATAGCCATGACCACGGAAAGCCGAATGCGTTGGGGCACGAATACGCAGATTGGCAACGCGCCCAAGGTGTTGATCCTGCAGCGTTGATAGCTGGAAAGGCTATCTCCCAAAAGTATCCGAATAGAGCCGGACGTGTGCATCCACCGACACCCGATCGCGATAACATCCCACCAGACCTCCACCAGACCTACTGGTGCACCGAAAAAACAATTGAATTTATTGAGAAAAATCGGCGAGAAAATCAGCCATGGATACTGAGCATCAACCCGTTTGACCCACACCCGCCGTTTGATGCACCTTGGGAGTATTACCGGCGATATGACCCAGAAACGCTGCCCGGGCCTCACTTTCAGGAGAGCGATATTGCCTTCCAGTCAAAATTGACAGACGCTGGAATTGATTTCCAATCTAAGGCGAAACCACCGGCTGAATGGGACGACAAGCGGATGCAAGCGTCTTATTACGCTATGATTGAACAACTCGACCACGAATTTGGACGTACACTTGATTATCTTGATGCCCAAGGACTTCGGGACGATACTATCATCATTTTCACATCCGATCACGGGGAAGCACTTGGAGACCACGGCTTAGTATACAAAGGGTGCCGGTTTTACGAAGGATCGGTGCGGGTCCCGCTGATTATTTCATGGCAAAATCATTTCTTGCAGGATGTCCAAAGTGATGCACTTGTTGAACTGCTCGATATTGTCCCTACCTTGTACGATGTTTTGGATGTAGATATACCATACTATGTGCAGGGCAAATCCCTCGCGCCACTTCTACGCGGGGACACTCCTACCAGCGAGCATCGCGAGGCGGTGCGTTGTGAATTTTTCGATGCAATCTCAATGCCTGACCAGACCCACGCCACCATGTACCGAGATCGACGCTGGAAACTTGTCGTCTACCATCAGAAGGGGATTTGCGAATTGTACAACCTTGATAACGACCCCTGGGAACACAACGACCTTTCCGAGCAGGCAGATTACCAATCTGTTAAATGGGAATTGATGCAAAAAAGCTTCGATGCCGCCGTCTATGCACACCCTCAGATGATACCTCGTGTCGCTTCGCATTAGTGCTTTGTCGGTCTTCTAACTTCTGTAGGGGCTCGGTTAGCCGGTTTCCCCTACAAAAAATCTGCCGAAGCACGCCATCACGATGATAGTGATCGCGTGACTTCGGAGTCGCTAAAGCGAGGTGAGAAACAGATGCGCGTGAGAGCGATTCTGATCGGGTTGGCACTTGTTATCCTTCAAACAGCCATCACGCCTTATAACGACTACTATCTCCAAGGGACAGATATCTCTGGAAATCACTTTCCTTTAGGGGCAGTTTTTACGCTGATTTTTCTCACCTTAGTCATCAATCCCATTCTAAAAAAAGTCGTGCCTCGGGCGGTGCTAAGTCCGGCAGAATTGATGGTCGTATGGGTAATGATGGGTGTAAGTTCAGCAATTCCATCAAAAGGGATGATTGGGTATCTACTTCCGTATCTGGCAGCACCCGTCTATTTTGCGACCCCTGAAAACGAATGGGCAGAAACGCTTCACCCACATTTCCCCGAATGGCTAATTGTGTGGGATACACATGCTGTTACTGATTTCTATGAAGGGGAATCGCTTGTTCCATGGGGACTCTGGGTGAAACCGCTTCTGGTCTGGACTGCTTTTATCCTTCTGCTCTACTGTCTGATCATCTGTGTATCAATTGTGATTCGGAAACAGTGGGTGGAACGCGAAAGGTTCATATTTCCGCTCGTTACTATACCCGTAGAGATGGTTCAGCAGGCATCAACGCATCGTTCTCTGGATGGTTTTTTCAGGAATCCACTGGTATGGGTAGGTTTTGCGATCGCCGCCGCATTTCATCTGCTCAACGGACTGCACGAGTATGTGCCGTCGCTGCCGACTATTCCGAATCGGTACGACTTGTATACCCCATTCACGGAACGTCCATGGATTGTGATGGGGTGGTGGCCCCAATTTCGGTTCTTCCTTTATTTTTCGGTTATCGGTATAACCTATTTTCTCGCTATGGAGGTATCGTTTAGCTGCTGGTTTTTCTTTCTATTCTTCAAACTCCAGTACATTATCATTAACGCTTTTGCTATCCCCATCAGCCCGTGGATATCAGCGAGAGGACAGACGATGGCTGCATACGTGGTCATGGTCCTCGCCTTCCTGCTTAACAGTCGTTCACATATCAAAGACCTCCTGAAGCGAACATTTCTGGAATCGGCGACCTCTACAACAATCGATGATTCAGATGAGGCATTGCCGTATAGATGGGCAGTTCTGGGAACGATTTTCAGTTTCATCTTACTCACAGGTCTTTGTGCCTACGCGGGAATGTCGCTTTGGGTTGCTTGTAGTATTATCGTACTTTTTTTAATTGCTTCTACTGCACTGACATGGATGGTGGTCAACGGCGGCATGCTACTGATCCAAGCACCGATGTACCCCGTGGAGTACTTTGAGATTATTGCCGGTTCAAGGATCATAGACGCAAGCAGCCTATCCCTCTTAGGGTTTCAGCGCGTCATGATGCGCGACTGGGGCGGTATTTTAATGCCGAGCGTTTTGCACGGATTAAAAGCGGCGGACCCAGTTCGATTAAGTCGGAGAAGTATACTCGGTGCGATGGCACTTGCTATTGTTGTCGCTATCGGTATCTCCTACGCTGCATCACTGCCCTTGATTTATGAAAAAGGCGGCTTGAATCTGCAAAGGGGGCCCTTCGTCGGTTCCCCAAGATATTTCAATCACATGGTTTCTCTGATCCAGTATCCGAAAGACATGAAATTAGACGAGGCATACAGCATGCTCTTGGGTGCCGGCACCACCGGCTTTCTACTGATTATGCAGCGTCAATTCATGTGGTGGCAACTTCACCCTATTGGGTACGTGATGGGTGCAGTCTACTCCTCCTATTTTCTCTGGTCGTGTATGTGTGTGGGTTGGTTCTTGAAGTATTTGGCACTGAAATCAGGCGGCATCGGATACTATCGCAGATTCCGCCCCCTCTTTATGGGATTGATTATAGGCGAGTTTGGCATCGTCGGGTTTTGGATGGTCCTCGGGATGTTTACGGGAGTGAATTACCAAGGTGCCTTACCCGGATGATTTTGTTTTTTCCTCCATTAAAATCATACGAATATTCAGTTTTACGGCGTATTCGCCCAGATGCGACCTGCATTTTTCGTTTTTTTAACGAAAAATGCACGTTATCCTCCAAAAATTGTGTCATTAATTTAAAAAGGAGGATAAAATTATGCAACGCAATAAGTTTTCTTCAAAAAATGTTCGCAGGACGTTGGTTGCCGGTTTTTCATATTCAATTGTGCCTGTCTGTATTGTATTGCTGGCTTTCGTGGTTTTGACAATTAATTGCGGTTCACCGTCCAAAACACAGTACTACGTCCCTGAAACGGCAGCTACTACTGACGCGAAGACGATGCCAACACAGTCAAGGAACACTGATAGTCGTTTGCCAAAAGCTGCTGCTGTCAACTTACGCGAGTTGCCTTACGTTAGGAATGTTTTTAAAGAGACTCCGGACATTAGTAGAGGTGGACTTGACGATTTCTACTTGACGACACGCGGGAAAGCACAGCATGTCGCTATTGTCTCCAACTGTTCGTTTGATGTCCTAAAGGCATTTATCGCGAAAGGTTGGGCACCTATTGTAATGGTTCAATTGCAAGGACGGAGACCGGAAATTTTGCCGATGTCTCGTTACGATGACCGATCTGGAGAGGTGTCCCTTCAGCACCTTGCTAATTTCGGCGAGCGTCGTGTAAGCTACAAGAATTTCGAGAGAGATTGGACGAGTTCACGGAATAAATGTGTTTTAATTACACCACAGCAACTCTCAGAAGCAACTGTTCGGAAGGTCCTGTCAAGATACCTACCTACAGGAACATTTGATGAAATTCGTGTGAAAAGCCGTTAATACCCAATTGTGTTTTAAAGCGAACTTAGTAGTCTGTCCAGTCTAAAATTGGAAGTAACCCCGTTCGTAGTAGGGCAATTCATTGCCCGTTTCTGAGCGAAGACGTGCGATAATGCACTTCGCATTTGGGTGAGTACACCGCAAAATCGCACTACTACGAACGAATCTATCTACAATTTAAAGATGGATAGACTATTAGTTTCTTTTTTGGAGAATTTCGATGGTCAAGAACGATATTCAACTCATTCGCAGAATTTTAGATGGCGACGACGCGGCATTTACCACCTTGGTACAAAAATACCAAAAGAGCGTTCACGCACTCGCGTGGCGGAAGGTCGGTGATTTCCACGTTGCTGAAGAAATTACGCAAGACGCCTTCCTCCAAGTATACAAAAAACTCATGACACTGAAAAATCCTAATCAGTTTGCGGGCTGGTTGTATGTTATTGCCAATCGGCTTTGCCTTAATTGGATTCAAAGACGCAAACCTACGATGCAATCGCTGGAGGACACATCCACGGAAGAGATAGAAGAATCTTCTTATGCCCACCACACATCAGCGGAACGCGAAGCAGAAGCAACCGAGCGTCGCAGTACGATCGTAAAAAAACTGCTCGAAAAACTGCCGGAGAGCGAACGCACCGTCGTAACGCTCTACTATCTCGGTGAAATGGATACTAAGGCAATAGGTAGGTTCTTAGGGGTATCGGTGAATACAATTACGAGTCGGCTGCAGCGGGCGCGGAAACGTTTACGGACGGAAGAAGAATTTTTGGTTCACGAGGTACTCGGTAGCGTACAGCTACCTACCAACCTCACCGAGAACATTGTTCGGCGAGTCGCTGACATAAATCCCGCATCGCCGCCAGCTGGAAACGCCTCGCTCCCGTGGGCAGCTTTTGGTGCAGCTACGGTATTGGTTATATTGCTGCTCGGTGTGAGTAGCCAGTACATTGCTCGTTTCCAGAAACCATATAGTTTCGAGGCGCGATCTGAACCCACGATTGAAATTGTTGATACATCTATAGTGCTTGATACTATATCAAAACCAGATATTCAAAATAGGTTGGGACGTGCTATGACCCCGGGTAGAAACGACAGGACTGGTTCACAAGTGTCTGAGACGGCTTTAGCGTCCAATACATGGGGCGATGCCAGTAGGTTTTCTGGTTCGCAGTGGACACAGGTGAATGGTCTTCAAGGGGGTGCCAGCATTAAGCTCTTCTCTACATCTGAGGGCGGACTCTACGCTATTACTGGAACAGGTCTCTACAGATTGACAAATGATGGAAATACATGGTCCCTCATCAACACAGGTTTACCGACTGAAGGGTTCTTACCGATTACGGAGCATAGCGGCATTCTCTACCTCGCTTCCCATAAAATATTCACTTCGACTGATAGGGGTGAGACGTGGAATGAACTTGGTAATTTCTTACCGAGAGGCTATCCTATTGGATTGGTTATCACGAATACGGCACAAAGGCAAGGCTCACAAGCGTCTATAGTCATGTATCTCGCCCTTCTTAATAAGGGCGTTTTCCGATCTACGGATGCCGGTAAACAGTGGATACCTATCAACAATGGGTTAACAGGCAAAAGAATTTATGCGCTGACAGCTGTTGAAAACACGGTGTTTGCTGGCACAAACCGAGGTCTCTACCGTCTCAATTCAGGTGTTTGGGAGCAACTCCCTATGGGCACTGCCAAAGCTATTTACGCTCTGGAAGTCTTTGAGAAGAATCTCTATGTTAGAACAGGTCCCGATCTTTTCACAACGACAAAGACTGCAGAAGAAATAGCGAGTGATGACAACGCAAGTTTAAACAGTATTTACCATTCAACCGATTTGGGAACATCGTGGACAGATATAACGCCTAAAGATAAATCTGTGTTAATACGGACACCAACGGGTATAAGGTTTTTGCCTGTTGACAAAACGTTCTTAACGCAAAGTGTGAGCGGAATCGGGATTACAAACCCCTCCTACACAGATGGTGGACAGACTTGGACACATTTTGAATCAGATCTGAACTCATTTACGCTGAACAAGCAGTCACTTGTAGCGGTAAACGAACGGACGTTTTACAAAGCGGGGATATTCGGTGTTCACCGGACAACTGATGCGGGGAACTCGTGGCACTCATTTACGAATGGGATGGCAGGAACGATCACACTGGATTTGGTGCTTTTCAACGATAGGCTCTATGCACATACCAGTGAAGGCATCTTCCAATCGACCGACGGGGGTGTGTCGTGGGAAAGCGTGTACGAAAGCCTTTACAGCGGTTTCTTTGCATTTTCAAAGTTAAAAATTGTTGATCATGTACTCTATGTAATTATGGATGAAGGTGCCAATCTGCGTGTTTTGCGTTTGTCTGCAGATGGCAATGCCCTCATTCCAGTTAAAAGCATCCCTGATTTTGATGGTGAAGCACTGGTCATGGAGTTTTGGACAGAAGCACATTTTGAAGAACTGAAACAGGCGAGTTTGGCTGCGGGTCGCCAAGTCATTAAAAACGTACCCGCTTCATTATACCTGCTTGACGTATATGGTGGCATCGGCGGGTTCGCAGTCAGTGGCGAGACATTCTATATAGAATTTTTGGGGCGGCTTTTCAAATGGAAACTCGGCGATACAGAATGGACGAATACTGGACTGGTAGATATCGGTAAACGGTCTCATACCGGATTGAATAAAGGGTTCAAGTTAGCAGTTTCCGCAGAAATTATCTACGTAGGCAAGCGGGATGGCAGACTGTTTCAGTCTTTTGATGGCGGAGACAGTTGGCGGGACGTTACGTCAAACCTTCCACTCCGCTTTAGCAGTTTTAAGGAAATAATCTTTGTCGGCTCAACCGTTTACGTCGCAACGAATAAAGGGGTTTTAGCTTCACAAGCCGGCACGCACTGGCGCGTAATAACCGATAAAATGGGAGCACATATCGTCATTGACAAATTCGCTGTGGATGGCACCACGGTTTATGGTATTGGCGATACCGGGGTCTATCGTTTAGATAATCGTGGCAAATGGCATAAAATCTCTCCAAGTGTACCCAAAAAAGTTGTTTCCCTTGTCGCCAAGAATGGTAATGCTACGCAGGTGCCATGGGAGTTTGACCCACACGCAACGGATAAAGTTGTTTCTCTTGTTGCCAAGAACGACAGATTGTATATTGCTACTTTCCAGCTCGGTGTCTTTCATCTCTCACTTGAAGAGGAATAGGTCAATACGTATCCGCGGAAAGGTTAGTAACCCAGTGCAGAGTTCGCAAACAGAAAAACAGGATCAAAGTTCCACTGTTGAAACAAATTATGCGATGGAGGAAAAATGAGAAACCAATCGAAACCACTGACTTTGCAAAACAAGCTGCAAAATAATTTTGTTGTTTTTGTGCTATTGGGTACTGTAGCATTGATTGGTATGCCCCTCAGTGCTGAAGCGCAAATCGCTTTTACGTCTGGTACGCCTGAAAGACAAGATATTTATGTGATGGATTCTGGCGGTAAAAATATTAAACAGTTGACCCAAGACGAGTTCTACGATGCAGAACCGGTCTGGTCCATGGATGGAAAACAGATCGCTTTTGTATCAGATCGGGGTGGATTTTTCTTTGAAATCTATGTAATGTCTGCAAACGGAGGGCAACCGATTAACCTAACCCAACACCCTGTTGATCATGGTGGTCCCGCGTGGTCTCCGGATGGGAAACGCATTGCTTTTTCATCATTTCGGGATGGGAATCCAGAAGTTTATGTGATAAACGCCGACGGCACAAACCTAACACGACTCACCGATCATCCAGGTGCGGATATCTATCCGGCGTGGTCCCCAGATGGCAAGCAGATTGCCTTTGAATCGACTCGTATTTTTGGATCGGACATCTTTGCGATGAGCGCTGATGGTACGAACATAAGACGGGTTACTACCTCGCGATTTTGGGACACAGATCCAGCGTGGTCGCCAGACGGCACACAGATCGCATTTGCATCTTGGCGCGACAAAATCTGGGACATCTACATAATAAATGTAGATGGCAAAGCGGAAGAGAATCTAACGAATAGCAGATCCGAAGATACGCATCCAACGTGGTCCCCGGACGGTCAACGGATCGCCTACTCATCAAAACGTGGCGGTCTTTACGGTATATACGTGATGAACGCTGACGGTAATGGAGTTGTTGCCATTGCTGAGGACTTACACTGGGCTCGGACACCAGATTGGTCTCCAAAACCCTTAGCAATTTCTCCTAAAGGAAAATCGTCAACCTTATGGGGAGCTCTCAAGATCAAACGATAATGATGGTTCAGTGATATTTAAGGATCAATTTTCCAAAGAAGCACGGAGCCATCATCACTGCCGCTAACAAGGGTTTTCCCATCCGAACTGAACGCGATGCTTCTGACCCAATCGGAATGACCAGTGAGCGTTCTCTTATGTTGACCTGTGTGTGGATCCCATAGCCGAATGTCGCTGTCTACGCTGCCACTTGCGAGCGTTTTACCATCCGGGCTGAACGCCAGGCTAAACACCCAATGTGTATGTCCGGTGAGTGTCATCTTCCTTTTACCTGTCCCTATATCCCATAGATGAATAACATTATCACCACCACCGCTTGCGAGGGTTTTCCCATCGGGACTAAACGCAACACTCTTGACGCCTTCAACACTCGATGGACCGTTATCAACACCTTCAAACTCACCGGCATGTCCGGTAAGTATTCTCTCGGTCTCGCCAGTGTCAACATTCCACAATCGGATTGTATTGTCATCGCTGCCACTTGCGAGGGTTTTCCCATCGGGACTAAACGCAACACTATAGACTCTGTGCTGATGCCCGTTGAGCGTTTTCTTATGTGCACCCGTCCGCATATCCCACAGGCGGATCGTCATGTCCTCACTCCCGCTCGCGAGTATATCTCCATCCGGACCGAGTGCCATGCTATGCATACCCCACGTATGCCCGGTAAGTCGCATTTTTTCTTCACCAGTACCTGCATCCTGGAGACGGATGTCTAAACCCTCTGCATAAGCAAGCGTTTTCCCATCTTCACTAAATACCAAACCTGATGTCTCGTACCCTTTTTTGAATGTTTTCAAGTGTAGTCCGGTTTCCGCATCCCAGAAACGAATACTGCCATCGGCATACCCACTTGCAAAAAATTTTCCATCAGGATTGAACGCAACACTATAAACGTAATCTGCATGTCCAGTAACTGCGTGTTTTTGATCGCCTGTGCGGACATCCCAGAAACGGATGGTGCCATCGCCACTTCCACTACTCACAAGCGTTTTTCCATCCGGACTGAAGGCTAAACCCTCAATATCCCCCGTGTGTTCAGTGAGCGTTCGTCTGTGTTTGCCTGTGTCAACATCCCAAAGACGGACCGTTTCGTCTATATATGATGAACTTGCGAGGATTTTACCGTCAGGACTGAACGTGACACGCTCAACATCTTCCGAGTGTCCAGTGAGTGTAAACTTGAGTTCGCCTGTGTTTAAATCTGAGAGATAGATATTTCCGTCTCTACTGCCAATGGCAACTATTTTTCCATCCAGACTGAAGGTTGTGCTAAATACATGATCTGTTGTAGGCACAGCGAACGTTTTCTTCAGTTTACCGGTGAACCTATCCAATATATAGATTTTACCATCCCCGGTTACATTCACAATTGTTTTCCCATTGGGACTAAATGATAAATCACCGATATGTGTCGGGAGTTCGGTGAGCGCGGACTTTTCTTCTCCGGTGATAGTGTCCCAAAATCGGATAGTATCGCCACGTCCACGAGCAAGTATCTTCCCATCGGGACTGAAAGCCAAGTTTGAGGCCCATTTCGGACCCCTTGT
Source organism: uncultured bacterium (assembly GCA_964593655.1). Classification (GTDB taxonomy): domain Bacteria; phylum Poribacteria; class WGA-4E; order WGA-4E; family WGA-3G; genus WGA-3G. Next base: position 7,855 of record CAZQIP010000155.1, on the reverse strand, counting down.
GAGCACTTTTTGCGCGCCTGTGCTTCTATGCCACAATAGAAGGGTACCCGCGTCATCTGCACTCGCAAGGAGGTGCCCATCCGGACTGAACGCAAGGCACTTGACTGCACTCGTATGTGCCGTAAGAAGTCCGATCTCTTGATATGTTGTTGTGTCGTAGAGCCAAATACCGATACCCGTCGCAACAACGAGAATTGCCCCATCGGAAGAATACTGTATTTCGTTTATCTTACCTTTACCGAGGCGCGCTTTAGCGTCTTCTGGTAGATGCCATTGCATGGCTTCTTGTGCTGTATTATTTTTCATGGACTTAGTTCCTGTTGGTAGACCTTTATTGCTGTTTCTACCGGGGATCGTATCGCTGCCAACTCGGTTCTGCACATCGGGTTTCGATATGATACTACGGATAACCGGTGCGTCAACGATTTCAATAGTGCTTTCTGATTGCGCATCGAAACTATAAGGTTGTTGAGAACGCGCGATGAATTGATTGCTCGCGCCCATCAACAAAACGATCAAAATAGCAGATGAACCCAGAGCCGCTAACGGCAGAAACGGCTTACCTCCTGAAGGGGATGTTTGTTTGATTGTATCAATGTTCCGCATGACGTTTTCGATGAGATTTGGACTTAATGGGATGCTGCCCAAGGTTTCTTGAATTATCGGTTCTTCGTTCTTTAAGCGTTTTCGCGCACGTTGAAGTCGACTTCTAACCGTGTTTGAGGATACCCCCAGAAACTTGCTAATTTCTTCACAAGTCATTTCTCCAAGGTAGTAAAGTACCATCACTGTCCGTTCGCTTTCCGGCAGCTTTGCCATGAGCCCTTGCACGATTTGACGGCGATGCTCAACGGCTGTATCTTCACGTCGTTCGCGGACATAGTTCGAGTAATCAGTTTCTTCAAGTGTTTCTTCACTGATAGTTTCCAAGGATTGCATTTTCAGTTGCCGCTTTCGGAACCATGATCTGCAAAGCCGATCTGTGATTACGTAAAGCCACCCGGCAAACTGACTCGGATTTTTTAACGAAGCGAGTTTTTTGTGCGCTTGTAGGAAAGTGTCTTGGGTGATTTCTTCAGCGATATGGAAATCTCCGATTTTCCGCCATGCCAAGGCGTGAACACTTTTTTGGTATTTTTTAACTAAAATACTAAAAGCATGCTCGTCGCCCAACAATATACTGTGAATCAGTTCAATGTCGTCTTTTTCCATCAGAAACCTCCCCTAACCGATATTGTCTGTCTGCGTAAGTTAACCAATTTAGGCTTTCAATTGTTAGTGACGCAATTTTACAGCGGATATGTTGCAAAGTTGTCATAATTGAAAAAAAAATCTGAATTTTTAATCAGAAATTTCCTATTCGTTTCCGCTATATTGCCAACACTTACAACCCATATTTATGAACTATCTCACTATGAACTCCGGGAAGTTTAGGATATACCGAAGAGATCGGATCCGGGCATTAGATGTTCCCTTGCAACCTCTGCATTAATTTCGACCCCCAGTCCGGGCTGCTCTGGCACCACAAATGCGTTATCTTGCATGAGTGGTTCCTCAGAAATTGCGAGATCCCATCGCCAATCCACCTGATCGGCGTGATACGGAAGTTCCATGACAATGAAATTCCGCACCGCAGCACAAACGTGCGCTGTTGCAGTCATCCCAATGGGCGACGTGATGTTATGCGCCGCAAACGGCATGTAATACAGATCAGCCAAATCCGCAATTTTCTTTGCCTCCAGTATTCCACCCGTTCCAGATACATCAACGTGGAGCATATCGCAGGCTTGCGTCTGGATCAGTTCTCTGAAACCGTCTCGACGAAACAGGAACTCGCCCGTACAGATTGGGATAGAAGTCGCGGTGCTGACCTTCGCCATCGCCTCAACATTGTCATTCGGCACTGGGTCTTCCAAGAACATGAGATCAAACGGCTCTAAGCGTTCCGCAAGTTTCATCGCCGAGTGCACACTGAATAGACTATGACAGTCAATACTAATATCAATTTCATCACCAGCCGCTTCCCGAGCAGCAGCAACCAAGGATGTCATTTTCTGCAATTCCGCTGTGCTTAATTCCCGATTGACCGTATCCTGTTTAAGTTCATTTGCGGAGTTATCGATGTCAAACTTAATCGCTTGGTAGCCATCAGCAACGCCTTCTCTCGCCCGCTTTGCCCAACCTTCTGGTGTGTTTCCTCTGCCATGTCCAACGTCGGCATAAAGCCGAATCCGATCCCGATACTTCCCACCTAACAACTGATAGACCGGTACGCCAAGGCTTTTGCCGAGCAGATCCCACAGGGCAGTCTCTATCCCACCGATCGCCGATAAGCCCATCGCGTATCGGTTACTCGCGGCACCAATCAGTCGGTGGTAAAGAGGCTCTATGTTTCTCGGATCTGCACCGACAAGCCTGTTCTTAAATTGCAGGATAATTTCAGCAATACCAGCCCCAGGATGTGCCTCTCCGATCCCTGTCAATCCCGCGTCAGTTTCAATCTGGACGTAGTTCCACTGTTTGTAGCCCTTTAGCGTCATCGCTTTCACATCGGTAATTTTCATGTCTGTTCCCCTTCGTGTATGAAATCGGTTGAAAAAATCAATTGGTATTGCGTCTGTCAAGCATTTATGATAACATGTATATTGAGATTCTGCAACAACGACGGAAGGAGATTCGCCAATGATAGACCAAGAAATCAAGACCGCTTATGAGCGTGACGGGTATGTGGTGGTCAAGGACATTATTGATAACCGAGATTTAGAACCTATCCGTGACTTTATCAAGGAAAAGGTTGATACCCATAGCCGTGAATTGTATAGTGAAGGCAAACTATCGTCGCGCTATGAAAACGAATCTTTTGAGAGGCGGTATGCCGCGATCTGTGAAGAATTGGACATACTGCCACGCAACTGGTCTTTTGGTATGTTTGGGCGTGAGTTTTACGATCTCTACAACCTCCCCGGTGTTCTCAATGTGCTTCGCCTTCTCTTAGGTCCTGAAGTCTCGAATATCGGCACGCCAGCGTTACGGACGAAACTCCCGAGAAGCGTGATTACCTCGTTCCCATGGCACCAAGACAGCCAATATCTCGACCAGTCAACCATCGGAAAAAAAGAAAAGCACACCGAAAATCTCCACATGGTCACAGTGTGGGTGCCGCTGGTTGAAGCGACAGTCGAAAATGGATGTTGCTGGGTCATTCCGGGCAGTCACCGTTGGGGTCTATTAGACGGTGCGCGTGGTGCAGATTCAAACGTCCGAATGGAGGAGGATGTTGAGACGCGTGGTACACCCGTGCCTATTCCGCTTAAACCCGGTGGTGCCTTGTTCATGTCGAATCTCTGTGTACATACCAGCAAAGTGAACACGACACAGAAATCCCGCTGGAGCATTGACTTCCGCTACTTTCCTACGCCCGATCGCGCTAATTTGACTGCCGAGCAGCGCGCAGCCGCCGAGTTCGTAAAAGACAAAGCCCTAGCGGGCGGTAGGGTACCACTTGTTGTACTCACTGAGGGACACAAATCAACATGGAAAGAGTGGGAGGCACAGGTCTCAACACAGCAAGCTCAGAGGTCAGGTTGAACAGTAGACTACTGATGATCACGTGGAAAAGAAAGGAAGGCAAAGCGTGGAAGCGTTTGAGTGGCGGTTGGAAGATTGGAAGGATCGAAAAGGTCTTCCCACCTTCCAATCTTCCAGCATTTCATCTTGCAAGTCCTCATATCAAGTCTACGTTAGAAATAGGCATGTATGCCCATTCCTACGTACACACCAGCGAGACCTTTAGATTCGGAGTCGATTTTTTCCCTGCCAAATCCTTGACCGACTTCGACGTTCAAACCGAGTGGAATCCCGCCAAGTGAAAATACAAGTTCGCCGCCAAAAGCGATTCCGCCGCCTAATATCGTGGTAGTGTAGTCTCTGGTTTTTTCGTGCTGCGTGGTAATTTCGGATTTCGGGGTAATGGAGTCCATCCTTCTTTCGTACCGCCAAGCACCTTCTAAGGTAAAATAGAGTCGAGATAGGTTCCATCTGCTTTGGTGTTCAAATATGGCGTATGAAATACCAGCACCTAACATGTGGTCGCTGTTCTCATCCGTGAGAATAAAACGTCCGACGGTTTGAAGATACACGGGTGCCAGTCCAGTATAGCGAAAACTGACCCCACCAAATTCAGGTGTCGCTCCTTGAAGTCCGATACCAAAATCTTTGATGAGATTCGATTCTTGTGCCTGAACTGAGAAACTAAAGGTTATTCCTACAAAAATACAGATCAGACAAAACATCGTGCGTGTCATTGTTTTTCTCCTTTTTGTTTATTGGGCGATCAACAGTGTCACCCGGTGTGGTTCGGTAGTGGACGGATAATGTATGAGGAGGTCTTGCTTGTTATCCGCGTTGAGGTCTACCAGTCGAGCGTTTCGCTCATCATTAGGCATAGCGACTACCACCTTTTGAGGTTTCCGCGCTAACAGTTCCGGTCCCGGTACGCCGAGAAAAACGTGCAGCTCTTCCCAGTGCTTTCCAACCAGCAGGTCTGAGCGTCCATCGCCGTTCACATCGCCAAGCAGTACCACTGGAAAGAAGACCCTATCTTTCTCAAAAATATCTAAGTCCGGTCTGATTTTACGCATAGTCGTCGGTTTGTCGGGGTGCCTGTCGTTTTCCATGCGATAGAACTCGAGATCTATTGCGATCGACTTGCCGATCATTGCCCGGCTCATCCCAACAAGCCCGGTCTTTACATCTTTGAACAGAATGTCAATATTACCATCGCCATCGAGATCTTCCAACCACTGGGACGAGTAGCCCCAAGGCTGCAATCCGCCAGCGGTCCCGCGCGGTCGGATTGTCATGCTAACATCCCGCGCGAACACGATGCCGTTGGGTGTTGGCGTGCCGAAATGCACCTCGTACAGGCTGCGTTGTTTCCCAAGGCTCCTTCCCTCTAACGAGTGGATCACCAAATCAGCAACATTGTCGCCGTTCAGATCTTGGAACGTATGCAGCACTCTCCGCTTGGTGTTCTTCCTGAAGCCGAAGATGAGCGCGAACATATTCTCGCCGCTGAAGTCAAAAGCAATCGAGTAGGCACCGTCAGTGTCGAATGGGATGTCAACAGTGAAGGTTTCTGCTACCGTGGAAAACATCCCATGAGCATCTTGGCGATAAACGTCAAAATGGTCAGCGTTCCAGAATACGAGATCGCTGCGCCCATCTTGGTCGTAGTCCATCTGGTGGACACGACTCAGATACCAATGGACAGTTAAAGGGGTTATCCCTACCTCGCGGTAGCTGCGAGTATCGTCCAAAGCAATTTTGTCGAGAAACGGGTCGGGCGGTCCGAGTTTTATCGGGTCGGTAAACGATCCATCAGGCAATTGCGTGGCGATCCAGACACCATCGATGTCTGGTACTACCAAGTCGTCAAGACCGTCATAGTTTACGTCTCGACTGATGTCAACATAAGGGATTCCACCGTCTTTCGTTGCGTTGTAATTCGTAGCGATTTCAACCAGTGCACGTTCCGTCGTTGAGTCTGGATCAAACCAATTCAGGCGACCCTGCTCGTATGCAATCAACCGATCTTGCCCCCCAATGTTTATCATATCGACGAACAATACTTCAGGACGTAGCATTGCGTCAAGTCTCGATGTCCAAGTGTCATCACTAAACGCGTAGATACGCAAGTGCCGGTTACCATTTTCGTCAATATTTACCACAGCAAGCTCGGCACAATCACCACCCAGAAGAAAACCCGTCAAAACGGTTTGGTGTTTCGCAATGCCGGTTTCGACTTCGTACTGCTTAAAGGTGAATTCCGTAGACGCAGGCATCATTGTCGGAGCAACCACTTCGTTAGATCGCCCCGAACAACTCGACAGGAATACGCCCAAAAATAGTATGAAAAACCAGCTTCGTCGATAACGCCTTGCGCAATCGGCTGCCGAAAACAAGCGTTTTTGAAGTGGGTTTCGCTTTTCCATTTGATTCTCCTTTCAGGTTTTCTTATATTAACATAGATAAATAAATTAACAGTGTTAAGTTATAGGCGAAAAAATATATTTGACTTTCGCCAAATAGTTTTGAATCTATGCCTTTAAACCCTCAATCGTGGTGTGAATTACCGTGTCAATTAATTTGTTTTCCTCGGTCCAAGGGAAATCGGGGAAATCAATTAGAAGCAGTGTAACACCGTGAACTGCTGACCACATTACCTGACCGGTGGTCTCAACATCCACTTGTCTGAATATTTTCTCTTGGATGCATTCAGAGACCATCGCACGCAAATAATTAAACACCTTTTCGCCAACCGATCCTTCTTGAAGACCTAACCCTTTCTGAAACTGCGGACGGATAACAAATGTCAGTTTGTAATCTTGCGGATGTTTTAGACCAAACTCGATGTATGCTCGCCCACTTTTTTTCAGTGTCTCGACGGGATCGGTGTTATCTCTTTTTAGCTGCTCAAGTGTGTTTAGCAGGTTCAGGAGTGTCTCCTTACAAACGGAATCTAAAAGATCTGCCTTGTCTTCAAAATGAAGATAGATCGTCGTCGGTGAGTATTCGATCTTGTTGGCAATCTTCCGCATAGAAACGTTCTCATAACCTTCATTGACAAACAGTTCTCGCGCTGCAGAAAGGATTTGCTGCCGTAACTGTTCTTTTTCTCTGGCTTTCCGTTCTTTAATACCCATTGCTTCACCATTATTTACAGAGATATTTAACTTAACACTGTTAATTATATCATGTACTTTTCGCTTTGTCAATTTTTTTTCAAAAATTTTTCCACCCGTGCGTTTTTCAGACGAGTTTTTGGTAAAATTGTGGTGTGGAAGCCGTAGAAAATGAAGTACCGACGCCTATTTAGACCACAAATCAGTAAAGTTAAGACAAGTTTTTTGGCTCAAATTCAACAGGAGTTAAGTTGCAACTTGTAAACAATGTTATTTTTTTTCTTCAATTATTTTGTCTACCTTGCTATGATTATTACATTAAGACTATAATAATATTTAGATGACAAATTAGGTTAATATCTTGCAAGGATTTTGTTTTATTTTAAGAAAACACAAAAACGATGAAAACACCACAACAACTCACACCCATGACAGAAAAACAAAGCATCCATAACTCCTATTCAGAGCAATACCTTTTGACGCGAACCTTTCAAACCGATCGGTCGCTTGTGAGATTGATAACGTATGACGGCATTCGCGATGAGCGGGTCCGAAAAGTTATCCAGTACAATCTTTTGCTCACTGACGCGTCGCCACTGCCAAAATTGGAAGTCCTGCTGGCGTTCTCGGTGGAAAACGCCAGACACTTTTCACCGTATCTGCAAATCCACGAAGGTGTCAAAGATTTAGGGTTGAAAGCCGTGAAGAAAGTAGCAAAACGTCAAGTCGTGGATATGCAGGTCGCTGTCGGCGATGCAGTCGCGATTACGTTTCGTAACGGCATTGCAATACGCGGTATCTGTCAAGCGTTCTCGAAATATAACATGGTACTTGATATACGCGGTGAACTCCTGCTTGCCTATAAGCACGGGATCTACACTTTCGAGAAAAATCCGTATTAGAACGCACCTTTATAATGTGGACATTTCCTATTTCTGTCCTATCTTTCTAATTGCCTATTTTGATTGATTTTGCTACAATGCATATCATTAAAAACCTTAGACCCACATACTTAGGCCCGAGCCCTTCGATTGGAAATATAGGATTTTGGGCTGGATATCTTTCAGTGTTTTTGACTAAGGAGAAAAATAGAGATGAGAGTTGAAAATCAAAGTAGATTTTTGTTCGTTTGGTTGATTGTTATCGTTTTTGGGTTGGTATGGACAAATACC
>CAZQIP010000154.1:0-14188 GCA_964593655.1 uncultured bacterium | reverse complement strand
TAACCCCGGAGACATCAGCATTTACGGCGTTGAACGCGTCGCCGAAACGATCAGGTTGTGTAAGATGAATCTCGCCGTTCATGCGCTTGAAGGCGATATCAAACAGGCAAATAGTTACTATGAGGATCCGCACAACTGCTTCGGTAGGTTTGATTTTGTGATGGCAAATCCACCCTTCAATGTCGATCGCGTAGATAGAGAACGCATCAAAGACGATCCCCGATTTCCGTTCGGTATGCCCCGTGTTGATAATGCCAACTACCTTTGGATACAACTGTTCTACACTTCGCTCTCTGAATCCGGGCGTGCAGGTTTCGTCATGGCGAACTCCGCTGCCGATGCCCGCGCCTCTGAACTCGACATCCGCCGCCAAATTATTGAATCGGGCGCAGTCGATGTCATCGTCAGCATCGCCTCAAATTTCTTTTATACTGTTACTTTACCGTGTACCCTCTATTTTTTCGATAAGTCCAAACGGAACGGCGATAGACACGATAAAGTCTTGTTCATTGACGCACGCCACCTCTATCAGCAGGTGAGCCGCGCACATCGGGAATTCACACCCTTACAACTTGAATTCCTCGCTAATATCGTCAGACTTTATCGCGGAGAAGCACCAGAGAATCAACACGACAGCGCAAATTTCCTCGCCTCAAAATTCCTCGATACAGCATACATTGATGTTCCCGGGCTTTGCAAGGTCGCTACGATTGCCGAGATTGAGACACAAGGCTGGAGTCTGAACCCCGGACGCTATGTCGGGGTTGATGAGCAGACAACCGATGATTTTGACTTTGTTGAACGATTCACGCAGCTCAACGAGGAATTAGCCATCCTAAATGCCGAAGCACATCAACTCGAGGAACGCATCGCTGAGAATGTTGCAAAGATTCTGGAGGATACGGTATAATATCAAAGGGGAGTAGGATTTTGGACCAAGCGATAAAAGATGTACAATGGATTGGAGATTCTCGTGAACGGGTACGGCGTTTTCCCAAGCCTGCAAGAAGAACAGTAGGTCGAGCGTTAAATGCTGCTCAATCCGGTGTTAAACACATGGATACCAAACCTTTACGGGGAATAGGTTCAGGCGTATTTGAGATCGTCGCTCGTTACGATACGAATACCTATCGTGCGGTGTATACTGTTAAGATTGGCGAGAACATCTATGTACTTCATGCATTTCAGAAGAAATCCACCCGTGGCATTAGCACACCCAAAAGGGAAATTGACTTGATTAAACAGCGTTTGAAAATAGCGCAAGAGATGGAGGCGAAAAAATGAGTGAAGAAGTCAAAATTGAGAAGAGTTCCGGCAATGTATTTCTAGACATCGGTTTTTCCAAAGCAGAGGCTGAGCGTGAACAGTTAAGGGTAGATCTCGTTGTTAGAATTTACCACCTTCTTGAGGAACTCAAACTGACACCGGCAAAAGCAGAGGAACGCTTTGGACTTGATCCCTCTGATGTGTCTCGAATACAAAACGGGGATTTTAGTTTTAATCTGGACAAATTGTTTGCAATCCTGAATCAGTTGAACCGCAATATTGAAATTCGTATTACACCTTCAGATGAAAAAGTTGGGCACCTACAAGTTGTTTCAACTTAAGGAGTGAAGGATATATGCCCGAAGATAAAAAGCGGGACCCAATGCCACCTCCAGATGCAACACCAGAGGAGATCGGCGAATTTTGGGACACGCATGACCTCACCGATTATTGGGACGAAATCCACGAAGTGGAAATTCAGGTCAATCTTAAATCACGTCACAACCATAGGTGTCAATTTAAAAAGAAAAACCGCCTCGGACCCCAGGCCCGGTAGGTTCGGTTTCCTAACCGAACCGGATCCTACGCGGAAACATTGCAGACTTCAAAAACCTCTTCAGTCCCATAGAGACAATATCTATATCACATAGGACTTACGCAGATTGCTCTTTTGTAGCATAGGCTGTTAGCCTGTGCACTGAGAACGTCTCGTTTTTTTGAGAGTTTACCTGCTAACGGAGCGTCATATCGCCAAAATTGCGTAAGTCCTGTTTATAGTAAAACCTAAAAATAAATAGACACATTCGTAGCATAAACTTCCAGTTTGTGCCAGTCTGAATGCCTGTTATAGGTATTCAGACTGTTTGAGAGTACCCAATTAATTCTAAACTTTACTATATATTAAAAATCTGGCAATTCTCTGATGAATGTGATACAATATCGCACAGAAAACAACCGGAAAAATAGGGCGATCACTTACCACCCGGCCCAAACAACAGTTGATAAAAAGGATTTCATAATGTCTGACGAAACGAAACCCGATCTACCTTCGACAACTGAAGATGAAACAAACACAAATCTTGATGTTGTTCCCGAGGATACAGCGGGAAACGTGCTTGAAGTTGTCACCAATTTTATATCAGGATTGGATCCTTCTACTTGGTTAGGGCGGAACGCGTCTAAGGCTTTTGGCAAATTATGTTCTGCTCCGAGTAAGTGGTATAACGCGTATTTTGAAGGGAAAGCTGCTGAAGCTCATGCTGAATCAGAGTCGCGCATTAAAATTACGGAAAAGATTACTGACCAGATCGTTCAAAACATAAAGGTTGATCCAGAGTATGCCCGGAGAGCAGGAAACAAGTTCGCAGAAAAAATAATTCAAGAGCAGCTCAATCTTGATAAAATCTCCGCTATTGCTGTGAATGAACTTAAGAACAGTGAATCCAATAATCCAACAAATCCAGAAACGAGTGAACCCAATAAAGAACAACCCGCTAATTCAACAAATCAGGATGTAAATAGTGGTGAGGAAAAGACAATTGATGACTATTGGCTTAACATTTTTGCGACAGAAGCTCGCCCAGTAAGCACCGAAGAAATGCAGCATCGTTTTGGTCGCGTTTTAGCAGGTGAAATTGAGAAACCGGGATCGTATTCAATAAGGACTATAAAACTTCTCGGTGAACTTGATCAAAATACAGCTATTTTGTTCAAAAAGTTTTGTTCAGCATGTGTCGTCTTTGGCTTTTTTAGAATTCCAAACAGCGAGCCTATTATTGATGCAGGAGTCCCTTCTCGTAGGAGGAAGTGCTGGATCCAATGCACTTAACAAATATGGTTTGGGGGTTGGTCAACTTAATTTACTAAACGAGGACGATCTCATTACTTCAAACTACAACTCGTGGTTTAAATGTAACTTGTATTCGCTCGGTGGAGGCAAACGAGCATTTTTACCATTAACAGTGCAAAACTGAGATTCAAAAAAGGTGAAATTCTATTCGGTAAGATCCGTCCATATTTTCATAAAGTAGGTGTTGCGCCTCTAAATGGAATTTGTTCATCAGACACGATTGTAATACATCCTAAAATAAACGAATACTTTGCGATAACCCTTTCCTACGTTTCGAGTGAGCACTTTATCAAGTATGCAACAACAACTTCACAAGGTTCAAAGATGCCAAGAGCCGATTGGAAGGTGCTTGTTAAGTATCCAATTATAGTTCCACTTGATCAAATCACCCAACGCTTCAATAATTTTACTTGCGAAGTCATTGATAAAATTCATAACTTAATCTTTCAGAACACCAACCTTCGCCAAACCCGTGACCTCCTTCTCCCAAAACTCATCTCCGGCGAGATTGACGTATCCGAACTTGATATTGATGAAGATATCAAAAGCAATTGACAGATACAACACCACGGTGTATAATTTATAATAACGCCATTGGAGGAGACTTATGCGCGATGTCAACGTTCGGCATCTTGTTGATTGTATTAGAAAATACCCGCATAAGTAAGTAGGGAGGTTTAACCATCCGTAGTATTCAGGAAGGAGCAAATGAAATGAGTGGAACCACTGAATTAACAACTGATCAAGAAGTGTTATCAAAGGATAAGCAGCTAATTCCGCGTGATATTACAGATCAAAGGGATGCTGAACAAAAGGCACTTATGGATTACGCCGAGGCACAACTTCGGAAGTTATCCGCCTCTCGAAGTTTAGATTGGGATAAAATGACCGATGAGGAGCGCATAGATTTTGTTGATGACCTCATCCACGAGGAGCGCGAGTACCAACAGTAGCCGTTTACGACACAAGATATCGGAGGAAATCGTGCAAGAATCTTCTATCGTCCAATACTTTAGTGAGAAAAGTTTTGAACAAGGCATCGAACAAGGCAAAAAACAGTATGCTGTTGAAGCGATCCTCACAGTGCTGGAGGTCCGATTTCAGACCGATGTCGCAGAGAAACTAAAGCCTTTTCTTGGAGCTATTGATGATCTACAACGTCTGGATCAGTTACACCGTGTCGCCGCACGCGCATCAGACATTAAAGAATTTACGGATGCACTCTTGAATCTTGAAAACTAAAGGAGCTTAATCCTACAAGGGACGATCAATTTTTTTACGAGTTTTACACTGCCCGAACTTGGGGGAAATAACGGTGGTTCTCGGAGCACTGCACAGGCTAACAGCCTATGCTACAAAAAGAGTCCAAACTATAGTAATCCTAGTATAAAGGTGAAACCCATGTCCGAACAGAAAGCGTTTTTAGAGAAAGTTCACATCAAAAACTACCGGAGTTTACGGAATATTACGCTTCCGCTCAAGCCTCTGACGGTTCTTGTCGGTCCGAATGCAAGTGGGAAATCAAATACTTTGAATGCATTGCACCTTTTCAAGGGGATCCTGAGTATTGAAACCCCTCCTACACAGGCAGATTTTCTCAGAGATCGCCTTTGGGCAGGTGGAGCCGACCACATCACCTGCGAACTACATGCCAAAGTGAAAGAGAAGCCAGCGCAATATAAATTGGAGTTTAAAACTAAGGATGAAAATCTTTCTATTGATGAAGAATTATTGATTAACACGATCAAGGTTATCTCAATTCAGAATGGAAAAGGACAAGTGCAAGATGAAGATGGCAAGAAGTCAACAAAATACAGGTCCAATAAACTCGCTTTGAGATCCGCTGGTTATTATGGACATAAACCCATTACGAGTGCGTTAACAGAATATATTCAAGGATGGGAATTTTATGATTTTCAACCAGACCACATACGAACTAATCCTAATAAATTTTCTCCTATTACAAAGGATATTCGAGAATCGCTAAAACTTAATCCTTATGGCGTGAATGTTCCAGACATACTTTGGGATTGGTACGAGGATACACCCGAGGATTTCCGTTATGTTAGTGAGGCCCTATCCGCTGCCACAAATATCAACATAGACTACCGCAAAGTTGATGGCGGATCCCAGCTCTGTCTTCTTGAAGGGTACAAGAAGCCGATACCTTTAACAAATGCCTCTGATGGAACATTGCGTCTTCTTGCATATAATACCTTACTCAATCAATCTGAATTGCCCCCGCTGATTGCTATTGAGGAACCGGAGCGGAATTTACACCCTGGTGCCCTGAAGGATATTGCATACATACTTGAGCTTCTTGCTAAACGAACACAGGTGATTGTTACGACGCATAGTTCTCAACTCCTTGATACTTTCAGTTCTAAGAGTTTATCTGATTGGCTTGGCGTTTTACTTCTACGCAATCGCCTCGGGCTCGGCACGGAAGTCATCAATGTTGAAGAGGTCCGCAAAGACCAAAACCGAAAAGGATTAGACGGCTGGATTGTAGATTTCGGGATCGGCAGTGCTATTTTCGATAGTGGGCTCCTGCAAGACCTGATGGAGGACCAACCTGCATGCCGATCATAAGAATTTGGGCTTTGGAATCCGATAACGATGCCAAAGCTGTCAGATGTTTGGCAAACAAGTTGGTGGAGCATCTGCAACTCGGTGGGGTATCTATTCAAACAGTTGACGGACCAAGATTTTTGAGAGGCTCTACAAGCAGCAGCTCTTCTGGTAATAGATTGAGGAACGCTGTCCAGAATTTGATTGCACAAGGCGAATATATCATTTTTGTCATTGATAATGACAGTCCTATGTCCCTCCACCAAAGGCGACAAGAACCGAATTCGCTTATCAATCAAGTTCAGCGAATTGTCCAAGACCGTCGTTTTTCTGACAAAGTCTTTTTTACACCTGCTATTCAAGAACTTGAAGCGTGGTTGTTGATTGATTGTCTTGGAATTTTCTGTTATTTTGCTAGTCAGCGCGCACAGTATAGAGATAATTGCCGTGATAAGGCATCAGCAAACCAAGCCGTTTTACAGTTGCTCAGACGTTATCAGAGGGGGAATACGGAACAAATTGTCGAAACAGAAGTCGGTGGTGATGGCCCCAAAGAATACTTGGAAAAGTTTTCTAAGCAGATTTTGCGTGCACTCAATCCGAACATGCCCCAAAAGAACGTTAACCGTGAGCAGTATCATGAAAGGATGGCTCCTAATGTGGCTGAACACATAGTCATTGACAGAGAAACATTGCGGCGTAACAATTCCCTTCGCGAGTTAGGAAATGTGTTAGCGCAATTCAAGTGAAGGGTAATAAGGTGGATTGATTAAGATTCTCGCTAAGAACCATCAATACCTCGGTGTCAACAACACAATCAAATCCCTGAAACGGGTTGAAGATAGCCACGGCAAACTCGGTGTCTTTTGGCATACACAGGGCAGCGGAAAAAGCATCTCAATGCTCTTTTTTGCCCAGAAAGTGCTTAGAAAAGTTCAGGGAAAATGGACCTTTGTTGTCGTAACTGATCGCAAGGAATTGGATAACCAAATCTATAAGACCTTCGCCAGTACTGAAGACCTCTCCGAAGAAGAATTGGCGGTGTTTGACCTTCTAACACAACGCGAACCTCATTTAACGGCTCCAGAACGAGATGAAGTGAAAGATGCTGTGAAGGAAATGCTTGAGACACTCAAACGAGAAAAATTGGGCTTGGATTGGCGGAAACATACACAAACACGTGCACAAGTCAGACTTGCTGTTGGAAATATACTGGATAAAGGGCTGCCTCAACCTTACACACCAGAACTGTTTAATCAGAAATCCGAGGCAATTTATCAGCATATCTACGATTCTTACTATGGTGAGGGCAAAAGCATTTATACGCAAAATTAAAGGCGCGGTTTCAAACCGCGCCTACCTATACTGAAACGCTCCGATGATTATCCAATCTCCCCGATCTCAATCAATCGATCATCCAATGATAATTCTGGGCGGGGTAAGTCGCCGAACAACGGACGGAAATATCCTGCGCCCGCTGGCGACATCTGATACCGTTCGGCATCGTAAAACCGTAAGTCCAAACTTCTCCGAATAACGTGACCAGACGCATCCCGCTTTAAGACTTGCTCTAACGGCATTAGCGTCGGTTCAATACCCACCTCCGTCCGCGTAATCGTTGCAACACCGTTGAACATCCCGTCTGAGAGTGCTTGCACCGCCATAGCACCCGCCTTCATAGCGATGTCTCTATCCAACGGTATCGGGCTGCCGCATCTCTGGAGGTACCCAAGGATCAAAGCTCGGAACGCCGACTCCGAAATATCCGGGAGACGTTTCTTCATCGCTTCAACGATAATCTCTGAGCATCCGCCCGGTTTCGTATGCCCGAAAGCGTCGAGCTCCGCTTCCGATGTAATCATCAGTTCGCCATCATCATTCCGAATACCCTCCGAGACAACGACAATAACATTGCCTTGTTCGGTATGTTTTTCACGGATCGCTTCTGCCAATCTCTCCGGTTGATACGGCACTTCTGGAACAACGATAAGATCCGCTTGCCCATAAGCGGCGGATAAAGTCAGCCAACCCGCATCTCTCCCCATCGCTTCAACAACAATCACACGATCGTGGGAGTAGGTCGTTGTCCGCAGATCTTGGACGTAATTGATAACTCGGTTCGCAGATGAAGGGAAACCGGGACAGAAATAGTTCACCATCTTAGAGTAGTCAACAGCGTCTCCCTCTGGGGGATTAACACCGACATCGTTATCAATGGTTTTTGTCACGAATGTAGTTGTAAATTGATCAGACAGGGCTGTGCCAACCGTTAAGGTATCATCTCCACCGATTGGAATGAGACCACTAATGTCGAGTTTTTTAAGATTATCTACTGCCTCGTCTAACTTATTATCTTTAATCAGGTTCGTGCGTGAACTCTTTAGAAGCGTTCCTCCTCTATTTTCATCAATCAGATCGGGTGTCAGCATAAAGTAGCGTCCACCTTTCAAAACACCGCGCCACCCTTCCATGAATCCAATCAGTTCAAAACCGAGTTCCTCGGCTTTCAGCGCGATGCCTTTAAGGGTAGCGTTGAGCGCACTTGTATCGCCACCCCCTGTTAAAACACCAATCTTTTTTTTCATGTAAAACTCCTTTATGATACAAGATAATAACTACTTAACGACTTCAAGAAGAACCGGCTTATCCAAAGCGAGTGCCTTTTCAAACATCGGTTTGAAATCATTTGGGTCCTCAACGCGTAATCCGACTGCGCCAAACGACTCAGCGAATTGCACAAAGTCTGGGTTCACCAACTCAACACCGATGCGTTTACCGAACCGTCGCAGCTGCCCACGCTCAATTGAGGTGTATTGATTGTCGTTCATCACAAGCGTCACAACGGGTAGATTGTACATGACTGCCGTTGCGAGATCCGGACACGTCATTAAGAACCCACCATCCCCACTGAGTGCAACAACTTTCCGATCAGGATAAGCCACCTGTGCACCGATAGCACCCGTCAATCCGATGCCCATTGCCACAGAGACACCGGAGAAGATGTAACTCCCAGGGTGATAACATGGGAAATGTGGCAGCGCACCGTAACCTGTGATGTTAACGTCAACCGACAAAATGGCATCACGAGGCATCACATCGCGCATCTCCTGGAGGATGCGAGGGCGTTCAATTGCCAAAAATTGACGGCGTAATTCGCGTAAGCCTTCACCGTAACCCTCCGTCAGTTTCTCATCGCGCAGCGCGGCGTTGAACTTACGTAAGACCAGTTTCGGATTCGCACCAATGCCAACTGTGGCGGTATATTCCTTATGAATCTCGTCAGGATCGGCTTCAATATGCAATAGCGGTTGCGGAATCTTGAGGCTCCAGTTGCCGGTATCGCGATAGTTAAATCGGGTCCCAACGGCAACGATTAGGTCGGAGGCGTTCATCGCTGCTTGGGCAACGCCGTCTCGGAAGATACCGATGGAATGTGGCGAGTCTTCCGGCACTGAACCTTTTCCAAAACCTGTCATCACGATGGGCGCGTCCAGCAGCTGCGCGAACGCAAGTATCTCCGCAGTCGCACGTGTATGGTTGATACCGCCGCCTGAAATGATCAGTGGGCGTTCTGCTGTGTTCAACAGTGAGAGCGCAGCATCTACGTCTTGTGGGTTTGCTGTTGTTTGGATACCGTTATTGCGTGGCGGGATCGGCAAATCAGCTTCTGCATCCAACGCATCTTTCGCGAGTTCAATCAGGACAGGTCCAGGTCTCCCTGAGCGTAACGCACTAAAACTTCTATTGACCGCGCCCGGAATCTGATCGACGCCATGCACAATCTCCAGATGTTTCGTCATCGGCGTGAAAGCGGCTCTTTGATCCAAACCGTGAAAACTTTTCTTGGGGTCCCGTTGTGCCAAATAAGACGGATTCTGTCCGGTAATCCAAAGCACCGGGGACGAAGCAGTATTCGCTTCACCAATGCCAACAGAGGCATTATTTGATCCAGGACCCGGCACAGTCATACAAACACCGACATCGCCAGTAGCACGCGCATAGCCATCTGCCATAAACGCCGTACCGCCTTCATGTCGTGTAACGTAGTGCTGGATATTGTCTTGATTGTTATAGAGTGCTTCGTAAACGGTATCTAAATGATTCCCCGGTAAACCAAAAATATCTTTAACACCTTGTGCCTTCAGACATTCAACAAAAATATCGCCACCTGTCATAGTTAACTCCTTTTCTATAGTCTTGTACTTACGCAGTCTCTGTGGCTGAATCGAGTGTCTTCGCCTTCTCAAAGTCAGCCTCCGCCGCTTCCGGTTGACCTAATCTCTCCTTCACATACCCGCGATTCCGATGCGCCTTGATGTGCTTCGGATTTAACTGAATCGCTTTATCCAGATCTGCAATCGCCGCGTGATAGTGTTTCTCTGCTGCCTCTGAATTGCCGCAATCAGCCTCCGAATGACCTAATCGGCGTTTCGCAACCCCACGATTGTTGTAAGCAGCAGTATATTTTGGATTCAGGCAGATCGCCTCGGTACAATCGGCAATTGCCCCCTGCAAGTAATATTTCGCTTTTTCTATATTCTCCCGGCGCAACTCACGTCGCCCTAAGGCATTCTGCGAAAGTGCCCGATTGCTGTAGACAGGAGCGTATTCTAGGTTTAACCGGATAGCCTTATCAAAGCTATCCATCGCGGCTTCGTACGCGCGCCCGTCATTTTTTTTGCGTCCGTCTTTGTAGTAATGCTCTGCTAAATCTCCGTTTTTCCGCGTTGCCTCCTCAAAGTCGGCTTTTGCGGCATCCTTTTCGCCGAGTGCTTCCTTGGCAAGCCCACGATCCAGGTAGTTTGTTGCCGTCTCCGGATTGAGACGGATAGCAGCGTCGAAATCTGCAATTGCATTGTCATAGTCACCAAGGGCAGCTCGTGCAGCCCCACGAGTATGATAAGCAGCGCTGCTATCCTCATCTGATGTGGCTAACTGGATGGCGACATCACTGTCAACGACCGCGTTTTGATAGTACCATTCGGCTTCTCCGCTGTGCTCTGGTTTAGTTACAATTTGCCCGAGGAGATATTTCGTCCATCCGCGGGCATTATAAGCTAATGCAAACTTTGGTTCCCACTCGATGAGGTGCGTAAGGTCGGCGATCGCCGCGTGATAGTGCTCCCAGGCTTCTACCATATCCCCGTGCGCTACTTTGGATTCGCCACTTCGCATCTTTACATCTGCGCGGGCGTAAGCTGCCTTCGGGTTGTCTAACCATCGCAAAGTGATCAGAAATAGCCGGGCTAACATTTGACTCCAGAAAGAACGAAGATCTGGCGCAAAATAATTCGTTGACCTGAGTCGATAAGCCGTAACCCGGTCCATAAAGTATGTTATAGCGTCAAACAGGTCAACCTCCGTCCGTTTTCCATCAACATTACGACTCAGCATTATCAATTTAGATTGCGTCCTACTACGGGCTGTATAGGCATCAGGTATATCCGGGTTAAGATTGATAGCCTCATTATAGGCGGCAAGGGCACCTTCAAAATCTTCGCCTGCTTGATACGCCACGCCTCTTTTATATTCGAGATAGGCACGTATTCGCGGGCGGTTTTGCCATTCCGCTAAAGGCTGAACATCTGTCCGTTCCGCCGCCGTGAGCAGTGCTTTGAGCACGTTTGAAGGTACAGCGTACCCCCTACTCTTACTGGGTTTGACACTACCCCGCGAAAGCACGGCTATGACTTCGCCTTCGTTGTTTAGCACTGGGCACCCACTCCATCCTGGACCCGCAGCAGGTATATGTAACCGAAACCATTTATCCTTCTTCTCGATACATCGGACAGCAGCCGCTGCGCTGTTTTCCTTGTCACCGTCATAGCCGATGGCACAAATGCGCGCTCTTTTTTCCACAGTCTCACTGTTACCAAGCTGGAAAGGAATCCCTTCTTCCGAAACTTTCAGAATAGCGAGATCGTTCTTTTCATCAAACGCTGTTATGCCTTCAATGGTGTACGCGGCTTCTGTGTCAACATGCTTCACAGCAACGTTCATAGCCCCTTCTAAAACGTGAAAACTTGTCGCAATTTGATCACGCTCCACAAAGAAGCCACTACAATTACTAATGTTAACTTCGTATTTGTTGCTGCCAATATACTTCCTAAAAACCTCTACCTCCAAAATCGCCATAGTACCTTGGATATTTTTTGGAATTTTTTGGGCATGCTGCCGACGTGAATTCTTTTTTTTTTTCTGTCATAAAGAACCTGTCTTTTCTAACGTATATGGTTTTAGCCGAGCGTTTCCTTAACTTAGGAGACGACAAAAAGTCTTGCTTGCCTCGGTGCAAATGTACAGTTCAGATACGACTTTCCATCAGCGGACCAAAAATCTATGTGCTCTTTCATCTCTTTAAACAGATGCCATTCTACGATACGTCTTACCTCCCGGTGCAGTTCAATCAAAGTATCAACCGGTTCACTGCTTGTGTTGAATAGATAGAAAACTTCGGATGCTTCCGCTTCTCTGTGAAGCACTTGAATGGTGTCTGTCTCTGTATTGTCAGGTTTCACATATACCGATACCTTACGAGCCACCCATTTTCGGAGACATTTTGCGAGTTTCACTAACTTTTCGTCAGGCGGACCTCGGAGAATCGTTACACGCCGTCCGTAGATGAGTTGCTCAAGCGGATACGGCTCCAGTCCAATCCGACCGTTCAGCAAATACGGTGTCGGTTCGTCTGCTATCAATCGCCCCTTTGCTTTTGTGAATGCTCGCAAGCACTTCACTGTCTCTTCTTGAAGGGAGATACAGCTCGGAAGTAGAACAACCTTGTAGATCTCCTGAGCCCCGGAACGGCTGTTCTTTAAACAGAGATTCAGATTTCTACGGACGCGTTTTCCGCTACGGGGTGCCTCTATAATCTCGGCTGAAGCGAATTCCTGTTCTGAAACAATTTTAAAGTCGTAACCCAGTTCCCATACACTTTGGCACAACCATCCCCACGCTTTTGTGACACCGCTCCACGATTTCTCATCGGGTTTTGTCCAGAGGCTCTGTGTCGGTGCTATCATCAGGGTCGGTCGCTTCGGATAGCCGATTGCTAACCCTTGCGGGACACTATCAGCGGTACTGTTTCTGTTCATCCATAGGTTGAAACCGAGACTCGCATCTTCAAGGAGTCGCGATGTTGGTGCGCTCACATCTGTCTTGTTGCTTTTTTTTCTGACAATACCGGCATGTTGTGTGTCGCTGCATGTCCATTTAGCGACAACGAATCGCTTCGGTGTATCTATTTCGGTGACATTTAGAATAGGGCAGTCCACTTCTGCAAGCATCGATCCTAACTCAAACTCCAACGTCTTAGCACTCGCCGAGAGGTTTAAAGCGAACCGCAGTCCTTCTTGATGGCAAAAGTCACGCAAGCCTCCAAGGAAGCAGGTCGCGAATCGTGTCGTCAACGCTTTCCAAAAAGTGTTTCTGACAGCCGCTGAGTTGTAAGTTTCATAGAACACCAACGGCAGGTATGTTGCGAGTGGTGTTGCCGCTGCTTCCAATAGGACAGGACTCCACGGTACTGATGATGTTTCAGCTCCTAAGACGCTCCCCAAAGACAAAAACTTCGGTGGTTCACAGGTAAAACCGATGAGGTGTTGCTTGCCGTAAGTTTTTAAGTAGCCTCTCAGCACCCGCTCTATAAACGGGGATACTCCGTCGTCACTTAGTAGGTCGGCTGCCGCTCCTTCCGTCTGATAGAGGTTGATCACTGTGCGTCCGCGAAGCCGTTCCGCAATTGTGAGGTCACCTGCCACACATCGCCGGACGTAGTCGCTGATGTTATAACACGGCTCATCCGCGTGCGGTTCCGCGATTAAGTAGTATTGATTAAATTCTATCCCGCCTGATAGTTGGAAGTCCCGAAATAAGGATTGGATCGTTGTCGCTGTTTCCGTATCACCGAAGGATAGGTCTACAGCGTTCAACTGATAGCGCGTTTGCAGTAAAGCGGACGGCAACGCAACCCATGCGTGTTTGTTCCGTCGTAATTCCGCCTGATGTGCTGCTGCGTCTTGTGTCCTTTGCCACGATACTACACTTCCCGCGCGAAAAGCATCCGTCTGCACAACTACCAGCTCCTATCCAAAAAATTTGCAACTGTTAAATACTTTGTGATATACTTTTAATACTGAAGATATGTACAGGTTCGTAACTTTTCGATTTTTATACTAAAAGTTTAGCACACCTTCGGAATTCATGCAATCAAAAGTTTTCTATCCTACCCGCCCGCCGAACTACGCGAAAAGGAATAATTATGAGGCTTTTAGAAAATATCATATCAGCACTTTCCGTTCTTCGGGCGAGCAAGTTACGTACCGTCCTCACGCTCTTAGGTATTACCATTGGTATTGCGGGGATCATTGCGATGATGTCTTTCGGCGCAGGGGCTGAAAAACTTATCATGGCGGAATTTGACACGATCGGCGGCCCCAGTATGTTCGGCGTCTACCGCCCCGGACATATCCCAAAAAATGGGCCCTGCCAACGCAACACCAG
>CAZQIP010000153.1:0-1839 GCA_964593655.1 uncultured bacterium | reverse complement strand
CCCCCTAACCCCCCTTATCAGGGGGGAATTGTACGGTGAGGAAGTCGTTAGCCGTTGATGTTGAGTTTGATAAATGAGAGCATTCTACCCGTTTGTCCATCTTCAGCGCGATGCGAATAAAAAAGGTCTGTACGACAGGCGGTACAAAATGGTGAAACTGAAATGGCACGGGGGGATACACCGACTTCAACCAATTGATTAACGTTAGCTGATTGTAGGCTCAGGTTTGTGCCGCTGGCGACAGTGCTGCCGAAGTGGTCAGTAAATTGGGTGAGCAGCTCGGTGCTGACGGTATAACAACACTTTTGGATGGACGGGCCTAAATGGATTTGGCAGTTTGCAGCAACTGTTCCAAATAGTGTCTCCATTCGCGCGAGGGTATTGACGGCTATTCGTGCGAGCGTGCCCCGCCACCCCGCGTGAGCAATACCAATCGCGGGCGTTCTAACATCTACTATGAAAATAGGGACACAATCGGCAGTGAAAATGGCTAATGCGATGTCACGCTGTGCAGTGACAAGCGCGTCCGCTTCTGGTGGTCGTGTAGAAGTTAGCGGTGTTTGGTCAACGACATTAATAATATCGGTGCCATGGACTTGACGACAGGAGCGCAGATGCGTTAAGCCGGTTCTCTGGAAGAGAATTGCTCTGTTTGCTGCAACTGCGTTCGGATCATCACCGACATGTTCAGCAAGATTCAGGGAGGCGTAAGGGCTGCGACTGACACCGCCATGGCGTAGACTTACACCAGCGGTGACGATGTTAGTTGTCTCAAGTTCCTGAATGGGGTGATAGATATTCATAATTTGTATCTTCTTGGGATTTAAGCGAAATCTGTTCTTTTGCTTGTGAGATTGGAAGGGTGGAAGATTGGAAGCGAAAGAGGTTTCTTCGCCTCTGTTCTTTCATCTATCAACATTGACGTTGTGTGTCAGTCCCGTTTTATTTGTAATCTTCTCTTGGTGGGCTAAAGATGTCAAGTGCAACGGCGGGTTCATCAAAAGCCTTTGCACTGTGCTTGACGTTGGAAGGGATGAGGTACGCATCGCCCTTTTTAAGGATTTGGGACTCGCCATCAATGGTTAATTCAAATGTGCCTTCAAGGACCATTCCCATCTGTTCATGGAGGTGGCTATGTTCAGCGACAACACTATGGGGTTTCAAATTAACGAAGGACATCATGAGTTTTTCGCCGTGAAGGGTGCGGATGCTGGCTCCGTCAAAAACCTTTTTTTCGGGTTGTTCATCAATAACAAAAAAAGGCATCGCGTGTAAGTGCCTCCTGTTCTTTAGTGTTTATGCGGCTTGGCATCTCGTCAGCGACCGGCTTTCGTTCTCTATGGAAATGGCACATCGGGTGTGACAGGTTCAACGTAAAGCAGCCGCTTACAACTTGAGCAGTAAACCTGTTTCTCATACTTCTGTGCTTCCTTGAGTGTCTGCGGTTGAATAGCGATCCGGCAGCTGCTGCAGGTACCATTTTTGCCTAAGGCGATAAAACCGTTTTTCACGCGTGCTATGCCAGCTTCGCTTGCCAGTTGTGCTTTCACCCATCGATGATATTCATCTCTACGCGCTTTGTCGATTTTCGGGAGAAACGCCTTCCGCTGTTTTAACTTTTCTTCTCGCTCTGTCTCTAATGCCCGGAGTTCCTGTCGGAATTGTTCGGTCTCAGTAGCAGTTTTTTCCTTTTCCCGATTTACTTCAACGTCTAATTCCGCCAATTCTTTTGTTAAGCGATCGCTCTCCTCCATGAGAAGAAGGATAGCGTCTTCCGCCGCATCGTCTTGTTCGTCAAGGAATTCGATCTGTCGTTCGAGGGCGGTATAGGCTTCGTTG
>CAZQIP010000152.1:0-5325 GCA_964593655.1 uncultured bacterium | reverse complement strand
GTTCGGATTCGTCCGCAACGGACGGTATAAGGTGCCAAAAGGTGTCAAACGCTATGTTAGTGCTTCCGCTTTTAATGAGTACACCGATGACAGCCAACGTACCATCTTCACTTTCATGAACAAGGTGCATCTCCATATCGGACAACTCCCCAACCACCGTGTGCTCGCTGGGTGCATGAAAATGAAATTCAAGAAGATGGTATTTCATTCCGTCAATCTCAATCCAATTTCCTTTATTCCGGTACGCGACTTCGATGGTGTTCCCTGTATTACAGATATTCACGGATGCCGATTGATAGTTGAAAATAATAGCCGAAAGTTCCACAGGTGTAGGGTTCACAAGGTCAATCGGTGATTGGTGTATACCTGTATCGCAGATCCGGTATTCTGGATTGAGTTGTCCCCAAACCTCCGGTCCGTTCTCTTCTTCGTATCCCCAACATGCGGATACATTCTTCAATTTTTGACTACAATTCATATAATGTTAATTCTGTTTTGTTATAGGTTTCTGTAGATGCTGAAGAAATCCGCAGAAATCCGCAGAAATACCCTATCAAATACCCCAAGCAAAAACACTCGCTCCTACAGAGGAAAATATACACACACATAAAGCGAATTTATAAAACTAAATGACCCTGGGGTGTGTAAAATCTTTGACGGGAGGTGGAGGCAGTGGAAGATTAGAAGCATGGAAGGAAACGATGGGTGTGTTTGACCATAGTATATCACACAACTGCGTAGAAGTCAAAAACCGAGTTGTGTTTCACGTTCCAGCAGAAATATAAAAATTTCACAGTACTATGAAAAAATAATCAGCAAAAATTTCGTCTAAACCCAGTTAGAGTGTAGGTTTACGGCATATATCGGAATTTATGTTTTTTTGGATTTACTGTGAAAACTATGAAATTATAGCATTACAAGTCACCACATCGGGTTAGAAACCGTGTTAGTGACACATCTGCCAGGATTGGATTTATAGTGGATCTCAGAATTAACGATAACGTGAGTTGGATAATTAAAGATCCAAATATAGACATCCGCTTGTGGTAAGGAAACCCTTTATCGCCTGTCTGCGTAAGTCGTAAAAATTAACTTATTGTTAATTTTTTCTCGTTTCGTGGATAATGGGTTTCTCGGACGTAAATTATGAACATTTCGTGAACATGGCACGGATTTTCATGAACATTCATGAACATTGGCAATTTGTTCAATTTTCGTATTCGCAGTATACAGGGTTGTGAACCCATTCAAGACGTGGGTTTGTGAGCGAAATAGATTCTGTGCACGATGATTTTTTCCCAGGATGTTCATAAATGTTCACGAAATTGTTCACGATTCTTTTTTGTCCTTTGTAAACAGCGCGAACGCAGTCAGGACGTTGGATCATGACGTTTTTGAATTCTATGTTTCTGGAATTTTCGTGAACAATTGGGCAATTTTAATTTTTGTCTATCTCTTTTCAAAGTGCCGCAAGTGTAGTGTTTGATTGGCTTGATGGCACTTGATGGATTGGGTTTGTTTTCAAGTTGTTCATAAAATGCGAATTTTATTGGTTAACGTTTGTTAATTTGGTTGGTGGACAGCTCATCTTATAGGCAAAGTCGCTTCGGTTTTTCATAAACTGTCACATCATATATGATAACTTGTTTATGTATGATAACATATATAATGTAGAAAGTCAAATTTATTCAGGATCGCGGATTACGCGGATTGCTCCTCTGTCATATCAAGTTATCTGCTTAGAGGGCAGTTTTGCTGCTATGTCTACGATGGAGTTAGCAGTGCGGCGATGTCTGCTGGTAGTTTGACATTGTGTTTTTGTTCAAAGTCGGCAACGCTTTTGTATTCTTTGCGAAACTGTTCAATGATGATATTTTCTTGTTTGTCTCTGGCAGTTGTAAGATCTTCTTTGGCTTTTTCCCATTCTTGCAAAAGTATAAACACCATACCCCGATTGTAGTATGGTTCTGCTAAATCAGTGTTACGTTCTATGGCTGCGTCATAATCTTTAAGGGCGTGTTCATACTCGCCTTTTTTATTGTAAACATTACCACGATTGTTATAGGGATGGACAAGGTCGGGTTTCAGTTCTATTGCTTTGGTATAATCTTTAATGGCGCGATCAAACTCCTGTTTTTCATAGTAAACGATACCCCGGTTGTAATAGGCATAAGCAAAACTGGGGTCCAGTTCTATTGCTGTGTCATAGTCTTTAAGAGCGGGTGCTATCTGGCCTTTGAGTTTATAAACTATCCCGCGATTGTTATAGGCTTCTGGCAAATTTGGGTCAAGTCTTATCGCGGTGTTACAATCTTCAAAGGCATGATCGTAGTCCCCTTTCATGCGATAAGCTGCGCCGCGATTGCTGTATGCCTCGGCATAGTTTTCCTTACGTTTTATCGCGGTACTAAAGTCTTCAATGGCGCGGTCCATCTCACCTTTATCACTATACGCGACACCACGATAATTATAGGCTTGGGCATAGGTAGGTTTCAGCTCAATTGCTTTGTTATAATGCTCGATGGCGATATCGTAAAAATCTACTGTCCGCGGATGTGCCTTACGCATTGATGATCTTTCGTCTATCAATAAGCGATAAGTGGCTACGCAAAGTTGAACTCATCAGCATCTACATTCAACGTTTGGAATATAATACCATACCCAGCATAAAAAATCAAGATTGTCGTGTTGTGATGATTAGCCACGTCACCAATCTGAAATTGCCGGTGTCTTTAGGTGCTTTGGATGTTGGTGTCAGTTTTGCATCGCGAGGACTACCGCTCTTCAAGAGTTGGCTTTGGGTCTTGGTATGCGACCGTGTGATATGCGAAATGACGGTGTCTAAAAGTTTGTTGTAATGTGCCATGTTATCACCGTATTCCGTTTCTTGGTCAAACCAGAGACACAAATCATCTATTGCGTTCTCCTTGCCAACGGTAGATGCTTCAAATAGGTCTAACACCTGCTTCGCGTTGATACACCCGTAACGGATATCCCCACTGTTTCGGATATAAACCACATAGTACGGATGGATGGGGCTGGCAGTTTTTTGCTGTTTATCTGTGCTTGCGTTTGTTTGTTGGAGAAAGAAGATGACACCGTTCTCGGTTGGGCTGTTTTCGTTGTTGGTAACAGCATAAGCACCGTCAGGTGTTGCCTCAAGTTTCGCTCTGTTTCTTTCGAGATACTTCAATAGTTGGGCGAAGAAATAATCTAACGTAAAGTCGCTCATTACCACATTGTCAGAGAGGTCATCTAAATCAAGCACCTCTTTACGGAGCTGCTCCAACTGCTGATCCCGGAAATTGAGTTCCATCTGTGCTTGTTCATAAGCCGATTCATTCAACGGGTCGTCATCACCGCTTGCGGTAGCATCAGCGAGTGCCATGCGGGATTCAACGCGATTGCGTAAACGGAGATAAACCTCCATATCGTCGGTGGGCCAATAGTTAATCATCTTGACGGCGACGTTATTGCTCCCGATTCTGTCAATCCGCCCGAACCGTTGAATGATACGCACGGGATTCCAATGTATGTCGTAATTAAGAACGGTATCGCAATCCTGAAGATTTTGCCCTTCAGAAACACAGTCGGTAGCAATAAGCAGGTCAATGTTGTCGTCTATTTTATCAGCACGTATCCGTCCCCACGGTGCGAAGTTTGTGAGGATAGCGTTGAATTTATTTTCTCCGGAGGTCGTTCGCGTCATATCTCCAGAAACCAGTGCCATGTTCAGGTCTAATTCCGAAGTGAGTTCAAATAAGTTTTCATAGAGATATTCTGCTGTATCCTTGAAGGTTGTAAAGATGAGCAACTTCTGATTCGGGTTTCCGTCCTTATCTTCCGTAGGGTTTAGCACCTTGTCTCGAATATGCTTTTTAATCTCTTTCAGTTTTCCATCCCTTTCTGGTGTGATGGATTTCACTTTTTTCAACGCATCGGTTAAGGTCTGTTTATCTTGGATGATGTCCTGTTTCCAGCGGTTGCAATCCAATTCTTTTAGATGATAGGGATTTCTGGCACGGTTGATTAAAAATTCCTCATCGTCTTCATCGTCATCGGGAAGTACATCTACTTGTGTGTCCACTATATTGCTGTTTCTCTGAAAGCGTTCAATCTTCTCCAGCATTGTATCGTGTTTGTTAATGGTGCGTTCAAGTGTTTTGGAGAGCGAGTCAGCAGAGCTTTCCAGCCGCTTGAGAAAGTTTGTCTGCATCATACCGATAAGGAATTTCTCACGGTCCTCTTGATTAAAACGGAGTCGCTTTTTCTCATCTGCCAACCGCTCCTTTGCTGTTTCATCAACAACATAACTGGAGGGTCTATAGATGGATAGCTCAAAATCACCTATCTGATCCGCCAATGCTTTATATGAAAGTTCACCTGACAGGTCGGTAGGCGGATGGCAATTTACGGGATCCAGTTGTGTGGGAAATTCACCAATTTTTTCTATTTCTTCGGCATAGTATTTGATGATATGTCTTCGGGAACGCGCGATAGAAATGCCACCGAGCAGTTGGAAAAATTCTGTGCCTAAAGTATCAAATAATTCTGTTTTATCTCTTGTGCCGCCTTTAGTCGCATTTTCTTCCCACGCCTTGAAGGCTTTTTGCGCCTGTCGTATTAAATTGCCGATATTGCTAATCCCCAAACTGTTTCTAAAGACATCCTCGCGTTTTTCAGTCACGAGATATATCTGATTGCGGAGGCCAGTGAGTGAGGTATTCACCGGTGTCGCGGAAAGCATTAGTACTTTGGTTTTTGTGCCTTCCTTGATAACCTCCTCTAATAGGCGGGAGTAACGACTGTGGCGGAAGTTGCCATCTTTGTCCTCACGGGGTTTGGTATCGTTTCGGAAGTTGTGGGATTCGTCAATCACAATCAGGTCAAAGTTCTGCCAGTTGAAATCTGCCAGATTGACACCGCCAGAGTCGCCGCTATATCTGGATAGGTCCGTGTGTGATAGTAAGGTGTATCCGAATTTATCATCAAGGAACTCATTAGATATTTGATTATGACTTGCTTGATAGCGTGCCCAATTTTCTCGGAGTTTTTTCGGGCAGAGCACAAGCACGCGTTCGTTTCGTAATTCAAAGAACTTCATCACCGCGAGTGCCGTGTAGGTTTTTCCTAAACCGACGCTGTCTGCTAAAATACAACCGTTGTGTCGTAACAACCGAGCGATAGCGCTTTTGGCCCCGTCTTTTTGAAAACCGTATAACTTGTCCCAAATTTTCGTGTCGTATAGATGTATATCTTCAAGGGACTGTTCGTCTGTTTTTCGGGTCTCGATTTCTTCACGGAAAAGTTCGTATAGTGTTTTGT
>CAZQIP010000151.1:0-2268 GCA_964593655.1 uncultured bacterium | reverse complement strand
ACTGGTAACTCCTAAAACTGACAACCCTTAAAAAATAAATTACTTGCTATATAACAGAAGGTTTTGGTAAACTATAGCAGTAAAATTTAGGGATTTTGAAATACCCATTTTTAAGGAGAACACATGGATAAAGTGAAACTCGGTTTTATCGGAACCGGCGGTATGGCGGGCGCGCACATGAACAACCTTAAAGATAACTTTGAGGACGTTGAATTTTCTGCGATGTGCGATATTTCGGAAGACCGTGCGAAGGCACGCGCCGAAGAATTCGGTGGAAACGCTTATACCGACTACCGGGTCATGTACGATAAAGAGGATTTAGACGCGGTTTATATCTGCACGCCGCCGTTTGCGCATGGTGAACAGGAACGCATCGCTTGTGAACAAGGTATCGCGATGTTCATTGAAAAGCCGATTCATTCTGAACTCGAACCCGCAATTATCATCAATGAGGACGTTGAGCGGAGTGGTGTTATCACAAGTGTCGGTTATCATTGGCGGTATGGTGGCAACGCCCAAAACGCGAAGGCGATGCTTGAAGAGCAGCCTCAAATTCTCGGTGCGCTCGGCTACTGGATCGGCGGCATGCCTGGTACACCGTGGTGGCGGGTTCGCGCAGAATCCGGCGGACAGCACGTTGAACAAACAACGCACATCTTTGATCTTGCACGGTTCCTCGTCGGCAGCGACGGTAAAACTGTACACGGTGTCGCTGCGAGCGGTAGCATGACGCATATTGAAAACTACGATGTAGACGACATCAGTATGGTGAACATTGAGTTTAAGAACGGGGCAGTTGCGAATATCGTCTCAAGTTGTGCGATGGAAGGCTTTGGGCGTGTGCATCTCGAAGTGTTTACGCGTGGCTTGGTTGTCACTGTTGGGGGTGCGAACAATGTGAACCGAGGCGGAGAGACAGAACCACTTTCGGGCGACGGCGGGGCAGACAGAGACCGTGTCTTTATTGATGCTGTTAAGAGCGGTGACGGTTCCAAGATTCTATCGCCTTATAGCGATGCGTTGGAAACGCTCCGCATCATGCTCGCAGCAAGCACATCCTTCCGTACCGGTAAGGCTATTGACCTTTAAAATTTGAACCTTGAGGGACGGTTCTAATACTGTCCCAATACAAAGAAGAAAGAGAGAATTATGCCAATTAATCAATCCATCTGCTTTGGCGGTTTCAGTCGTGGCAGGGACCCCGTAGAGGTTATCAAGAAAGCCGCTGACATCGGTTATAAATCTGTTGAGATGCTTCCGGCAGAACACTGGTCAGTCGTCAAGGACGAGGGGATGCGTATCGCGATTATCGTAGGGCATTCGTCGCTGCCGTCGGGCTTGAACGATCCGAGCAACCACGACCGGATCGAGGACGAACTCCTCAAGAACATAGACATTGCCGCAGAGAATGACATCCCCGGACTTATCTGCTTCTCTGGTAATAGGGAAGGTCGATCGGAAGAAGAGGGACGTGATAACACAATTGCGGGGTTGTCGCGTGTCACCAAATATGCCGAAGAAAAAGGCATCAACCTCTGCGTCGAACTTCTGAACAGCAAAGTCAATCATCCGGATTATCAATGCGACACGACGGCATGGGGCGTTGAAGTCTGCAAAGGGGTCGGTTCACCACGAGCGCAGCTGCTCTACGACATCTACCACATGCAGATTATGGAAGGCGACCTCATCCGTAACATCACGGATTACAGCGATTACATTGGGCATTATCACACTGCCGGTAATCCGGGTCGGCGTGACCTCGACGATGAGCAGGAAATCTATTATCCCGCAGTGATGCGCGCTATCGTAAACACCGGATACGAGCTCTATGTAGGGCACGAATTCGGTCCCAAAGGCGACGCATTCGATGCGATGCAACACGCGTATGATGTGTGTAACGTTTAAACACGTGTAGTGAAGGTTATAGGGACAGGTTTCTCTATGCCTGTCCCTTTTTTTGCATTAACGGAATGTCACTTGTAGGAGGAAATTGAAATGAGAAACCTAAGTTGGTTCATACTAATTACACTCGTAGTGACTGTTTACCTAACATCAGTCGCAAGTGCTGGTCTGAATGACGGTCTACTCATCTATTTGCCTTTTGATGACCGTTCAGGACAAGATGCTTCTGATGAGAGCGGCAACGGCAACGCCGCGAAACTCATTGAGGGTGCGAAATGGAAACCGAATGACGGTAAGATTGGCGGTGCTGTCGAGCTTGATGGTGCCGGAGCTGCCGTTGAAGATGCGAAAGGTGGCGACTATATC
>CAZQIP010000150.1:0-36582 GCA_964593655.1 uncultured bacterium | reverse complement strand
GATTGTGACGGATGATAAATGGCACAACCCCGATCGCGCGTATATTCCACTCGCGACAGTCGGTAAGCATCTCATTGTTGCACTCCTATATCACGGTGATGGCGCATATATCATCACGGCAATGCAAAATGAAGATCAGGCGAAGGTCGATACGAATCTTCCATTTATTGAAAACCTGTTGTTTTATGCCGCTACCCTTCAGGATCAAATTCTTGCAGTTGAACCGCACCACAAACTTGTTATGACATGGGCGCAACTCAAAATGAATCAATAATCTACACCTACGGTGACAGTATTGTGGAATCGACATTTAACGGTCTCTCAATAAGCACCACCGGTGCCTGACAGCAGTCGCAACTCCCCGGTGCGACTGTGCGGATGTAACATGTATCGCAGTAGTAGTAGAGATCGTGGAGAACACCGTCTCGGATAGACAGAAAACGGGTTACCTCCAACAATTGCGTTCTCGGAAAGACACGACCGCTGATGACCAAGTCTTTCTCATGCAACCGCTCGTCCACAAAGAGCGCCTCCGCTAACGATGTCCTTAAGAGCGTGTAGTATTTCCCATCCTCAGTCTTGACACCGTATAGGTGGTCATGCTTATTGAAGAGTTCAACCTTATAGTGCGTGTGCATCTCCTCCGCTAAACAGGCGATTTTGCCGTGGAGTTCCACATTTTTCGGTTCAGGTTTTTCGGTTGGCGGCTTCGCACCGCTCATCAGGAGGACAAGAACGATGAACAGTGGTGATAACCGTTTGAAACTACGCATTTTTAATTTATTCCTCCTGGGCCGCTCTCAATTACATCACGAGTGGGTTTCTGGTTAATTTATGGTGGTTTCCTGCAACAAACATAACAAAAAGTGCGCAGCCCGTAACGAAGTGGAGGGCGACTCGAAATTAAAAACCTTCAAATTACAGACCACGTCCCTTATCCGCAAGGTAAAATTAAGAAGCCCAACGATTTGGACCGGGACCGGGTTCATGTTCATCGCGAACCCGCTTAAATTCTTCGGGTGTAGTGACAACATCTTCAGGGTGCAGACGACTCCGCGCGAGAAAACCGGCTTCCGGTTGATAGCCAGTCGGTTTCGCAGCGTCCTGATAGCGGGAATCAACGCTCCATCTGACTTGATTGCTAACATTCGGAATAGATCGGTGCGGTGTCAGATTCGTAAACAGCAGGACACTACCGAACTTGACAGGAACCACAACCGGATCGACTTCCGGCAATGCATCATCCGGTATCTCAAGATAGAAACGTTCAGAGTGACGATGTCGGAACACACCATCTCGATGCACATGCGGGATGACTTCCATGCAGCCGTTCTCAACGGTCGCATCTATCAGTGGAATCCAGATCGTGAGCTGTAAAACCGAATCGCATTTCGGCTCCATATAGCCTGCATCTTGATGCCATGGAACGAGGGTGCGGTCATGTTCAGGAAGTTTTGGACGGACTCGGTATGCAGGATGACACATAATTTCCGGTCCGACGAGCGACTCCGCAATGTCAAGCAGCTTCGGATTGATGAGCAGCTCAAAGAGTGCGGGACCCGTGTGTGCACCGCTAAACACCTTCTGAAATACGACCGGGGATTGCGCCGTAATTTTCGCCAAACGGGTATCAAACCCTTCCGTCTTAAATTCGGAATCCAGTTCACCTTCAGCATAGAGTTCTGATGCGCCTGTATCAACAATCCCCTCAAACTCAGCGATCAGCGGATTCAGGTCGGCGGCAGAAAGCGCGTCTTCGATCAGGAGATAGCCATTTTCATTAAAATCTTGGATTTGGGAATCCGTCAATACTTTCATCTTTTTAATTTTCCTTGCGGATAAGTAGCGTAAGTTTGGCATTCACGTTCCTTTGTGTCGAGTTGAAGAAACACCCAAGCAAAAACCCTTCCACTTCGTTTCAGGCTATGTTTTCTGGGCCAATAAGACGAAAAACTTCGCCACGTTTCTTATATTTGGACAAGTTCAATCAAAATACCATCAGGATCCGGTGCGCACGCAACACCCACGGCATCCGGTGCACTTATGGGTTCAGATAGAAATTCGACACCGTTCTGCTTTAAGTCTTTGACGGTCTGCTGAATATCCTCCACAAAAAAGGTGAGCCAACGGACACCCGCCGAGAACCCGCCTGTTGGTGCTGACGGTGGCGATTCAATATCCATCAGCTTGATGAGTGTGTTGCCTGCTTGGAGACGGACCTGCCGAAAACCGGTCGGCGCAAGTCCCACGTCGCGCGCAAGGTCGTCTGGAATCTCCAGATCCAGCACAATCTCAAAACCCAACTTATTGTGATAGAAGTCCAGTGATGCCGCAAAATTGCTGCAGGTAATAGCAATGTCAACAGTCGGATGTGATAAATTTAGCACAAGTTTTTAACCTCCATTGAGAACAAAAATCGCTTCTCGGAATTGACCGAGTGGACGTGCGTTATAGGTGATGTCTACCGGGATAACAACTCGTCCTGACGCTGTGCAGTGTTGTGGAATCGGAATAGAAAAACCGAAGCCTCCGGCTGCCCTCGGTAGAATCGTTGTCTCTGCGGGAGCGATTTCCATACCCCACGAGGCGGGAAGAATGGGGCGCGCAGTTGCTGTGCGCCGCTCGTCCGAATGGTTCGTTATCTCCACCCGTAACTGGGCAGTCTCTCCTGGTGAGATCTCCTGCTCATAAGGATAACAACGTACCCAGTGTTCGTCCATGCCGTAGTTGGCGTGGTCCCATGGAAAAAGTTCGGTATAGCATTTTTCACGCTCAGCGAGTGTATCGAGCATGCAGGCAATCTCGGCATCCGTAAAATCAAAAGCAGGATCGACATGGCAGTTAAAAATATGTGTCGGCTTGAGTTCCTGAATCAGACGTAGACACTTTCCGTAGCCGACATCCGCACCGAGCAGATTCCGATTGCCGGAGCAGTAGTCATCAATCCCTGCCATCGTAAAGGAGTCACCCCCAAAGAACATCCGCACGCCGCGACCTTCAACGAGCAATCCACCGTGATAATAGGTTTGACCCGGAAAATGGTAAGCCGTCATTGTGAACTCATTCCACTGCCAAGAATCACCGTCCTGTGTGATACGATCTACCCGCGTAACAGCAGGTGAAATACAGGGGAGTCGAAAGCCGATCGGATTCGTGATAACCTCTGCAACAACCCTATCCGTTATCGTTTCACACGGGAAAGTCTCTTGAAATTCGGGGATAGCGTTAACGTGGTCATCGTGGTAGTGTGTCACCCAAAACTGAGTGACCTCCGAAATCTCGCCATCCGCCTGTAACTGTTGAATCTGTTTAATCACATTCGGTGAACCACAATCCATGACGAATGCCTCGCCGTTTTCAGCAATGATAATCCATGTTGTGCCGAAATGGCGTAAGTATTCGGGGGGCGGCTTGCCCTCTCGGATCGGCATGTGCCCCGGATGTCCTTCAAACTCGGCAAAAAGCTGTGGAAAGTAGTGCCGGAGCGCAGAAATCGCCACATATTTATCATAGCAGTACGCCAACCGTTCCAAAAGCGCGTCAATTGCCCTGTCTGGATTGTCCATGACAGCACCGTGCGTCGGAATAAGTGCAGTTGGCGATGCCTGACGCACCTTTTCAAGGCTTTCCGTGAGTTCATCCCGCGCGCCGAGGAACCCGTGATAGTCGCTGGTCTGCTGTCCCTTCTGTAGACTATAGAGTTCCCATAACTGACCTTCATCGTAGATGAGGTCACCGGTAAAGGCGAAGCGTCTGCCATCAACATCAATGAGGTAGGAAACACTGCCATCGGTATGTCCCGGTGTTTCGAGGACTGTCAGCACTGCTGAACCCCACGCAATCTGTGCACCCTCGGTATACGTATCTGTCACTCGGATAGCATCGGCAAGCATCAGATTGTGTGGATGGTAGTTATAGAGGTGCCATCGGTACTGTGGATCGTTCCAAAAGGTTTCGACCTCGGCAAACCATGCTATCTCTTTCTCTGGCACGCCAACACGGACATTATCAGCTATCGGAAAACCGAGTGTGTTATCGCGATGGTGGTGCGTAAAGAGCAGCAGCTCAGCACTTGTGATACCGAGTTCTCCGAGTGTCGTATTGAAAGTAGGACCACTCGGATCAATGAGCAACGCGCGATCGCCATCACGGAGAATACCTGTGTTAACATGTCCATGATGGACATATAAGTGTTCACTGAGTTGGGAAAAGTAGGTCTCCATTGGAAGTCCTCGTTTTTAGCACTCATCGGTGCACTTTGTAAAACAGAAATACATCACTATTTTTCTGGTGTAATGTCGGGCAAAGACAAACCGTGTACCTTGGATCGCATACCGTCCTTCTCAAGGATTGCCATCTGTACCCTGCCGCGACGGCGAGCACTTTTTGAATCAGCTGGATACCATTTCCCTATCTCCTTATCCCAAGGATCAGACATGATGACGTAATCTTCCGCCTCCTGTCTTCGGTGTTGGCGACGGTTTTTAGCACCGAATGCCTTGAAAAGCGCAGGTGGATCACCTAAAAGGTCCTCATCTTCATCGTCCTCTCCCCAGTTGGTGTATGTGACAGGTTCTCCGGTCTCCCAGATCCACTCTCCCTCTTTTAGCACATCCGTCAAACCGATCCAATACGGACCGGGTCCAAAGACGGCTTCAAGCCAGATCTGTTCTGCCTCACTCGTAATTGTAACGAGATGTGCTTCTTCATCGGCAGCTTTCGCTTGGGCATCCTTCCAGTCATCGCACGCTATCCACTTGTACGCATGCCCATTTGCTGGGTTCGCTATCCACACACCCGGAACATCTGGCAGACCGTGTCGCCGCTCTTCGGATTTTTCAGATGGTGAATCCGAAAGATCGGTTAGATTGCCATTTAGCGTTAAAACGACTTTTTCATGCGGTTTGCCTGCTTCAACAGTAAAAGGTTCTGACATCGCAGAAAGTCCACGATGGTTAACGGATAGCGCGTAGGTTCCACGACTCGACACAGCGGACACAAAGTTTCCATCTGCATCCGTATGCAGGGAAAGGCTGTAGACAGAACCAACCCCCCAATCCGAACTCAAATGACCGATGTTAATTTCAACGGTTGTGTCAACAAGTGGTTCACCGTTTTTGAAGATGAGTCTACCTTGAATCTTCGGTTTCGGTTGGTTTTGGATGACAACTTCCACGTCTTTGATGTCTGAACCGGGTTTGATAGCAAACGTGACTGCGCCAATCGGTGGAAAGAAAGAGAATTCATGTGGGTGAAACGTTACTTTTCCGAATTTAACGGTTTGAATCTCAGGTAGAGGCTTAACATTCTGAGGAACCGGGTGTGGGATCGCTGGATCTTTTTCCATCGGCAGGACCATTAATTGCCCTATCCCTGGAGTGATGCCGGTAAAAATGAATCGTCCTTCTGAATCAGTTTCTGATTGCAAAAAGGGTGGACGCACCCGAAGTTCAGCTTCATCCGGGGGTTTTCCGCTGGGTTCTTGTCGAAAATGCGCTGGTCTTTGGCGTAGAAAAGGGTACAACGACCTATCGTACAGGGTATCTATATCACCATTTCCAGCAGTTTTGACGTACAAAAGTACAATAGAGGCCTCGGCAATCGGCTCGCCTTTTGTGTCTATAACATGACCCGATAAAGTTGATGGTTGTTCCTCAGCAGTTCCTTGGTATGCCGCGAGCATCAACCCGATAATTACCGTTAGCAACGTAAAAATCTGTTTGATGAAAGGGAAACTCATCATAACGAATATCTCCTTTGGAAATGTAGATGCTACCCGCGCAGGATTTACTGCGTTGCTTTGATAGATGCTGTCGGTTTATCCTCTTTTTCAAGAATTGCGTACTTAACCGTAGGCAGAAATAGATTTTCGGCCCCAATTGCTACCCATTTCTTTAAAAAGAATTCCATAGCGATAGGAACTTCGCCTTTACCAATGGACATGCCATTAGATGCCTGTGAGGTTCTCCAATTCGTATAAGTAACAGGTTCACCGTTATCCCACTGCCAGGCTGCTTCTTTTGCTGGAACGCGCAGCCCGATCCAAACAAACATTTTCTCTGGATAAACTGCCTCCAACCATCTCTGTTCCGCTCCGTCGTTAATCGCAACGAGATAGGCATTTTCGGCTTCCGCTTTGGCTTTCGCGTCTTCCCAAGTATCACATTTAATTCGCTTATAAGCGTGGCTATTTTCAGGGTTCACTATCCACACGGCTTGTCGTGCCTTCACTCTTTCGCTTCGCCGGACGCGGTGTTCTTCTAAGTCTCTGAGTACCAAAACGAGTTTGTCGTACCGCTGCCCCTCCTTAAGCCGAAACCATCTTGACTTCGCCGACGCGCCTTCATATTTTATTATCACCGAGTATTCTGAAGCCTCATCTGGATAATATGACACGAAATAACCTTCGGCATCCGTCCTAACACCCCCGCCCGAGGAGCCACCACTACCACCGCTGGGCAAGATGAATAAGAAAGTCTCCCGCTGCCGCCGTCGAACAGTGAGTCCAATATCTGTGTTGGCAAGTGGCGTGCCATCCTTTAAAAGCACCCGTCCTCGAATCCGCATCCGAGGCGGTTTCACGTTGACCACAACGTTCTCAAGATGCGTCCCCGGTTCAAGCGTAAAGGTGAGTTTACCAAACGAGGTCGGAAAATTCTCGAGGAACGCCGTAGAATAGAGTGTTAAATCCCCGATTTCAACCGATATAATTTCAAAATCCGAAGCACTTTCAGGAAACATCACGAATTGTGATGAACCCGCATCTATATTATGGAAAGAGAAACGTCCCTGCTTATCGGTTACCACTCGCAACCAAGACGCGAAAGGCGTGCGAGGTACTATATCCCGCGGCTTCCTAATCTCGACCGGTTTAATACCCAACGCAAGTCCAGCAACCGGTTTTCCTTTTCTATCTACAACGCGACCCGAAAGGCTGGATTGATCTACCTGTGCAATACTATCCGAAGAGAACAGAAGTGTCAGCGCAACAATACTCACGAGAACCACAACGCAAAATCTTCTGAAATGTGAATACCTCATAATTTAATCCATCTCCTTCTCAAGGATTGCCATGCGTGCGGTTTGCAGATGGGCTGTCTGCCATTTCCCTATCTCCGCGTCCCACCCCCAATCAGACATAATAACAAGGTCTTTGTGATCCTCTTCAAGGTCCCTCTCATCTTCCGCTCGAAACTGTTTCTCACCTTTGACACCTAAAAACTCAAGAAAAGCAGGCGGTCCATCTATTATAGACCAATCATCTTCATCATCCTCTTTCCAATTGGTGTATATAACAGGTTCCCCAGTTTCCCACTGCCATTCACCCTCTTTTGCAACATCCGTCAGTCCAATCCAATACGGACCGTGTCCGAAAACGGCTTCAAGCCAGATCTGCTCTGCCTCACTCGTAATCGTAACCAGATGCGCTTCTTCAACAGCAGCTTGTGCCTGGGCATCCGCTCGGTCTTCGCAGTCAATCCATTTGTATGCATGTCCATTCGCTGGATTTATGATCCACACGCCTGGAACGTAGGCAATATTTGATGGATGATACCGACGCTGTCTTTGGGGTTTCTCCGGCGATGACACGAAAAGATCACCGACATTCCCATTAAGTGTCAGCACAACTGTTTCATGTGGTTTCGCCGCTTCAACGATAAAAGGATCCGATGCTGCGGAAAGCCCGCGATGGTTATAGGACAGCACGTAGATTCCCGGGATGTTTGTCGCGTGTACGAAGTTTCCATCTGCATCCGTCTGAACGGGGCGGTTGAAGCCAAAATCACCACCTGTTCCGTCCAATCCTAAGTGATCAATGTTAATTTTAAGGGACATATTAGCAAGCGGTTCACCGTTCTTGAAAACGATCCTGCCTCGAACAATCAACTGACGTTCCATAATAACTTCTACGTCCTTGATGTCCGCCCCCAGTTCAATAGCAAAAGTAGCACTCCTTGATGTATCATGAAAGTCATGCGGGTAGAATGTCACACTCCCGAACTTAATCGCTCGGACCTTAGTGTGGTTTGCCCGAAACGAACCCTTTGCCATCATCGGATTACGCAGCACCTTTAATCGCGTTTGCCCTAGAGCGATTTCGGTGAAAGTGAACCGCCCTTCTGAATCGGTTTCCGCTGTTGATATTTGGAGCATTATAGATGCACCCGCAACTGGATCGCCTTCTGCAGTGATAACACGTCCAGATAACGTCGCGTCTTCCGCCTCACCAGCGATATGGGATACGAATGCGAAACTCAGCACAATGAGCACTGTCAGCAATGTAAAGGTGTGTTGTACGAAACGAAAACCGGTCATAGGAACATCCCCTATAGCATAGGCGTAGTTAGTAGTGTTCTTTTTCGAGAATTGCGTGTTTAACAACGGGCAGTAATCGGCTATTGGTATCAATTGCCATCCATTTCTTCAAGGCAAAAATTAGGGCGATGGGAATTTCTCCTACACCATCGGTTGCGCTATCAGGTCTGCCCGCAGCACCCCAGTTGACGTAAGTAAGCCGTTCACCGCTGTCCCACTGCCATGATGCACCTTTCGCTGGAACACGCAGCCCGATCCAAAAGAATGATTTCTCTGGATAAACTGCTTCCAACCATTTCTGTTCTGCTTCGTCGTTGATAGCAACAAGATAAGCACCCTCAGTTTCTGCTTTAGCTTTCGCGTCCTCCCAACTGTCGCATGCGACTTTCTTGTAAGCGTGATCATTTTCAGGGTTCACCATCCATACTGCCTGACGCGCTTTCTCTCTTTTGCTTCGGTTCTCACGGTGTTCCTCCAAGTCGTTGAGCCTCAAGACGAATTTATCGTACCGTTCTCCCTTCTCAAGACGAACCCACCTTGACTCCGCGGATGCCCCTTCATATCTCACTACTACCGAGTATTCTTTAGCACCTCTTATATTATATGTTACAAAGTAACCTTGGGCATCAGTCCAAGTATGGCTTCTTGAAATACCACCACCTCCTCCAATAACGCGGCGAAAAGGGAAGAAACCTTCATAACGTCGTCGCCGGTCTCGGATAGTGAAATCAATCTCCGCATTAGCAAGCGGCGTTCTATCCTTTAACAAGACGCGTCCTCGGATTCGCATAGCAGGAGGTTCTACTTTGACCACTACATCTTCAACGGACGTGCCGGGTTCAATCGCAAAAGTGAGTTGACCTAACCAAGGCGGAAAACCAGTACCACTCACCTCATAATAACGGAAAGTTAAGTCCCCGATTTGAATGGATACAATCTCAAAACGCGAGCCGTGTTCAGGAAACATCACTAACCTTGATGAAACCGGATCAATGTTAGAGATAGAGAAATGCCCTTCTTCATCCGTTATCGCCCGTTGCCAAAATTCGAGAGGTGCAAGCGCGCCTTTCTCCTGTCCCATGTTAATTTCGACCGGTTTAACAGCGAGAGTGAGTCCGGGAACTGGGTTTCCATCCGTATCCACAACGCGACCGGAAAGACTTGATTTACTATCTTCTGCAATAGTATCCACAGAGAACAGAAGTGTAAGTGCGACAATAGCAATACAAGGTATACTGAAGCGTGAAAGGCACATAACTTAAACTCCGTTAACCCTTGAAAGATAGTTTAGGACTTCGGACCTCACACAAACACCGCAGGCGAAACCTGAAACGTTTCTGCTAAAGCGTGAATATGCGTGACCGTCAGATCCCGTTCCCCATTAAGAATTTCCAAAACGATGTCAAGCGGACCAAGTGCTGGCATATCTGCAGGCTCAAGCTCACGTTTATCCGAAAGATTACGCCTCAGCGAACTGCGGTCTACCGAGGGCATCCGTTCTGCCTTGGCGTTTGTAGTGCGGTAGGCGTCCACCTGCGTCTGCCAAGATTCGTTCTTGGGCAAGTGCAATCCGTTCTGCGCCTTGATCAGCGATGTTGTGCTGGCAGTCGATGTCTGATTCGAGGTCAAACAGCCGGATACCGTCATTAAAATCGACGCTGGAGAAATACCAACTCTTCGCGTCTTTATACCAGACAGAGTTAACATAACGACACGTCAGGTATTCACGCGACGCAAAACCGTCTTTGCCTTCAACGAGTGGCAGCAGACTCTGCCCTTGAATCTCACCAGCGGGTTCAACTTGACTTGCTGCCATAACAGTAGCAGGTACATCCAGCGTATAGACGAACTCATCGCACGTTGTGCCGCCATTTATCCCAGACGGGTGGCTCACGAGCATAGGAATGTCCATGGTGCCAGGATACATAAAGTTCGCAGGTTTGCCAGTGGCTTTGTCCGGATTCTCTGCGAAGTTGGTGCCGTGGTCTGCAAGGAAGATGATGAGTGTATTCTCACGCAGTCCAAGATGATCAATCGTATCCACCAACCTTCCGAACCACGTATCCACGAGCGTTACCAATCCAGCATAGTTGGCTTTAACACTTGGCAATCGTGCTTCAAGTTCCTCATCTTTGAGCGAACCGTAGGGCAGGTTGAGACAGATAGGTTCCCGATCTTCTCGGCTGCCGTAGAGGTCGTAGTAGTGGATGGGTGCTTCCCATGTCTCGTGCGGGGTGAACCCGTCCACATAGAGATAAAACGGTGTATTTTGATGGTTATGTTCAACGAATTCAATCGCGGATCGGAACAACCGGGCAGTGGGCCAGGTCTCCTCCGGACGCTCGGGTTGGACATTCACGATATGCGCACGGACACGCTCTGGATTCCCGCGATATCGAGAAATCAAAGCAGGATCTGCATGTGCACCGCCACGGTAACGATCTTCAGCCTGACCGCGGACAAACTGCCACTGCCGGAACCCGCGTGTGAAATTCATCCCCGGCACAAAATAGTGTGGGACATCGGCGAAGAAACCGGTGTGATACCCGTTTCGGACAAGCGATTCTGCGATTGCCGGTTCATCGGACGACATCGGCTGCCAACCGGGCGTATAGACGTTGTCCCACGGCACGGGGGTATACGTACTAAACGGATAGGCGCGTCTGCCGGTATGGAGGGTGCGGCGCGTCGGAATCGTCGGTAGGCACTCCGGGTGCGCGTTCGTAAATCTGACGCTCTGTTCCGCAAACCGTGCTAAATTCGGGGTCTGAACCCAATCGTTGCCATAAGGACTAAGATAGGCGGTTCGCAATGTATCTGAAACAACAACAACTATATTCCAACTCATATTTTTATTTTTCCTTGCGGTTCGGTTAGGTGAATGCTGTAGGACTTACGCATTTCCTCTTAAAGTCCCCATGATAAGCGGGATTTAGGGGGTTAAAAATACCGAAATTACTATTTTTTGCGTAAGTTCTATTCTGGTTATGCCGAATAATCGAAAACGAGGACATCCTCAACAAGCGGACGGATGTGTTCACCTGCGACCTGACGGTGGAACGGATGCGGGAGATAGGCATCGCGTGCCGCTTCGTCTGTGAAACGGACAATAAAGCCGTACGCGTAACCCTGACTCTTGCCTTCAGGACTGTTGTTCGTGCCGGCAGTTATAGATTCAATACCGGGGATTTCATCAGCCATTCCTAAAAGCGCATCCGATAAGGTTTCCAACTGGGCATCGGTGACCTCCGGTTTCAACTTCAGTAGAACAATGTGTTCAACCATTATGGTTTCCTTCTTCCATAGCGAAAATTTGCTTTGGTAAATTAGAGAAAAGTATTGTATAATCTAAGTATGACACAAATAGTGTTTTTTTTCAAGGTTTCTGCGAAGTTTGAAAAGCAAACCACAAAGGAGTATCAAAATGAAACTGATTTATGTGTGTATGGCTACACTATTGCTTGTTGCTTCTGTAATTGCCTTCGGCGAGCCGGTGGAAGTCACCAATATAGAAGACAATAAGAACGGTGCTTATCAAGCCGTCGAATTAGAAGAAGGTGGAAAATTTTTCCATGATCGGGACTACACGATTACGAATATCCCGAAAGAATTTCGTGGCTTAACGCAAGTTTCCACATCAGCCGACTGTCCCGGCGGGCAGGAATACCGACTCACATTTGAAATCGACCGACCGGCTTATGTCTACCAAGCATGGGATAGCCGTCATAAACGACCAGAAGACCGTGGGCAAGAACCGAAAGGTTGGTTTACAGACGGATATACCGACACAGAAAAAACGCTAGTCCTTGATGCCCCACACCCACCCGTTGATTACTTTATCTACAAATCCAATGAACCGTATCCAGAAGGCAAAGTAGAGTTACTCGGTATTGATGAAGTCATCGGAGACCCGGTCATCATGTGGACCATCTTCGTTGAAGAAGGGCAACTCCCTGTAAGCCCAGTTGGGAATTTGACCACAACCTGGGGCGACATCAAGACCGATTAGCAACAGTATCGTTCAAACCGAATTCCATCACAGGCGGGCTTATCAGCCCGTCTTTTACTGCCCCTACCTTTTTGAAAAAAATGAAATTCACCCTAAACTTTTTCAGTTTCATTCCTATACTTAATATAGAAACGGCTCATAAACCATCGTAAATCGGTGTAAATATTTCGGATTACCTTATACCATTTCTGAAAGTCAATTTAGCACGAAGAAATCAACCACCTCCTTACCGATCGAAAGGAGATTGCAAAATGAGACGCTTTTTCTTTACAACTTTCCTGCTAAATGCCGCCCTTATTCTAACCGTTTGCGCACAAGACAATACGAAAGTTGGATTACCTGAAGGTGCCATCGCACGCCTCGGAAAAGGCGGTATTAATATCATGCGCTTTTCACCCGATGGCACCCGCCTTGCAGTCGGAACCGATGTCGGTGTATGGCTATACGATGTACCCGATGGAAATGAGACTGCACTGCTCACAGAACACCCCGGACAAGTCAATGCACTCGCTTTCTCAACAGATGGAAAAATACTCGCAAGCAGTGGATTTAATAATCCGATTATCCAATTATGGGATCTGGATACCGATACTCAACTTTCAACACTCACATTAACTGAAGAAATACAATCAATATCAACGCTGACATTCGCCAAAAATAACACAATACTTATCAGTCTGGACCAATCTGGTAACATTAACTATTGGGATGTTGTCACCCACAAAAAAGTGTTGGACATAGTTACAGAACCGTCGTCATACGATGCAGCGGCTGTTTCAAGAGATGGCAGCACCTTCGCTACTGGAGATAGGCATGGCATAATCCGACTATGGAATGCAACTGTGGAACACCAGTTTGAAGATTTCGATGATAATCCGCAGGAAGACCAAGATATTTTGGCATTGGCGTTCTCACCGGATAAAATAATACTCGCAAGTGGAAGTGAAGACCAGACAGTGCGGTTGTGGG
This sequence comes from uncultured bacterium, assembly GCA_964593655.1. Lineage (GTDB taxonomy): Bacteria > Poribacteria > WGA-4E > WGA-4E > WGA-3G > WGA-3G. The sequence goes on along the minus strand of CAZQIP010000150.1, from coordinate 23,288 downwards.
ATACCGAGAAACGCGCCAAAATTGCTACACTCAAAGGGCATGAAGCGTGGGTCGCCGCCTTAGCGTTCTCGCCGGATGGAAAAATACTCGCCACAGGAGACGCAGGTAAAACTATCAAACTCTGGGATGTAAACACGCAACGTGAACGCGCAACACTCACTGGACATACAAACGGTATTAGTGCGCTAACCTTCACGTCCGATGGAAAAACATTGGCAAGTGGCAGCTACGACGGTACCATCCGGTTCTGGAATCCTAACATTGAGCAAGAACACTTTACCTTCACCACGGGACACACAGAGCAGATTAAAGCCGTCGCTTTTGCGGAAAATGGAATTACACTCGCAACCGCAGCGTTCACGGGCGTTGTTGAAGTATGGAACCTAAAAACAGCACAAGAATTGACGACCTTCACCAAAGCAAAGAATGATTTGACTGGACCCGTCGCGTTTTCACACGATGCCACGCGCTTTGCCAGTCGAGGCGGTAGTGGCACAATTGTGTTTGATTCGCTGGGTTCAGGATACCATATGAGCGGACCCGGTCGTGGTAACATTGAATTGTGGGAAATAACCACTGACGAACAGATTCCCGGAGCTTGGCAGGATACTAAAGGCGACGCGAATGCGCTGGCATTTTCACCTGACAACAAGATACTCGCCGCTGGCATGCCGCGCCAAGGTATCCGTGCATGGGATATAAACACCGGAGCTGAACTGCTCAACTTTAACGCAGCAGAACCCTTCGGAAGAAAGTTAGTATTCTCACCCAATGGAACGCTGCTTGCTACAAATGGGACTCACGTCCAAACACGGGTGTGGGATGTTACCACGCAGCGCGATATCACCCCACCCAATGTCATGAATGTAAGTGCATTGGCATTCTCACCCGATGGGAAAACCCTTGCTTATGGACATCCAAACGGTATTGTCTTGTCAGATATAACAACAACAGGGATAAAAGAACGTGGTCGAATTTCTAACCCTCGAGGATTCGGCAGTGTGCTAACGTTCTCACCCGATGGGAAAATCCTTCTCGACCCTAAATTAACAAGTTGGCAACCCCTCATCCAGTTATGGGACGTAGATACTGGCACTGATCTGGGAACCCTTTCTGGGCATACGGAAAGCATAGAAACGTTGGTGTTTTCACACGATGGGAAAATCCTTGCAAGCAGTAGTTGGGATGGTACAGTGCTGCTCTGGGATTGGGATAAAATCTCTGCCAAGATAGCAACGGATAACATGGGTAAAGAATTTCAGAGTAACTTGGAGCCTCCCCAAATCCCAATAGAATATGCAGGAAAAGCAGAAGAAGCGGAAGCGGTCATAAACTGGTTAAAGAAGCACAACTATCGGGTTAATAAACATAATAACAGATACACGCTCACAGGTCCTAATAGCAGTTCCTCCACGTCAGGCGGTGGCGCAATGAGTTCGGGCGATGTTACTATCAAAATTGACAAGGCGGGTATTCTCCGCATCCGTGTCCAAGGTATTGGATCAGCACCCTTCACACTTGACGAGGAGGATAACCTCCAGTTCCACAGGCTGCCGGATAGCAATTGATGAGATTTACTCGCCCCAGTTGCAGAAAGGAGCAAATACCGTGAAAACAAAACACCTATTCCTCATCACTTTTCTATTCGCTGCCGCGATACTCTCAAACAGTTTCGCACAAGACAATACGAAAGTCGGGTTACCCGAAGGCGCAATCGCACGCCTCGGAAAAGGCGGCATTAATATCATGCGCTTTTCGCCCGATGGTACCGACCTCGTCGTGGGAACAGATGTCGGAGCGTGGCTATACGATGTACCCGATGGAAACGAGACTGCACTGCTCACAGAACACCCCGGACAAGTCAACGCACTCGCGTTTTCACAAGATGGAAAAACCTTCGCAAGCGGCGGGTTTGTCAACCCTGTCATCCAAGTTTGGGACGTAGAAACAAAAAGCAAACTCTCAACCGTCCCACTAACACAGGAACCTTACTCATTACCCGCATTGACCTTTTATGGCGAGATACTCATCAGTACAAATGGAAATCGTGATATCACCTATTGGCACGCCGACACCGGTCAAAAATTATCGGGGGCACGCTTAGATAACCCAATCAATACAGTTACATTCTCTCAAGATGGCAGCACCCTTGCCATCGGAGACCGAAATGGAAGAATCCAGTTATGGGATACAACGACAAGTAGTCAACAGGCGGATCTTGAGGGACATGGCGGCGGCAGAGATTCGGAGATTCTGGCATTAGCGTTTTCACCGGATGGAAAAATACTGGCAAGCGGGAGTGAGGACAAAACGGTGCGGTTATGGGATACGCAGAACCATACCAAACTTGGTACGCTCAGTGGACATACAGGGTGGGTCACCGCCGTCGCATTCTCCGAAGATGGAAACACCTTTGCGAGTGGAGACGCAAGCAAGACCATCAAACTCTGGGATTTAGACACACAAAAAGAACGGGCGACTATCACTGGTCATAAAAATACCATCAACGCTTTAGCCTTCGCACCTGTCGGAACCCCGCTTTATGGGATGTGTCTTGCCAGCGGCAGTACCGATGGCACAATCCGGTTCTGGAATCCGATCAACGGAGAAGAGCTCATTACCTTTACCAGCGGACATACGGAATCGGTAAAAGCCGTCGCGTTCTCTGAAAATGGAACAACGCTTACGACTGCAGCCTTTAACGGCATTGTAGACGTATGGAGCCTACAGACGGGACGTGAACTGATCACCTTTACCGATGGTCAATGCGATGCTGCTGATGTAATCGCACTTTCACCGGATGCCACCTACTTTGTGAGAGAAGGGCGGAGCGGTTTAATCGCTTTCAACTCGGATGGATTCGGTGGTCGTATGAATTCAAGCGGTGGCACGCGTCTTCAATTATGGGAAATCGCTACCGAGACTGAAATTCCGGGACCGTGGCAAGATATTGGCAATAACGTGTCAAAAACTATATTCTCCCCTGTTCACGGTATACTTGCAGTCAGCAGTCACAAAGAAATTCAAGCATGGCATATTAACACGGAGACTGAACTGTTCCGCTTTAATGCCCAATGGTCGCCGAGGACGGATCCAGCATTTTCACCCGATGGCAAATGGCTTGCCACAATAGACCGTCCCGGTAAAGCACAAGTCTGGAATGTAGAAGCACCGGACGAACCTGCCATCATTTCAACACAAAACCCGGATGCGATGGCATTTTCACCCGACAGTACTACTCTTGCAATAGCAAATCAAGAAGGCATTTACTTGTGGAAATTTCGCATAGCAGCGGATGAACCGACCCTAATCCCTGGAGGTTTGCGCGGATTTAAAAACGTACTGACATTCTCACCTGATGGCACCATTCTCATAGGATCGGATATGGAAATTTGGAATACCTGGATTAAGTTATGGGATGTGGAAACAGGTAGAGGCCTCGGAATCCTGCCCGGACATACGGAACCCGTAGAAACGCTTGTGTTTTCGCACGACGGAAAAACGCTTGCCAGCGGCAGTCAGGACGGCACGGTACTTCTCTGGGATTGGGAGGCAATCACCGCCAAGAGGGTGCCAGATAACAAATAGTGGACGGAGCGAACTGTCGGAAATTGTGGCAATTTGGACAGCTTGTTGGCGATGCATTCACCCGAAACAGAACAAGCGTGACGATGGATAATTTGCCTATCCTCTTCGGGGCAATTGATGCTGTCTTCAAAGCGAGCACGGAAGCACGCTCAGAAACCGGCTAATAGATAATACACGCACCACCAGCACAAGCACTTCCCGCCTTCTGCGTCACATCACCCGCAACATTGTCCGCTTCGCCTGCTTCAAACTCAGCGACAAGCGACAGTGTCTTATCTGTCGGTTCCGATAGACTAAGTTGGAGCGTATCACTCTGCGTGAAAGTCAGCGTGCATCCTGAAAACGTGACAGCCATGCAGAAAAGACCGAGCAGCAAAAAAAGAAAAAAGCGTTTGTATACCACAATTAAACCTCAACTTGCCGGAGATCCGCTTGATCCAGCGTATTCGTGCCTAAATCAAGCTTACTCGCTGTACTAATATGGTTGGCGAGTTTAGAGACAGAATCTAATTCCATCTCCTCGCGTTTCTGGTTGACTGTCTGAAGGACCAACACATCAAGGATAACCGGGTCAGCACTGATAAAAAGCCCCCCGTAGTTCCACGTACTTTCGGCGTGATATGTCGGCCCCCTGTCGAACGAGGCGACCAGTCCATCAACGATATTGAGAACAAGCTTCTCCTTCAGCACCTTATGCTCCAGAATTTCGGCGATAGCCGGGTTGCAATAGAGCGGTTTCCCGTGGAACCGGCGTGTGTTATCAACACTCCCGAACGCAAGATTCTTTAAACATCCGCTGACACCCGCCATCGCATGGTGCTTCAAAACAGGGACATTGATGAGGACATCAACCTGCTGCGTGACGATTCGGGAATACCGAGAGCGGGTGCTTTCGTTCTCTCGACGCGCAACACTGTCTTTCTCGCTCTCATAAAATACCTCATCGTCATATCCAATGCCTTCCGTGTCGGAAGCAAAAGTTCGCACATCTGCCTCATCTTGCTTGATCGGATAACCGGCGTTCAAGAGATGCTCTTCAAATCGATCCCAGATAATAATCTGTTTCCGAAGTACACCTGCACCGTATAACCCCTCAACGATCTTATCAACGAGGATAGAATGTGTGCTAAGCTCCGGGCCGGCAAGTGGGTTGATTTTTATACCGACAATATCGTCGGGGAGCACAATATCTCGCCACGCCTCTTTCGCGGAGGAGCGCCCAGTCAACTTCATCATCGCCTGATCCATCAGTTCACTTACAGCATCTTCATTGAGCTGATCGTTTTCCCAAACCTTTTTACCGATAGCCTCAACAACAGGCGTAAGGGACACCGCCTCTGTAGTCGCGTCGGGTTGTAATTGTCCACTACTCAGTTGCGCGAACGCTGGCAGCGTGCTAAGCGCACCACCGATACCTCCGACACCGGCAGCAAGTTGTGTTAGAAACTGCCGTCGGTTGAGTGTGTCTCGATAGTCCGCTGTCTCTTGGCTATCGGCGATAATGTTTGCTATAACTTTGTCGTTAGGTTCCATTAAAGTTTACCCAATTCTGTGAGGATTTGTGCTGTTGGCACACGTGCAGCCTTGGTATCCAAGGATTTCCAAGCGATTGCTCCACCCTTACGAACAATATAGGCAGCCGGACGCGCGATCCTATTGTTGCCCGGATCAACGACGTTGTAAGCCGTGATCGCCTCTTTGTCGTTATCCGCCAGTACTGGAAATTTGAGCCCGTGATTTTGAACGGTCTGTCTCGTATCACCTTCGTTATCGGAACTGATAGCAATAAGCGCCGCGCCTGCAGCTTGAATCCTCGCATAGTTCTGTTGCAACTCACCGAGTTGCCCCCTGCAGAACGGTCACCAACCACCGCGATAAAAAATAAGGACAACGTTTTTATCAGCGGTATAATCAGCGAGTGTATGCAACTTGTTGTTACCATCTGGTAATTCAAAGGCTGGTGCCTGGCTGCCAATACTCAACCCCTGACCCGGATCCAAGTTTTCGGGTGCCTGCAGTGGAATGAGTTCAACCGTTAACTCAGATGTCTCAGCCGCGGGTATCGGAGGCACTGCCACTTCTTTACCTTCGTAACCGGCGTGCGCGATTGTCAATGTAAAGGATTGCTGTACAGGAAGGTTTTCAAAAGAGAAAACGCCTGTCACCGTCGTCAACGTTTCGTAAATTTTCCCAGCGTTATCCTTGAGTTGGAGGTTGACCGCGCCGATGGGTTCACCGGTCGCCTCGTTCGTTAAAACACCCCGCAGATGCGAGACAGGCGTTTCTAATACGGCAAGGGCAACTTTATCAAGCGAAAGGCGTTGGTCTGGGATGACGGTAACATTCAACTCCGTTGTCTGGTATCCCTTGGCTGAAATCTGGACAGTATAGTCTCCTGGTTCAGCTTCCTTAAGATGATAGTTTCCGACACCAGATTGGACTGAGGCGAAGAGGCTCGCGTCAGTGCTTGCTGACTTTACGCCGTGCACTTCAAATTCAACTTGCGCCAGGATTTGCCCAGCTTTTAAAAAGCGCATATAGACGGTTACGCCTTCAATTAATTCAACATCACCATAAAAAGATCCTGTCGCGGTGGTTTCAACCGCGACGGTATCTCCTGTTCCCTCAATGGAGTTTTCTGTCCCGCAGTTCAATCCTGCAAATAACAGAAGCGCGAACGCGAGAAGTGTTAGTACCTGTTTCATTGTTTTTCCTCTATCTGCCTATTTGCCGCTTGATTCTGCCCCACGTCGTTGTGAGTTTATTCACAGGTTCGACCGCTGCGGCAGTTTCAACTCCGTCGCTCATGAGAGCATCCATATCCTCTTCTTCCAAAGCGACATTGAAGATAGCCACATCGTCAATGATGCCTTCGGTATACCGGTCATAGTGGCGTGCGACATGAAATACGCCTTCACCGGTGCCGTATCCATCTTTTTCGTTGAAGTCAATCTCTTTTTCCATCTTGCCATCTATCCATATCGAAGCCTTACCTGTACTTGCGTCGGCTCTGCCGACGACAAAGTGCCATTTGTCGTCTCCAATTTCGGTGGTGCCATCTGCTCGGAAACTTGTCGATGCGCTGTCGCGCAGATAGAGGGTCACCTTATTATCGCCACCTCCGTTCCAGAGCAGGTACCACGGGACCACCTGTGATGTATCCTCGTAGTTTTTGCCAACAAGCGCACCAGCAACCTTAGTGCCTTTGAAATGGAGCGTGATTGTAAATGACACACCTGCTTCAAACCCGACAGTGTCGGAGTGCGGCACTTCAACCCAATTGTCAGTGCCGTTAAACTCAAGTGCTTTCCCGAATTTTCCATCTACCCACTTCGCGCCGTGGATTTCACCATCGTTCCCGTTTCCTGATCCGTCTGTGGCAGTATTCCCTTTTCCTTCGTTAAAGAGCCACATTCCGGTGATACTGTCCGGATCAATTTTCGCGAGACCCGGCAGTGCTATCAGAAAAAAAACTACCATAAAACTTGCGAGCGTTAGTCCTACACTTTTAGATAAAAACATCAGGCTTCCTCCTTAGATACAAACAAAATCGTTCCCAATTCACCACTTCAACCATATAACCATCAAATACCACCTATTTTGATAGTATAACACCTATAATGCGTTCATGTCAATAGAAACACACGGATATTAAGGTTTTGTTTGTCAACTTCAACGTGCCTCTGATTTGATTTGCCCCCATGCGCTGGTTAGAGAAAGATTCGTTGGATTGACAGCAAGCGCGCCGCTCGTAGCAGCACCATTCATTCCGATTAACGTCTTCCCGTTTCCCGATGCATCTTGAAAGTGATCTGTACCGGCTGGTTCATCAAAATTCCAAAGTGCTAAAGTGTGCTCATCACGCACAAAACGATGGGGCGGCTCAAATGGATAGACACCTCGTTCAGCAGGTACGTCATATCTGGCGATATTTGAAAATCTTATCGCATCAATTTCGCCATGAAAGCGAGTCGTTTGCGATAGCATTATGCCGTCCTGATTAATTGCGAATACATCTTCATCATACCCACCTACAAAGAAATCTTTTCGTTTTAGACGAACCTCCGCAGCCACTCGATCCACCAAAGGGAACCGTGTTTGAAGGATTCGGTTGTTATATGCGAAGTTAAATGCGCCATCCTTAAAAATGATTGCGAGATAGTTCCATTGGTCTCTCTCCACTTCAACATAAGTCCCTATAACACCACGAACTTTGCCTTCAAGATATGCCGCGCCATAGCAACACAGTTGATTCTTATCAAGGTTACAGTCCTGAGTATTTGAAGTCAACCCGAAGCGAACTTGCTGGCTGAGAATGGGATTATTTTCTGTGAGATTATCCCTTCCACGCTCGGGTCCAGATTTCGGATGGAACCACACTTCGACAGTAAAATCAAAGGTGTTTGCTGGAATCAGATACCCGTGTTCAGCAAGCGGAAGTATCGCATAGTCATCATCACCATCCAGCATCAAGACACCACCGGAAGGTTTGAACGAAAAAACAGGCAGAACTAAGTTGAATAACAGCAGTGTGATTAGTAGGCATCTAAAGTTAATAACCATGAAACCTTCCTTTTATGGTTGGGCATCCATCAAAAATAATCCATCCTAAGTTGAGAGAATTAGCGGTTGTTCTATCAACGTCATAACGTACTTACGCCAGATACAGTAAAATTGCAAGTTTAGTTGCTTTATGCCGTAATTATCTTTAAGTTCTTGTTCATTCTTGAGCAAGGATCCCGTATAAGAAAACCAAACAGGGTCATTTAGTTTTAAAAATTCGCTTTATATGTGTGTATATTTTCCGCTGTAGGAGCGAGCTGTGCTCGCGATATTTGAGAAAAAACGTCAACATCTGTAAACGAAAATCGAAATCAAAAGCGAGAACTAAATAGCCCTGGAAAACCAAATAGCTTCAGTTGACAAAGCCACGATCCTGTGGTAAAATGAACCTGCTTTGGTTCACAACCAAGATTTTAAGGAGACAAACATACGAAAAAAGCGAATCGCTTTCCTTATTCCACCATTAAACTCTCCGGATGTCTTTTGTTAATACTAATTCCAAGTTGCTTCACAGCCTCCCTAATACGAGTGAACCTAACACAGAATAAAATTAGAAATATATAGCCACCGACTGGGGTTAAATATATACATAAGTGCCAACACGATGTAATCGGAGGATGCGACAGATGGCTCAAAAGCGAAAAAAATCCCAGAAAAAAATGCGAATAAAGGAATGCACATTGAAAATGCAGGAGCATTTCCAGCAGCTCGGCATATCTTCGGTTGAGGCGTATAAGAAATGGTGCCGCGCCCATAATTTTAGTCAGGGTTTGGATAAAAATCCGCGCCAGCGGCAAGACGAACTATACGTTATGACCCGCACGCAAGCCACCAAAATGATGGCGAAAAAGAAAAAAGACAGCAACCTAAGAGAGATTCTGCCGAAAATACACAATCAAGAACTACGCTCCGAAAAACTACAGAATTCGGTTACCAGAGCCATTTCGGAAACTTTTGAGAGCAGCATCGCCCCGAAAGTCCTCTTGAAACTCCTGTTATATCTCGAAGACAATTCAGACCTGTTAAAGGAGACCTCCTATGTTCAAGGCATCGCGGCACTCGCAAACCATCATGAAAGTTGGATCCGATCCGTTGAGACGTGGAAAGTGAAAAAACATAACCGCGACCGCCAATTCTCCGAACTCGCTCGCCACCTACTCGCGGCTTATGAAGTTCCGCTTTTCATGGATTGTGTCTGGTTCAATGGAAATGTAACGCACCAAAACTGGTTCAAACACATCGGCACGGGGCAAAATATCCGAACCGCACCGGACATCCCTATACCGCTCACCAAAAAGATGGCACACCATTTTCTTAAGGCACCGAGGCATTACACAATTGAGGAAGCCCTCCGGTGGGGACAAGCACACGCTCTCGGTGGCGACCGATATTTGGTGGATGCGCTTCGGGGCACACGGCTGACCGGAACTTTTAGCAACGACGATTTCTGGATAAATGTGATTCGCTTCTTTATTGCGAATGCGATGTTGGATGTCAGTTATGTGAACCCGATTGTTGACTACATCTGGCATCAGAAATACGAGAATCGTCGCGTTTTCGTTGAGAGAGGAGTTGCGAGAGAAATAGGACCGGCACAACCTAACTTCAGCATGCGCGGGAGAACCCCTGAAACGCTGCTCCGCCAAGTCGAGGCATGGCACGGCGAACTCGGTAGAGAATCGAAAAGCAGGGAACTTGAGTGGCACGGCTCAGAGATCGGTGAATTTCATCTGTTAGAAGGGAGTGAGGAGGCACGCAATATGAAATTCTGGTCTATTCGAGAACTGCTCAGCAGCGACGAGCTTATCGACGAAAGTCGGATACTGCGGCATTGCGTCTCAACTTATGCGAGATCCTGTCATACCGGACGGTCATCGATTTGGAGCATGGAAATTGAAGACGAAAATGGACGACGCAAAATTTTGACCATTGAGGTTGCACCACGCGAAAAAGTTATCCGTCAGGTTCGAGGCAGACGGAACCGTCTACCAACCCCTAAAGAGAAAGACCTATTAGGAAAGTGGGCGGAACAAGAAGGGCTGCGACTCGCTGGATACATATAGGGGAATGGTTGTCAGTTATCAGTTGTCAGTTGTCAGTTAAAGAGAGATTTGATTAACCAAAGCACCTTGTCACCGACAACTGAGTGTCACCGACAACTGAGTCCTGATAACCAAGTCCTACTCTGTCTGAATCAGGATTTTAGGATTTTCCGGATTACACCGATTATGGAAGAAACTGAGATAGGGACAAGGAAGCACACGATTGGAAAATCGAAATTACCAGAGTCTTGGATGATTCGCGCTGGCATACAAAAAAGTTGATTTCTGAAGCGATTGATGGTAAACTGTTTACAGTAGCAATGCAAGCGAAAGGAGTACCCACAATGGAAAATCCAACAACTATCCAAGAGATTGTCCAGCGATTAGACAAACTCACGCCCGGACAACAGAAACAGATTTTGAATTCTGTCCTCTCTTTTTTAGGCGAACCCATAAGAGGCACCCCAGGTAAGGAACTGCTTAAATTTGTCGGATTGTTCCCGCCTGAGGATCTTGAAGAAATAAAGCGCGCAATTGAAGAGGACTGTGGACAGATCGATGAATCAGAATGGTAACTATCTTTTAGACACCAACATTGTTATCGGAATGCTGACTGGTGACACGGCGATTGAAGAAAAAATGCAAAATGGTAATAACTTATTCTTAGCTTCTCCTACAGTTGGTGAACTCTACTACGGCGCACAGAAATCAAATAAGGTTACGGAAAATCTTCACAGAACCAACGTATTCGTAGAAGAGCATACTTTTCTTTCTTGTGATTTGGAAACGGCACAGTGGTACGGAATCATCAAAGAACGGCTGCGAAGGAAAGGTAGACCCATCCCGAATAATGATATTTGGATCGCAGCGATTGCCATGCAACACGATTTGATTCTCGTCACACGAGACGCACATTTTGATGAAGTCGAATCTCTACAGACAGAATACTGGTAAATATTACACCAACAACAGATACGGATCTTGAATACAATCAGAAACCGTTTGCAGGAACTGTGCAGCGGGGGCGCCGTCTACAACACGATGATCAAACGTCAGACTCAGCGTCAGCATACTCCGAACAACAATCTCATCTTCGTGAACAACCGGCTTCTTCAGAATCCGTCCCACCCCAAGAATAGCACTCTCCGGCGGATTGATGATCGGCGTGAACGCATCAATCCCAAAGTTTCCGAGATTTGTAATCGTAAAGGTCCCACCTTGAAGTTCTCCGGGTGTCAACTGATTACCACGCGCCCGTTCAGCGAAATCTTTTACTTGCGTTGAAATCTCCGATAACCGCTCCTTGTCGGCATCTCGGACGACTGGAACTACCAACCCATCCTCCAGTGCAACTGCCACCCCGATGTTAATTTCCCGTAACAGGTGTATCCCTTCATCCGTGAGTGTTGCATTGAGTCTTGGATGTTCCCGCAAAGCATTTGCCACAACTTTCACAAGCAGATCGGTGTAGGTAATACTCACCTCTCTTGCCTGTAGTTTATCGTTCAGCATTCCGCGCAATTCAACGAAGTCTGTCGCATCAACTTCGGTATGGAGCGTGACGCTGGCATTCGTCTGAAGGCTTAAAGTCATCCGTTCCGCGATAATTCCACGGATGCCATCCATAGGAATGACTTCGGTTGTTTGCTCAAGTGCTGGTGTCTCTATAACAGGCATCTCAGATGCTGTGCTGGCTGCCTGTAGGACATCATCTCGGACGATTCTGCCATCGGGTCCAGAACCGGCAATTAAACTGAGATTGACACCATGCTCTTTCGCTAATCGCCGTGCAAGGGGAGATGCTTTCAGACGTGTGGTTTCCGCTTCGGTTGGAACTGGTGCTCTTAAGTCGATATACCGTTGGACATCGGCTTCAAGGATACGTCCACCCGGCCCAGAAGCAGTAACTTGGGTCAAGTCGATAGCGAGTTTCTCAGCGAGTTGCCGTGCCACTGGTGAGGCTTTAGGTGTGACAGCGGTAGGTGACGGTGTAGGCTTCGGTTGTGCGGGTTGTACCGGTGTTTCTTGTTCCGGTTCCTGCGTTTCCATAACTGCTGTATCCGCCTCAACGCGTGGCACTTCCTCTCCGGGTGCGCCGATAATCGCTAACAAGGCGTTAACAGGGACATTGGCACCTTCCTCAGCAAGTAATTGCGCGATAACACCGTCGGTAGGGGATTCCTGTTCATGGACGACCTTATCGGTTTCAATCTCTAACAAAGGTTGCCCCTCCGTGACGGTATCGCCTTCCTTAACGAGCCATTTCCCGATTTTGCCTTTGGTCATCGTCTGATCCATCTGAAGCATTCTTAACTCTACTGCCATATTTTTAAGTTTCCTTTTTTAGTTATCAGTTATCAGTTACCAGTCCAGAGGGCATCGTAGAAATTTACCATCAATTCGTAGACCCTCCATTCACAAACATACAAATGGATGAGTAAAAACGTTTAGACTTTCACAAACGGGTTACTGACAACTGAAAACCGAGAACCGAGAACTATTCCGCTGCGATCATGACTGTGCCTCAATCAATTCAATCAGGAGCTCCACATTCGCATCTTTCTCCAAAACGAGCGCGAATTTGTGGTATTCATCGCCTTTGAAAATCGCTTGAACGAAAGGGCTAAATGCAATCAAAAATTGACTGCCCAAAAAGTTTAGCGGTTTGCAGGTCTCTAAGACGATAATTGCCGGCGTGGCCAGACCGCGCCGGACAATCCACGTCGCCGCCTTTTCAAGTAAAGCGTGCTGCTCCGATTCCGGGATATCCTCAAGAACACGTGGTATCTCGTGGTCTGGATTAAGCATAGTTAACACCTATCCGACACGCAACTTTCGCGAGTGCAGATGCCTAAATCTTAGAGATCCAAGTCACTGAGGTAATCAGCAATTTGCTTCGGTTGCCCATCAACGGTCGTTTCCATCGCAGCGATGACAAGCACGAAACTTTTGATATTGTCCTCAATCCGCGTATCAGAAGGTTCACCCCCATCAATCCAATTCAGGAACTCATCAAACAGATGCTGATGGGCGTGATACGGAATAGGTGGTGCCTCATAGACTTCCGCTTCACCACCGACACGGTGGATCGTCATCTGGTTACCGCCTGCGATTTCGACCGCACCCTCTTCAAACTCGGCGCGGTAGTGTTCAGAATTCCAACAATTAATGATCCCCGCAGAGGAACTGTTTCCTTCATAAGAGGTGTGGACACCGTTATCCATGCGCATCATATAGAAGCCACTTGAATAATGTTTAAAACTTGACCATTCGGGATTCCAACCGAATCCGATCAGCGTTTCACAATCCCCGCCGGAGAGGAAGCGAAGCATGTCCAGATGGTGTACGGAACCTTCAAAAAGTAGCCCGAAATCCATATCGTGCCGCCAATCCCTTCCCCATGAGAGATAACGACGGTAATCACAAGCGTATCTACCCACAATGTGCTGGAGCCGTCCCAATCGACCTTCATCACGGATGCGAATTAATTCCTGTTTATTGTTCGCATAACGATAGTTTTGGATAATAGCGCACGGTAATCCGGTATTTTGTGCGGTGCGTACCATCGCTTTTGCTGCATCCAAGGTGTCGGCGATCGGTTTTTCACAAATAACGGGCATCCCGTTTTCCATAGCGGCAATCGCTGCAGGACTGTGGAATTGCGGTGGCACGGCAATCCCACAAAAGTCAGCCTTGACCTCCGCACACGCTTCGTTAAAATCTGTGAAGAGTTGTGAGGCACTGAGGCCTAACGTCTCGCCTTGCGCTGCGAGAACGTCTGTATTCACGTCTGCTAATCCAATGATTTCAATCCGATCGCTGAAATTACTGGTGAAGTTGTGGATCCAGCCACCAGCCATACCACTGCCGCCAATCATCAAACACGTTCGTTTTGCCATAATCTTCCTTTTTATCGGTTACCATAAAATAAAACCGCTATACTGATAAAATGTACCTATTGAAATGTCAAAGTAGATTTTTGCATTAATTTGCCACGCAAGACGTAATCGTCCTTACCATGCCGGACACGTTCAAGCTCAGCCTCGGTAGCCTCACGTCGAACTTTCGCGGGTACGCCCATAGCGACGGTCCCCGGTGGAATCTCCTGCCCCTCGCGCACAAGCGTCCCAGCAGCAACAATAGCCCGTTCACCGATGACCGAACCTGTCAAAAGAATCGCGCCCATCCCAATCAGTGCTGCGTTGCCAATCGTACAACTGTGGAGAATAGCACCGTGACCGATCGTAACGTCATCACCGATAAGGCATGGGATCTCTTTGTCCATGTGTATGACCGCACCGTCCTGCACGTTGGTACGACATCCAATTCGGATCGGTTCTAAATCTCCGCGGAGTACACTGTTAAACCAGATGCTCGATTCTTGACCAATTGTCACATCGCCAATAATCATCGCCCCAGGTGCAACGAAGACGGAGGAATGTACATCCGGTGTTATGCCCTCATATTCTATTAACATTTTTCCTCTTTTCTGTGCGTCGGAAGTAGGCGAGGTTAAAAACCTCAATAGCAAGTGTTACAAACGTCACGACTGTGCGACTAACAATCTGCGAAGGTTGCTGACTCCCCACTTATAAGACACCACGAACACACCTGCGAGGATGGTTATCAATCCTACAAACAGAACGATGCTTTCTGTATACCATGCTATCACGGGCGCGATCACAAGTCCCATATCAACAACGAGTGTCACAGCGAAGGTAACAACCCGCAAAAACGGTCTCGGTTGATCGTTCAACTCCGCCATCCATGGGAGTGTTCCAATTGTCGTATTCAATGCACACCCTGCGGGGAGTGCTATAACAGGTGTTAGTAGGACAGGCAACCAAACGTCTCTCGGCATTCGGAGTAGATAACCTGCAACCAAGGACCAGAATTCGGCATAAACCAATGCACAGAGAAATGCCGTTAGGAACTTGCTTGTAAACACCATATCCGGTGTGACAGGCGCAGATTTCAGCATCCACCATGTTTTCGCTTCATCTCGCAGCCCGTTACAACTGATACCAAAGGTAATAAGAATGCTGTAAAGTATGATCTGTACAGTGAGAATCTCAGCGGCGTTCGCATCTGCGCTGCCCCCACGTGTGAGTAATATGCCGATGTGGACCGCCAAAAAGAGCGTAAGCATTACAACCGCAATTAGCCGTCCACTATGTCTGGCAAAGACCAGAAAATCTTTTAGCATCATCGTTCTGATTTTACCGCGCCCAAGTGTTATGGTAATACCTTTTAGATCCGATGCTTTAGAATCACTATTGCTCCGTATGGGTTTCCGCTTGGCTTTCAATTGACGGATATTTTCCCAACCTCTCTGATAAATCAACTGTGCAACAAAGGTTGCAATGCCCACAGAGGTGAGACATCCGACAAGTGCCCACAGCACCCATTTTAATCGGTCCTCTATTGTAGATTCAGTTGTCCAGATCAACATGAATTCGCCAATCCATTCGTGCGGATACCGTTTAGGCACTGCACCGGCTGTTTCCGAGGAGGCCCAATCCAGCAAAAACTGTTTCACTGGTATTAAATCAGATGTCGTAAACAGTGTCAATGATAACAGAAACCCTACGCTGACACCGATGACCGTACCGAGTACCTTGAGTGTTGCGAGGAACCACCCGGATGAAAAGAAACGAGCGATCAACATGACGCTGATGGTAACATAACTCGCGAGCATTACGAGAAGACACAAGCATGTCGGAAATAGTAACGCATAAAAGAACCAAGGCAGTTCAAATATCAGACCGAACATCACCCACGGAGGCCCCAAAAAACAGAGTATGCTCGGGAAACGAGTCGTCGTAAGGTGAACGAACTTATATCCGAAAATTGTCACCGGACGCATCGGCACAGCGTGTAAGAGAGCGGTATCCGGTGTCTCATACAGGCTTTTCAGTGAACTCTCCATCAACTCTTTGGCAATGACAATAAGGCCGAACGCCATGAAACCATTAATAACGCCCAACAGCAGCGTAGGTTTCGCCTCAATGAACCGCAAATGGCTGAAAACGGTGTTGCCTAACACTGCCAATGCAACAATGAAGATAAGATAACCGACGCCTTTTAAAACGCCTTTCCGCCAGGTCTCTCCACCGCGTTTAAGACCATTTCCCCAGCCTTGCCAATCCGCTTTTAGTAGAATTTTGATATTTCTTAACATCTTTTTAATTATGGCCAAATGCTCATCGTTCCACTACGTTCCACGATGGTGTTGGATTAATTCTGACGGAAATAGGAACCTGTAAGATTTTTAAGAGTCTCTGGTCCGGGTTGCCGACAGTCGCCACTGCGAAGTAGGCTGACAGCTACTCTTCAAACATCAGCCGTTAGATCAAGAAAAATATCCTCTAATGTCTCTGTCTGCTGATTGACATCGGTGGACTGCGTTTGGAGATCACGCTGCTTTTGCTGTAATTCTGAGAGCGTTCCGACAGCGATCAGCTGCCCCTTACTAATAATGCCGACCCGGTCACAGATCCGCTCGGCTATTTCAAGTATATGTGTTGTCATAAAGACGGTACAGCCTTGCTCACAGCGTTCGCGCAAAATTTCCCTGACGGTGCGCGCACTTCTCGGATCCAGCCCACTGGTAGGTTCATCAAGGAAAAGGATCCTGGGGTGATGCACGAGGAGCGAGATAAGTAGAATTTTCTTCTGCATACCGTAGGAATACCCTTGAATCTGATCATCAGCGGCATCAACGAGTTCAAGTTGGTCAAGGAGGACCCTCATCTCATTTTCGGCTTGTCGCGGTGGCACTTCATATAAATCAGCGATCATACGGACAAACTGCCTACCCGTTAACGCCTCGTAGAGTTGCGGTGTATCTGGCATCAGGCCGAGAATCGCCTTCGCCTGCAGACTCTGCTCCTGAATATCGTACCCGCCAAGTGTTGCGGTACCAGATGTCGGACGGAGTAAACCTGTGAGCATATTGATTGTCGTCGTTTTCCCCGCGCCGTTGGGTCCGAGAAACCCAAAAATCTCACCGGCATCCACCTGCAATGTCAGCGCATCAACGGCACATAACTTGCCGAAATATTTCGTCAGCTCCAAGAGGTTAATCATTTTCGACCACTGCCCAAGACATCATCTTTAAGTTCTGCAAGTGCTTGGTCCAGGTTGAAGTCGTCTCCGTCGGTTTCTGTGTCGGCGGTAGCAGAGCGACTCTTGTCTTCCCAAATTTCCGCTTCGGCTTCTGTCGCTTTCAATTTCTGCTCCGCCTGCTTAAAGACTTTAGACACATTCGTGTCCAACTCATTAAACAACAATTGATAAACCTTCTTATAAAATTCCGCTCGCGTTTCTGCTTGTTTCTGACGGTGGCAAAGGGTTTCAGAGCGTTTCATGGTATCCCGGAACTCATGGTAAAATTCGTGGAGCGCAGCCTTAAGGCGAGCAACAACTGTTTCTTGGACATCAATTTGACGTTTATAGTCGTCTGCCCGAAGTAGATGCTGTCGCTCACGTTGCCGCGCTTTGCTTGCGCGTCCAGGGTCATCCATCTGTGAAGCGGTATCAACCTCTTTACCCCATATTTCCGCGGTATCAATAGCCTCCTGATAGGCGCGTTTGAGTCTCTGCTCCTCAGCCATCGCTGTAGCGACGAGATCTTTTGCCTCGGCGATCCGATTTTTCATATCAAGGATAGTTTTATCAAGCAGAGATTCGGTGCCATCTACTGCCTCTACAAATTCGGTGATACTCTCTCGAATCTGTTCCGAAATTTCCTTAAGTCCTTTCACAATGCATCCCTCCCTACGCCTTCCGCATCCGTTTTTTGTTAAAGGCGAACCATTTTACCAGCAACTACAGTTCGGTATCCACACTTATTAGAAACATCTGTTAGGAAAAAGATAGCCAAAAAGCAGTTTTTTATGCTCCTACACAAAGTGAACAACTATAGTAAAACTTAGAAATAAATAGACACTTCTACAGTCCCCCGGTAGGCACGGTTTCCTAACCGTGCCGGTGCAAAGTGTTCCATTAATTCTGGGATCCACTATAAAATACCTCTATTCTATCGCGTGCGCGCTGAGTGCTTTGTAATCAGCGTTAACGAGTTCAATACCATAAGCCCCTAACCTCTCCATGATACACCTGATTGCTGGGATATTATTATCAATTAAAATTGAGGATCGCTCGTGTAGTGCAGCGGCTTCACCAAATGTACCACTACCCGCAAAAAAGTCTAAAAGCGTGTCACTCGGTGATGAATGTACCTTAACGATACGATTAAGAACCCCGAGTGGCTTTTGTGTTGGATACCCCGTCTTTTCACTTCCATTGGTGCTGACAATAGTATGCCACCAGACATCGGTTGGTGTTTTGCCTCGCGCTGCCTTTTCTTTCCCAACTAAACCGGGTGCCATATATGGTATCCTATCCATCTCTTCAAAATTGAAGGTATAGTGCTTCGGAGTTTTAGCGTACCACAAGATGTTGTCGTGCTTAGGGGACCACCATGATTTGGCGCGTCCTCCGTAATCGTAAGCCCAGATAATTTCGTTCATAAATGACGCTCGCCCGAAGATCTCATCAAGCATCACCTTACAGTAATGCACCTCTCGGTAATCAATATGAAGGAAGAAGCTGCCGTGTGGATGTAGTACCCGATACGCTTCTTCAAAACGAGGACGCAAGAATTGCAAGTAGACATCCGAATCCTCAAACTTATCGGTGTAGTGTGTGGTTTTGCCTTTGTGGGTGCGGTATGTCTTGCCTTGAAAACCCACGCGGTCGCCTTGGGCATCCAGCTCTACCTCCATCTCAGTCCGCTGCTGAAGTTTCCCAGTGTTAAACGGTGGATCAATGTAAATCAGATTGACGCTCTCATCAGCAACATACTGCTGGAGAATCAAGAGGTTATCGCCATAATAGAGATAATGGTTAGTCATTTGATTATCTTTGTTAAACTCAATAGGCAATTGCACAACTTGTTACCCTTGTCTGTTTATTATCGCGAAATTATAGCATACTTAAGGACAATTTATCAAGTCTCTACCGGAATTTTTGCCTTCACCAGATTTTCCTTGACTACACACAACTTTTCGTGTAAAATTTTAACTGCAACGTTCTTCGGATTGGTAGTCTCTATTTTATGTTCGAGCCGCTTCTGATTCGGTGTTCAGCAACCAATTATCTGATGATAGATAGGAATAAACAATGGAGCTATTATGTCAGTTTTACTCGGATTAGACATTGGCGATATACGCATTGGGGTCGCCCTCAGCGATGAACTCGGTGTTGCAGCACATCCGCTGTGTACATTGACTCGGAAAAATCGGAAAGTCGATCTCATTGCTATTTCAGATCTCATTTCCATCCACAAGGTAGAACGTGTTATTATCGGGTTACCTCTCTCACTTGATGGTTCGATGGGGCCACAAGCAGAAAAAGTTCAGAAGTTTGCACAACGTCTGGAGGGTGTCATCAACATCCCGATTGAATTTCAGGATGAACGCTTTACAACTGCTGAGGCTGAAGAGATACTACGAGAACTTAACAAAGACACAAAAGAACAGAAAGAACTGATTGACGAGGTCGCAGCAGTGATCATTCTCACTGACTATTTGAATCAGGATCGTGAAGCCAACAGCATCCAGAAATAAATGCCTGATCGCCCGTCAGAACGCGAAAATATCATGACTGGAATACCTTCAATAATCACGATTAAAACGTATGGGGCCAATACAAAAAAAGCGAATAATTAAAATAAGCATATTGACATTCTGCGGGCTCGGCGCGCTCTGTCTCATCGGCTTATTAATTGGCGTATTCTTAATGTTACCGCCCTCCTCTTCGGAAGAGGTTGTTAACTTCGAGGTACCAATTGGCAGCAGTTCGCGAGCAATAGCAAAGCGACTCGTTGAACAAAAGTTAATTCGGAGCGAATATGCCTTCCGTATAATCGTCCGACATAGAGGAACTGGCAAACGTTTACGTGCTGGGAATTATGCCCTGCAACGGAACATGGCGTTGTGGCATATTGTCAATGAATTTGAAAAAGGACAGGTTACGCTCGTTAGTTTGACAGTTCCAGAGGGTTTAACCACATCAGCCATCGCTCAGCTTTGGGAAACAACAGGTTTCGGCACAGCTGCAGCATTTCGGGAGGCCACCGAATCGCCGCGTCTGTTGAAACAGTACGGACTTGAAAGTAAGACGGTAGAGGGATACCTTTTCCCGAATACGTACAAGTTCGCGAAAGGAACAACGGCTGAAAAGGCAGTTGAGATGATGCTTAATGAATTCAAGCAGCAGTGGACTGAAACGTTTGATGAAGGGGCACAACACTTAGGACTCACACGGCATGAAATCGTAACGCTTGCCTCCGTAATCGAAAAGGAGGCGCAATCTAAACCGGAACGTCCTCGGATCGCAAGTGTCTTCCATAATCGACTGAAACGAAAGTGGCGGCTTCAGGCAGATCCAACAGTGCTGTACGCTTTAGGAAATCCAAAACGGCTTTTAACGAGAGCAGATTTAAGTGTCAACTCGCCCTATAATACATACAAACACAAGGGGCTACCCCCGGGGCCTATTGCCAATCCCGGTATCGATTCAATCATAGCGGCACTGCACCCGGAAACAACAGACTATTTTTATTTCGTGGCAATAGGCGAAGGAAAACATCACTTTTCAAAGACGCTTTCAGAACATAACAGGATGATACGAAAAATTCGACGTGCCTCTCGTGAACATTAGGCATGCTCTACAACAAACCGAAGGGATAGTTGTCTAATAGCTGTCAGCGATCAACAATCAGAAAGAGAAATCTGATGCGCATTAAAGAGATTTTAGGATAGCCGATAGCTGATAACACATAAAAAATGGAAAAGGCAGATTCACAGCAAACAATTCAAAACGAGATAATAATTACAGGAAAAGGGTTAATGTTAGGAGAACCTGTGACATTGACCTTGAAACCGGCATCCGCGAATTCCGGTATCGTCTTTCGGCGTGTAGATATCGTAGACACCCCTGAAGTGAAGGTATGTCAGGAAAACTGGGCAGACATTTTACCACGATGCACCAGTTTACGCAGTGGCGATACATCGGTGAGTAGCGTCGAACACATCCTTTCCGCTTTAGCGGGCCTCGGTGTTGACAACGCTATCGTGGAACTCGATGCCCCGGAACCGCCTGGGCTTGATGGAAGTGCAATGCCGTATGTCGAAAATATTCAAGCGGTAGGGCTTGTCTCACAAGACACACCCCGGAATTCTATCGAGGTCGCAGAACCGTTTTCACTCGCCTCAGGAGACAGACAACTCGTTTTATTGCCTGCTGATGCGTTAGAGGTAACGTTCGTTTACGCCCACCCACAAACGACCCCGCAAATAGCGACATTCAAAATAACGCCAGAATCATACGCCCGGGACATAGCACCGGCGCGCAGCTTCTGTTTTGAGAATGAAATCGAAGCACTACAGGCACTTGGCATCGGGAAAGGTGCAAGTTATGATAATGTCCTTGTTATCAACGCAGCAGGAGAACCCAGCACACCGCTCCGCTTTGACGATGAGTTTGTCCGACATAAAATCTTGGATCTGATTGGTGATCTCTATCTCGCGGGGCACCTGCCGAAGGCGCATGTTATCGCAATGCGGACTGGACATACATTCCATGCCGAATTTGTGAAAGCCCTCGCTGAGGCGGGGCACCTTCAACAGCCACCCGTTCAAGAACCGATTGAAGTCATGGAAATCTATGAAGTGCTACCGCATCGACATCCGATGTGTATGGTTGATAGAGTTATTGAATATGAGAGTAAAAAACGGGCAGTCGGCATTAAGAACGTGACCTACAACGAACCGATTTTCGAGGGACACTTCCCAACGCAGCCTGTGATGCCCGGTGTGCTACAGATTGAAGCACTGGCGCAACTCGCCGCATGGCTCGTGCTTCGGGACATCGGTAAAGAGGGTGAACTCGGTTACTTTCGTTCAATAAGTAAGGCGACATTCCGCCGTGCCGTCATTCCCGGAGATCAACTTCGATTGGAGATAGAGGTCGCACAATTGCGGAGCAGGATTGCACGAATCGAAGGTCGTGTTTATGTAGGAGACGAACTTGCAACTGAGGCTGAACTATCAATCGTCCTGGCATCTGTCTGAATCGGCTATCAGCAGCCAGCTATCGGCTATCGGTCAAGGGATCTCCTGTAACAATCTACTCTCACTTGGCGTACGCCACGGAGAGGTTACCCGTTCCAAACCGCGTCTTAACCGACTATCAGTAGCCATTAGAGAGGGACATCTATGTTAGAAACTAATATTCACCCGACGGCTATTATTTCGCCAAAAGCGATGCTGGAAGAGGGCGTCAAAGTCGGACCCTACAGTCTTATCGGTGAAGACGTTCATATCGGGCGTGGCACCGTGATAGGTCCGCATGTTCAGATTGAGAAATGGACAACAATTGGTGAAGAATGCGAGATCTTCTTCGGTGCTACCATCGGCAACGAATCTAAAGATTTGAAGTACGGGGGTTGGCGGAGTTATGTGAAAATTGGGAATCGCAATATACTACGCGAGTACGTCTCCATTTCCAGATCAACCTTTGAAGACGGGTCAACTATCGTCGGTGATAACAACTTGCTGATGAATTGGGTTAACCTTGCACACGACACTATCGTCGGCAATAGAACAATCATGGCAAACTTTGTCTCACTTGCGGGGCATGTCGTAATTGAGGATGACGTTCGGCTTGGGGCACACGCAGCATTGCATCAATATGTACGCGTCGGCAAAATGGCAATGGCAGGAGGTTTTTCAAAGATCGTTCAAGATATTCCACCTTTCGCCCTCTCCGCCGGACAACCGGCGCGCGTTCGGAGTCTCAACCGTATTGGTATCCGAACATCGCGAATTAATCCTTTGTCGCAGCTGACCGATGAAACGCTTGCGGCATTAAAGAAGGCATTTCGCATCTTGTTCCGCTCCGGTCTACCTCTCAAACATGCCGTCGCCAGAGTCAAGGAGGAACTTGAAGCGACCCCCGAAGTCGAATATCTACTCGAATTTATCGAAACGTCTAAACGTGGCATCGGATTTAGCCAACCCAACCGCA
>CAZQIP010000149.1:0-26449 GCA_964593655.1 uncultured bacterium | reverse complement strand
TAATAGCGTAAGGCACGAGTTGTTGGTCAAATCGGAAAAATCGGAGCAGAGACCCAATATTTAAAAAATCAGGTAATTATGAGCGACTGTTTAGCGGACGCCTGATGAATGAGAAACTGATAGATTTTTTCGTGTTGTAGTTGCCCGCGGAGTTCTTCTAATCGATTGCTTGATTTCAAGAGTGCCGCATATTTTTGAGCGTCCCGATTTTGTTGCTCAGCCGCACGACGGACTTCGTATTCCAATTCATCATCAGATACGTAAATACCCTCTGCTTCAGCGATAGTATCGAAGATCCAGGACTGCTTTGTTTGCTGAATGACATCTCGACGCAGTTCATCAGGCAGCGTATCCATATTAATTCCGGCATCTTCGGCGGTTCTCCGTTCGTTCGCCAATTGCTGTTTGACATTTTGAAGCGTCTGCTGCACGTATTGATCCACTAACGGCTCCGGAATCGCAATATCGGTTTTTTCTATGAGTTGCGCCAACAATTCCGCCTTTTGTTTATCAACATGTAAACTCGTTTCTTCTTCGACCAGATTGTTCCATATCAGTCCATAAAGTTGTGAATAGTTTTCATACCCGAGGTCTTTTGCAAACTCGTCATCTAAGGGCGGGAGATGCTTCTCGGTGATGGCGTGCAATGTGATATTATATTGCGCGGAGTGCCCCGCCAGATCAGGCGTAGGATGTTCTTGTGGAAAATCGAGGTCAACAGATTTTGTCTCCCCAATCTGCATCCCAATCAATGTCTGTTCAAGCTTTTCATTTAACGCCCCGATACCGAGTTCTATATCAACATCTTGCCTCGATTCAGCATCAACCCGTTCTTGGTTAATCAAGCATTCCCAATCTACGCGGACACAATCTTTCTCCGCAACCGGACGCTCGGTGTCAAGCGGCTCATAAGTTGCCGATTGCGCCTGGAGGCGCGTAATATAGGCATCAACATCTTCACGAGGCACATCAACTGGATTTTTATCGGTTACCAGTTCATCATAGCGCGGAACATCTATATTGGGGCGAATATCAACTGTGGCTGAGAACGTGAGCGGTTGGTTTTCCTTGACGCGCAATTCATCAAGGGATGGTGTGAAAATCGGTTGGGAGAGTGGGTTGAGTTTTTCCCTATAAATAGCGTCTTCGTAAGCAGGAGCGACAAGATACCGGACAGCTTCGCTATTCACGTAATCAGGAAATCTCGACTTGAGGATTGCAACAGGCACACGCCCTTTTCGGAAACCCGGAATCGAGACTTGCGTACGTAAACTCTCATAGGTTTCCTTTAATGCTGCATTTACATCTTCAGAAGGCACCTCAATGTCCAAACGGACCTGCGTGGTGTCTAACCTTTCAATTTGAACTCTCAAGTTTATGTCCTCACGCTCAGAGGTACGCCATCACGATGATCGCGATCGCGCGACCTCTGTAGGCATTCAAAGCCCGGGTACTTTACATCTAATACGCGCATGGGCGAGGAGGGACTTGAACCCTCACGAGGCGTAACCCCAATAGATCCTAAGTCTATCCTGTCTACCAAATTCCAGCACCCGCCCGAATTCCAGCGAAAGCACATCACACATTGCCCCGAGAGTCCACACGCGACTCTCGGACTGGATCGTGTGACTTTCGCAGTGTATTCCATTAACAATGCGCCGTGAAGGAATCGAACCTTCAACCGCCTGATTAAGAGTCAGATGCTCTGCCAATTGAGCTAACGGCGCGCTTGCTCTCTACCCTAAGCGTAGGTGCATTTCATACGTACCTACGCCCTAATTGCTATCGCACACCCAAAGCGCGGACTTGGCATCCAAAAGTATACGCGTCCGGAGGGATTCGAACCCCCAACTTATAGTTCCGAAGACTATTGCTCTATCCATTGAACTACGGACGCTCATGAGGGTGGATGATGGGATTTGAACCCACGCCCTCTTGATCCACAGTCAAGCGCTCTGCCCCTGAGCTACATCCACCATATTTTAACCTGGCCTCTGTGAACCGTATGAAAAGTACGCCTAGCAGGAGTCGAACCTGCAACCTACGGATTAGAAGTCCGTTGCTCTATCCAATTGAGCTATAGGCGCTTGCGTAATCAGTCCGTTTTGAATCGGGGCGAGAGGATTCGAACCTCCGACCTTCTGCTCCCAAAGCAGACGCGCTAGCCGGGCTGCGCTACGCCCCGAAAGGTATACACACTCTCAATTTACAAGCGACAACGGCACTATCAGAGACTTCACCGAGAGACGTAATGCACGCTTGTCTGTTGCGTTCTACATCCGATTTGGTCTTAAAATTATACACCATCTTTTAGCGGATGTCAAATTAAATATGAAAAATTCTTGTGTTTTTTTCACAAATTATGCTATACTATTGACATAATTCTAAGGCGAGATTTCCGTGCCTCGCATACCCGTTTCTCTGCTATTCCAAAGACTGATCGTCATGCTTCTTACACCACAATTCCTGAAACAACTTGACCCCTTCTATATTCGCGCGAAGCACCCGTTCCGCGGCAAATTCAGAGGCGAACGCCGAAGCCTTAACCGCGGCACCGGTATGGAATTTGCTGACTATCGGGTCTATGAACCCGGCGATGATTTGCGACATGTTGACTGGAATATTTACGCACGGTTAGATAGACTCTTTATCAAACTCTTCCACACCGACGAAGACCTACCACTTGTGCTACTCATTGACAATAGTCGCTCCATGGAATTTGGATCGCCTACCAAATTAACGTGTGCTAAACAGATCGCAGCAGCGTTAGGTTATATCGCTTTAGCACACGCAGACAGTGTGACAATCTACACGTGTGCCGAACAACTCTCGCCAATGCTACCACCAACGACGAGCAAATCGCAATTTCCACGTTTGACAAAGGCACTCAACGCAATTGCAGCATCCGGGCAAACACGACTGACGGAATGCCTTAAGCAACTCCAGATGTACCAGCGACGCGCAGGTATGGTTGTTATACTTTCAGATTTTTTGGACCCGAATGGCTACGCCGATGGATTCAAATTACTCTCAGGCCGCGGGTTCTCTCTTACAGCAATCCATTTGATAAGCCCAGAAGAGATCGACCCGCAAACACATTTGGAAAACATACCCACCGGCGCGGACTGGTGGGTGGAAGATGCCGAAACAGGTGAAACGAAAGCCGTCACAATTAACGCAGAAACCCTCGCACAATACAAAGATCAACAGCAGGCATTTTGTGACAATTTGCAACGTTTTTGTACCGATCAACGTGTGGACTATGCGCAATTAAAGAGCGATACCGCCGTAGAATCTTTCGTGTTACAGGCACTGCACAGGATAGGTTTCATTCAGCGAAGTCGATGAGACATTAAGGAGAACACTTAATGAATACGCGGATTGAACAAACAAATTTGGAACTAATTCAAGGCGATATAACGAAAGCCGAAGTTGATGCTATCGTAAATGCAGCAAACAGTGAACTCATCGGCGGTGGCGGTGTTGACGGGGCAATACGACGGGCTGGCGGTGCCGCAATTGAGAATGCTTGTGCGGAAATCCGAAGACGCGAAGGTGGGTGTCCCACTGGCAAAGCAGTCATCACCCCGGGAGGCGATCTTTACGCGAAATATGTAATTCACACAGTTGGACCGGTGTGGGAAGGTGGCAATTTAGGTGAAGCAGAACTACTTGCGAGTTGTTATCAGGAGAGCCTTCGACTTGCTGTAGAAAACCGCATTAGGAGCATTGCTTTTCCTTCTATTAGCACCGGTATCTATGGATACCCAACGGAGAAAGCGGCAGTCGTTGCACTCACCGCAGTGAAAGAACTTGTGTTGCTGAGCAACGCTGTGCCAACAACCATTCAGTTTATCCTGTTTGATGAGGCTACCCAGGTGTGCTATGTAGACGCTTTGCATACCTTAAACTTTTGATTATCCAAAAGTTGTTTGAATTCATTGAAAACCCGTTTTTGATAGGAGAAAAGCAGGGTGACCGTCCACTCATTAAAAACCTTTTTGCGGAACAAAGCGGATTGCTGACTTAGACGAAAACCTGTTTTTCGACAACGGAGAAAAACTGAGCAGAGACCCTATAGTTAAAAAGTTGAATAATCCCAAGTTTAGCCGAACTTCGTTGATTTTCCCCATTTACATTCCAGCGTTTTTGCTGGCGACAGGCGGAGGTATTGTTTCACCGACGCTCTCAATCTACGTTAAATCATTCGAGTTATCCTACACGTTAACAACCATTGTACTCGCTGTCGGTGTACTTGGAAACATCCCCGCGGGGATTTTGGTAGAACGACTCGGGCGCAAACCGTCAATGTTATTCGGTTTGGTGATGATAGGATTGTCAACTGTTGGTATGGGGGCAGCAACGAATTTTTTCCAACTCATCGGCGCACAGTTAGTCGGCGGGATCGGGAACGCATTGTGGATGCTCGCCCGACACGCTTATATGACAGATGTCATTCCGATAGCGAATCGCGGGAGAGCGATTGCCTTGTTCGGCGGTGTAAACCGGATGGGAACCTTCGCAGGACAGTTCTTCTCTATCTTCCTCGGCGTAAATCTACGCCTGCCCTTCTTTATCTACGCAGGCATTGTGATGCTGAACCTTTTCCTCTGTTTCTTCTTTATTCCAAAGACACAACGCACCCGAAGTGAAACAACCGATAAGAAAGTTCCCTATCTGAAACAGCTTCTCCAGATTTCGCGCCAGCATGCAAAACTTCTCGCTACAGCAGGCGTAGGACAGGTATGTGTTCAGACGCTGCGCCGTGGGTGTCATATTATCATCCCACTCTATGCTGACGAGGTCGTTGGGTTAACGACGCAGCAGGTCCGCTCGGTTGTTATGGTATCCTCGGCAGTAGATATGTCGATGTTTCCGATTGCTGGATTTATGATGGATCGCTTCGGTCGAAGATATGCGACAGTCCCTGGAATTTGCATCTTTGCGACCGGAATGGTGTTGATGCCGTTTACAGGCACATTCAAGGCGTTGCTGCTTACAGCGATTTTGATGCGCCTCGGCAACGGGATCGCTTCAGGGACAATGATGACCCTCGGCGCGGACTTGGCGCCCCACGAGGGGACGGGTGAATTCTTAGGGTTGTGGCGGCTTACAGGAGATTTCGGAGGTTCAGCGGGACCCGTTATCGTCGGCAATCTCGCAGATCTGTTCGGATTGAGTTATTCCGGCTTCGCGTTAGGCGGCATCGGCTATCTCGCAGTAAGCATTTTCCTGTGGTTGGTCCCAGAAACGTTGCAAAGAGAATGATGATCTTTATCTTCTGCTATAGGCAAGAAAATGCCCCACACGAACGAAAGTGAACACCTTTTGGTTAAGACTTGTTCTTTCTCGCCTGTGCTAAAAGCTGTTCTGCGCGCTGTTCTGCCTGTTCTGCGCGCTGTCTTTCCTGATCTGCGATTCGTTTGGCATCTAAATAATACATAATGCGCTCCAATCCTTTACAAAAACCGATGGTAATTATTGTCAATAAGACGGTGAAAGCAGAGAGATGCGTTACGATGAATTCTGCCGTTTCCAATGACGACGTTCCTGATTTTCCACCTTCACGGATTTCACCCACTATAACCCATGAAGCGTATCCGATAAAGGCAACAACGAAAACATAAAACGCTGGATCCAACCACTTTTTCGGGATTCCCCCCGGAAAAGCGACATATTTGTCAGCCTGCTCTAAATCTTCGAGCGTTTTTCCATCTTTACCGTCCAGGTGAGTGTCCTCCACCAATTTACGCCTAAATTTGCCATACAATGCCGGGAAAGGGGCTCGAACCCTTACGCGCGTAATGCACACTAGACCCTGAACCTAGCCTGTCTACCAATTCCAGCATCCCGGCGAACAATTATAGTATATCCTAATTCCGGCGCGTTGTCAAATTAAAACCTTAAGAAACAAACGCTGAAAAAATCAGATTAAACTTGCAACACACTCAATAAGTCTAATATCCTTAATATACCGATCACATTTTTTCGTAGTAGTGTCAAACTGTGATCGCGATTCTCCGTACAACCGAAAAGGAGTCCAAACCCATGAGAACAAAAATATTGCTCTGCGCAATACTCGCGCTAAGTCTCACAGTCAGTTATAGCCAAGCCGAGATTGATCCGGATAGGATTGTCGGTATCTGGTTATTAGATGAAGGCAAGGGGGATGTCGCTGAAGACGCGTCCGAAAATGGACGTGAAGGTACGATTACCAACGGGAAATGGGAGGACGGTAAGTTCGATGGTGCCCTTGAAATCAAGAAAGGTGGAACTGTTACGATTCCGCTCGGCAAAGGCATCATCATTGATAAGGTGACTTTCATCCTCTGGTTACAGTTTACTGACATCGCAGGTCAGCAAAACTACTTCTCTATCTGGGACCAGAGCAACAACCGATACGTCCCGTATAAAGAGGGTCCAAACGTCCTGCGAAGTTGGACGAACACTTGGAATGTTACCAGTGGTGTGACCGTCAAGGCTGGGACATGGTATCATGTCGCCAATGTCTACGATGGAAAAACCTGTAGCATCTACATTAATGGCGAAGAGAAAGTTTCGCAAGATGTTCCGAAGTTCCAACTCCAAGACCAAGATCAGACTGCATGGCTCGCCACTGATAAGGGAACTGGCTTCCTCTCCGCCATTATTATGGATGAGGTCGGCCTCTTCAACGATGCCCTTACCGAAGACGAAGTTCAGGGTATTATGAACGACGGCATCGATTTCACCGCTTTCGCTGTGGAACCGTCCGATAAACTCTCTGTACTATGGGGTAAACTGAAGACACAATAGTAATAATTTTGCGGTCCCCTTGCTTTGTTTGGGGACCGCTTCACAGAAGGAAGCACCGATGCAATACTTTGCGTACGGATCCAACATGAACGTTTCTCAGACGCAACAACGGTGCCCCGGTATCACACGTATGGGGAAGTCCCAACTCAACGGTTTCCGCCTTGTTTTTAACTACCACGCTGATATTATTCCCGCGGAGGGATGTATCGTTCACGGTGGACTCTGGAAAATTACAGGAGACCATGAAGTTGCACTTGATACGTACGAAGGTTACCCCAATTACTACGGCAAATATTACCAAGACGATGTCATGTTTTACAGAATGAAAGAAGCGTCTGACAATTCGGAACCTCCGTCAAGATGGTATCTCGAAATCATCATCCAAGGATACAAAGATTTTGGGTTAACGCAAAACGACTTTGAAGAGAGCCTCGGTGTCCAACAACTTGGGTTAACACACACAGACCTTGAAATGATTCTCGGTGTCTCAATGGATGAATTAGAACGTTTATTCTCCCGCGTGGCAACCTCTCCTGTCTACCGGTAAATCCTGTCCTTCAGACCACCCGTTTCACATACACATAATATGCCCCAATTGCCAACTCACCCGTTTCATCGGTGAATTCAGTATGCATGCGCGTCTGACCGGTAGTGAGGTTGAACCTAAACGTCACACCCTTTGCATCCGGTGCAATCGCTTGTGTAGCCGTCTGATCGCCAACACGAATTTGTGCTGTTGTTAACGCCAATGCCTTTCCACCGTTGTAAAGATCAATCTGCTCACCAGGGATACCGTCTGTTATCGCTCTATCTTCAGCGTAGGGCCACCGACGGAGTTCAAAACTGTACTGTCCATCTTCTGGGACCTCAATCGCCCAATACCCGTTACATTCCATGCCTCGACGGATCATGCCTTGATTCCAGGCGTGTCCTTCCCCGTGCCAATCGTGCGTTGTAATACACGTAACAGGTTCGCTTTGTGTGCCGATGACAATCGGACAATCCTCATCAAACCGTTCGGAAACCAGTTTCCACCACGCTTCGTAATGTTCACGGAGTTCAGCGACAACTTCTGGACGTGCATTCGCAATATCGTGTCGTTGCCCAGGATCTGCTTGAATATCGTAGAGCTCTTTGCCATTAATAAGTCGCCACCGTTGCGACATCGTCGCGCTGTCCTTCCATTTAATCGGATTTTCAACGCGCTGCGAATCGGTAACAATTACCCGTTCCTCCCACGTGTCCGTCTCATTTCTCAACAGTGGAACGATGCTTGTGCCGTGGAAACTTGCACTCGAAGAGACTTCAAGATCACAGAGATCTATCAACGTCGGCAATAAATCGATGTTTGCCGTGAGCTCATGTACCTCTTGCTTTTCCGTGAAGCCGCCACCGGGCCAATGCATGAACAGCGGGACGCGATGTCCACCTTCATAAGGCGATCCTTTTTTACCGCGCATCCCAGCGTTGTAGCCTGACGCAACGAACTGCCCCGCACCCAGGTCACACCCCGCTGCAGAACCGTTATCGGTCATGAAGATTAGGATCGTATTTTCCTCAAGCCCCAAGACTCGGAGGTGATGCCGTAACCGCGCCATATTGTCATCAATATTGGTTATCATGCCATAGAAATTCGCACGATCCCCCGGTACACCCTTCCTTCGGTAGACTTCGCTGTAAGCATCAGGAACACGGAACGGACCGTGAGGCGCGTTGGTAGAGAGATAACAGAGGAACGGACTGTTCTGACTACCTTCAGCCTGCCGTTCAATAAACGCCATCGCCTCTTGGAACCAGACATCGGTGCAGTAACCGTTGAACGGTTGTTCGGAACCGTTGCGGAAATAGGTGTCGTCAAAATAGTCGTTGCCCCAATAATCAGGGGTTTGACTGATACCGCCACCACCGTGATAGAGGGCTTCATCAAAGCCTCTGTCGTGCGGACGGAACGGGTAGTTGTCACCGAGATGCCACTTGCCGAACATAGCGGTCTTATAGCCGTTACGTCGGAAGATATCCGCCATCGTGACCTCGTCACTACGAAGAAGCGAGCGTCCACCGATGGTATGCCACACGCCTGTGGAGTTGCAGTAGTGTCCCGTCATAATCCCCGCACGTGTCGGGGAACAGGTGGGACCGACGTGCAGGTTCTGCAGTTGCACGCTCTCATTCGCGAGCGCATCGAGATTCGGCGTATTGATTACCGGATTTCCGGTGCATCCCAAATCGCCATAGCCTTGGTCATCCGTGATGACAAAAACGAGATTAGGTGTATTCTGTTCTGCCACGATTATATCTCCTATTTTATTTTTTATAGACACGCTTTGATAAAGCTTAAGCAGCTTCTTAAGGAATGCAAAGCAGCAAAGATTTTTGAGGATAACTTTAAATTTCTACACGATTTCTAAGTGTTTATACCTTGTTCTACGACACAGTTCACCAAAATCAGCACGTCCTTTCAGATTATACTCCTCATCTAAACTTTGTCTTAAAAGGTCTTTCCCTGTGAGAACCAATATCTGATTACCAGAACGACCAACTAACTCGGAAAGAGATTGTTTCTCTACCTCGCTCAAATTACTTAGCTTTGCGAAAGCAAGAATTGCATCAGGGAATTTTTTACCAAGTATTTCCATTTTCTCAATATCATCATCAGTAAAAGAACCAAACGTTTTACATTCAGCAAATATGGTTTCAATCTCATCCCTTGCAAACATCTGAAAAAACAAAGCGAGATCAAATTCCTTCCCAACGATTTTTTCTTCATCTTCATCAGCACAATTCTGCTTTTTTAGATTGAAACTCATAAGTGATGTTGTTGCACCGTCCAACATTTGGCGGTCAGAAAAAAAACGTAGAAGTAGAAGCACGGTATAAGTGCCTTCAGATTTATTGGGCGAGTCAAATGCTCCTATTGTTCGATAAGCCCACTTAATGCTTTTGCCAGGGTTGAACGGAAATTCAAAGGGACCAAAACACCGAGGACATTTCAACATATAACCTGCATCATCTATGGAGAACCATGACTTTTGTCTACAATTTGGACAAGACACTCTCATACCGGGTTGTAAAACGTTCGCGTCAACGAGTCTCTTGAGAATATTCTCCGCATCATACTCAAGATTTTCTCCATCATTAGACCTTTCTTGTAAGATTCTGTTAAGTTTCGCCCAAAGTTTTTCTTGCGATAGGTTTTTTCCATTATTCATTTTATCCAACAAACCTATAATACCTTTGATTGCCAAAACCCGAGAAAATCGAATTCCGAGTCTCTTTATTATTTGCGTAACGATATGACCTGCATTTGAAATTTCGATTTCCCACTCATGAGATTTCATCCAACTTTCAAAAATCACTTCAGATGGAGGCGACCATATCTGATAATCTTGTTCTGGTTCGTATACTAAACGGACTAAGTTATTTTTTGAAGCGCGGAAATTGGTATCGGATTGAAAGAATAAAGACAAGTCTTTGAATTCTTCAGGTAATACAGACGTAGTTATTAATTTGTCGTTATAGAAACTAAAGTAAATTTCATTAGCAAAACGGGGCCCATGTGTAAATGATGATTGGGTCTTTATGTATGGCGCAAGTGTTTTTACGATTATTCCATCATTGGAAGGTTGATCAAATATATCATGGTACGCCGTTCCAGCACTAAAACTGCGCATACCGCGTGTGTCGTCAGTCGGTAATTTTCCCCACATCGGGGGATAATCCCCCTGAAATTGCATATATTCATTTGAGTTGAAAAATTCATTGAAGAACTCAAGAAATTCTTCATCAGATACAGAACTACTTTTGATAACTCTACGATAAAACTCAACAGCTCTTATCCATGCTATAGAATCCGACTCAGCATTATCTGAACTTGTAGCATTTCTGCCAATAAGGTCCAAAACAAAACTTTTTATACTTTCCTCCTGTGCAAATTGCGTTGGTATGGCATATACTGTTCGGCAAGTAGCCCGTAGATTCCAATAATCAATAATATCAATAGGTTTTTCGGCATCAAAGAAAAAAATGACACTCTGACCCGAAGAAATTCTAGAGAACCCTAAACTGTTTATTCCCATCAAATATGCGCGTCTACTACGGACTTGATCCGTGAACAAATACTCAGGACTATGATGAGTCTGATTTCTGATGAATTCCGTATAGTTTGACGCTGATATGTCAGTAGGTTCAATTCTTAAATAATTTTGAAACTTTTGCTCAAGTATCTCAGTAATATTTTCAGGAAGCACGCCAAAAAGACTGGATAATAGAGGATATGATGAGTTATCAAAGCGAGGCATGCATATTTCAAGTGGTGTACCCATTATTTCAAATTCAAACTCATTATTTTTTAGATAATGGGACAATGTTTCAAAGATACTGATTCCATAACCTGCTGCGCCATCTATCTGTGCTCCCGCAAGAAAGATTGATGGATGATCAATTATGCTTCTATCGCCGAGATTTAAATCGGAGTTAGAGGACCCTCCCATTGGTACGACACAATCTGGATCGAAATTATTCAAATATCCCGAGACAACGTCTTGAGGAGTAATACCGTCACAATCATACCAATTGTCTATATCCTGTTGAAAAACTGGAATTATTGCATTAAACTTACCGCTCCATAAAAATGTATTAATTTCTATAACACGTTGCAGTGAATCAACATCCGTTGGATCTACAAGAAAAGCGTGTCTAATCGGTCTTGCGTTGATGTGAACAATGCCGTCTCTCATAAGAAATCACTGATCCTTAGACTGTGGAATTCCCCGATCTGATACTCTTAAAATCCGCGTAATCTGTGTAATCCGTGATAATCCGCGATTCAGACAGTAGGCAGTTATTGCAAAACGCCTTGGGCTTTCAACCGTGAAATCAACTCGGCTTGTGTGCCTTGTCCCTTTGTAGAGTTGCAGGCACCACAGAGCAGCTGCAGATTATCTTCATGGTCGGTACCGCCTTGCGATTGTGGCACGATGTGGTCAACCGTCATGTTCCGAAACGGAAAATGTGTCCTGCACCCGTTACATAAGCCTTCCTGCTTACCGAACAGGGTATGCTTGTGTGTACGATAATTGGGTAACTTCTCACTTCGTTTTGGGATGTCCGTGCGGTGGATCACGTCTCCGAAAATTCCGATCTCTTTCTTTAATCGTACTTGCACAAGATCAACTGCTTTCGGTGATATGTCAATACCGATCCAGTGCCGTTGTAATCGTTCTGCTGCGACACAGGTTGTGGCACACCCACAGAACGGGTCTAGTACAACATCTCCCTCATTGCTGGATGCTTTGATGATGCGCTCTAATAACGCTATGGGTTTTTGGGTAGGATAACCTGTGCGTTCTTCTCTCGCGGGTGGAAGGACATCATCCCAGATATTACCGTAGGACGCGCCTTTATAGTCTTTTAAATACTTCCGCCTTTCCAGTTTTCCATCAGGACGAATAACGATGTTTCCTTTTTGATATTCCTCCTCCAAGCGTTCTTTGCTTAACCGCCATCCAGACGGGTGCGGATTGACAAACCCGCGCCATTCATAACAAAGGTTCGGACGTTCACCCATATTTGGTGTGCTCCAAATATGAGATGAGTCGTTGTAATACCTTTGTCCATTTTCGTCAATATGCTTGAATTTTTTCAGGATTTCGGATTCTGTCAACTCTCTTTCTGGATGCAACGATGTTGACGAAGATGCTGCATAATACAAAAGCATATCGGCATTGTTTCCCCACCGTAAACTGCGATGCTGGGATCCTTTTTGTGTAGATGTTGCACGCCTCCATGTGATTTCAGACCTATAGTTGTTTTTTCCGAAAATGCTGTCCATGGTAACTTTCAAGTAATGGCTTGCAGTCGGATCGCAGTGCAGGTATATACTCCCAGTCTTTTTGAGGATGCGCTGCATCTCTAACAACCGTACTGCCATCATAATGAGGTAAGATTTCATGCCCTTACCGTGTGTGAGCTCGGCTGCATGGATTGCCTGATACAAAGCGGGTTCGCGGTCAGCAATTTCGCCATGCCATGCGTTGTCTACGTCGGAGAGCGTCCATGTATCTTTGAAGGCTGCGCCTGCTGCGTCGCTGCCAATAGGTGCAGCGTAGTTGCGATTGGAATTAAAGGGTGGGTCAAGATAGATCAGATCAACGGATTCAGTGTCAATGCCTCGCAGGATGGGTAGGTTGTCATTTGAGAAGATAGTTCGGTTTTTGACGTTCATGGTTATTGCTATCCGGGGTGAGAATCCCTCCTACAAGATAGGTGAATTATGAGGCAGATTATATCTGTTTCTTAATTGTCGTTATAAGTTCCGCATCTCCGGCTTTCTCAGCTAAACTCAATGCTTTCTGAAAATCTTGATTTGCCTCCGCTGCGCGCCCTAATTTCTTTTTAGAGAACCCACGGTTGAAGTATACATCTGCCTCTTCGGAATTTATGCGAATAGCCTCGTCGTAGTCAAGTATAGCAGCTTCATAGTGTCCAAGACGTGCTTTTTCGGTTCCTCTATTATTGTATGCTGCGTCATTTTCAGGTTCTAAACGAATGACCATGTCTAAGTCGGCTATGGCTTCAAAATGTTGTCCCATCTCGCTTTTCGCAACGGAACGGTTGCTATAGGCTATTACTAATTCTGGGTCAAGTCGAATAGCCTCGTCAAAATCAGGGATAGCATCTTTTGGGTGCCCTAATTTGTATTTTGCGAGACCTCTGTTATGATAGGGAAACACAAGGTTAGGGTCTAAACGGATCGCCTCGTCAAAATCGGAGATCGCTTCAAAGTATCGTTCTAAACGGCTTTTTGTGAGACCTCTGTTACTATAGGCTTTTGCGTAATTAGGGTCTAAACGAATAGCTTCCTCAAAGTCGGAGATCGCTTCTGTGTATTGTCCAATTTCGCCTTTTGCGGCCCCTCTGCGATTATAGGCACGGGCATATTTAGGGTCTAAACGAATAGCCTCATCAAGCGTAGATATAGCAGTGCTATAATCTTTTTGTTCGTATAATTTTTCAGCCTTATCAAAGTAGTTTTTGACAGATTTAGCGATGTTCTTAGCGGAATTATCTTTTTTCATCTGACTATTCCTACGCGGCTTCGGAGTGTTGATTATCTGTTGAATTTCTTCGTATAATGTTTTCAGTTGATTCTTCTTTGCTTTCGTAGGCAACTTCTGGGGCTCTCTCGGCACTGTTTTGCTGGTTAAGGCGGATCTGCACAAAAAGCACTATAATAGAAATAAGAAAAGGCGCGCCAATTATTGCAATCATCCATTGTAAAAGATTTACTCTGGCGTTTAGCACCGCAACATCTGTCTTAATTTCATCGACTTTCTCGTCAAGTTTATCAAATTTTTCATCAAATTTCTTGTCAAGTTCATTAAATTTTTTGTCAACATGAGTACGCATTTCATCTTCGGATTCTTCTATTTTCTCAAGAATCTTTTCAAATTGTGATTGTGACAGAGCAGCAGGCTGTTGCTCCTGTTGCGCATAAGCAGTAAACGTGATCGAAAAGATAAAGAATATTCCGAAAATGCTCAGAAATGTTGCCTGTATGTTCGACATCATTGTTTCCCTTGACTGAATAAAATGAACACTAAAAATCGTATGTTTTTTCGTAAGCGGTGATTTTATTTTACCATATCAGAAAAGAGTTGTCAAAATATCGGTTAATTTACGTGTTGTGTTTCACATATTTAACCTAAACTATCGACTAATGTAAAAGGCGCAATAAATTGCGCCACTACAAACGCGGATACTCTTAAAATCCGCGTAATCTGTGTAATCCGTATAATTCGTGATTTGCGGCGTACTCGCCCAAATGCGACGTGCATTCAGACAATGGCGGGGCACAGGGACCCCGCCCTACAAGAAAAAGGAACGTTATGCCAACGCTTTTTTAATCCGATCCAGTCCGCGATTAATCTCTGTCAACGAGGTAGCAAACGAGAGGCGCAAATGGTTATCCGCACCGAACCCATTGCCCGGCACAACGCCGACACCTGCAGAATTGAGCAGATAATCGGTAATATCCATTGAACCCTCAATCTTCTGTCCACCAATTGTTCTGCCGTAATGTTCAGAAAAATCGGGGAAGATATAGAACGCTCCTTGCGGTTTGACGTAGCCGACACCGTTAATCTCGTCAAAACGTTGACAGATGACATCTCGACGTTCTTCAAACGCTTGTCGCATCTCTTCAACAGCATCTTGGGGTTCATTCAATGCGACGACAGCAGCTTTCTGTGCGATGGATGTCGGATTTGAAGTGCTGTGTGATTGGATACGCGACATCGCTGAGATCGCATCTTCGGGACCCGCAGTATACCCAATCCGCCACCCTGTCATTGAGTAGGCTTTAGAGACACCGTTGACAACAAAGGTAAGTGCTTTCGTCTCCTCGTTGAAGGAAGCAGGACTCTGGTGCGTCGCACCGTCGTAGAGCAGTGCCTCATAAATTTCATCAGAGATGAGATAAACCTGATGTTTGACAGCGAGATCGGCGATTGCCTTGAGCGTGTCCAAATCGTAGGTGGTACCAGTCGGATTACTCGGGCTGTTAACGAGAATCGCCTTCGTTTTTGAGGTTATCGCTGCTGCAACCTGATCCGGTGACATGCAAAAGTTCTGTGCCGGTGTTGTCTCAATGACGCTCGGCACCGCGCCTGCAAGTTTAATCTGCTCTGGGTAGCTGACCCAATAGGGTGCAGCGAAGATGACTTCATCGCCCGGATCACAGATGGCTTGTAAGATGTTATAGATGGTATGCTTGGCACCGCAGGAGACGATAACTTGGGAAGGTTCATAACGCAACCCGTTATCGCGTTTAAATTTTTCTGTGATTGCCTCGCGAAGTTCGGGGGTACCGGGGACAGGGGTATATTTTGTGAACCCAGCATCAAGTGCGGCGATTGCAGCGGCTTTGATATAATCAGGTGTATCAAAATCGGGTTCGCCTGCCCCAAATTTGACAACATCTACGCCATCAGCGATCAACGCATTAATCTTCGCGGTGATCGCCAAAGTGGACGATGGCGTTACATTTTGACTCCGTTGTGATAATGAAATCATTTGTTCTCCTTTTTCGGGCGCGTGATACAAAGTTGCGTGTGCAAGTCACTCGCTTCAACGTCGGAAAAGGCTATCAACGATAAAACTGAAAATAGCACCTGCTGCTAAGGAGCTAACAGTTTAAATACGAAGTTAAGCCAAATGTTTCTCTACCTTTTCCTTCCGATGGCCCGAGTAATCAACGTATTTCACGCCCTGATTCATACGTTTCTTTTGCTGTTTCATTAGAAATTCCATATACGTTTCTAAGTCACCAAATAGGGCAACGAGACGCGCTTTGGCTTCTTGGATGTCTTTTACGGGATTATCACACATGAGAGTTCCTCCAATATTCCTTCAGGAGAGTCAATACGGGGCGGCTGATATCCCGCCTCATGACAAATCTGTTCAATTTTAGGTAATGTTCGTGGGTTTGCAAGGTGTGCAAAGTTCCAAGTTGCTAAATAAGGGACAAGATGTCTTGCAGCAACTGCTACATGGACGGCATCGGTAAATGCTACTTGTGGAATTGCCTTTCCATCAACTAACCATTGGGCAAACGCGAGATCTGAATCCTCAACAACCAAATTTGGGAGCCCTCAACCGCTTCTAACCTATCTGTCACTTGAAGATTATCACCAACTGATATTTCAGCAATAACAGCATCCGACACAATGAATTGGAAACGAGTATCACTCCAAAACTCACGAGTGATGTTTTGCCATCTGGCAATTTTGAGGTCGCGACTTTGTTTGGCAACTAAATTGCTCGGTATCGTCGCGTCAATGTAAACATCAATGTAAGCCTGACCCATCTGCGATCCCTCGTATGCTTTTTGTAAGTATACCCATCATGGCACAAAATTGCAATCTTTTTGTCCAATTTAGTTTGGATGACATCTACGTATCAGCGATCAACGCGTTAATCTTCGCGGTGATTGCCAAAGTGGACGATGGCGTTACGTTTTGACTCCATTGCGATAATGAGATCATTCGTTCTCCTTGTGTTTTAGCAGGGATAATTGATGTACCCACATTCTGCTTCATTGGTTTGGTAGGCTTTCTTTTCGCCTCAAGCAATTCTTGGGAAACCTTTGCAAAGCGTTCCCGCAATTCAACCACGAAAGGTGAAGGATTCCGCAATTGTTCCTGCCATGCTTCCTCGTCAAGTTGTCTTACCTGTTCAAGATATGTCTCCACTTCCTCTTTTTTAGCAAGATAGT
Source organism: uncultured bacterium (assembly GCA_964593655.1). Taxonomy (GTDB): domain Bacteria; phylum Poribacteria; class WGA-4E; order WGA-4E; family WGA-3G; genus WGA-3G. Next base: position 9,381 of record CAZQIP010000149.1, on the reverse strand, counting down.
AGAGGATAGTCGCGTGTATTTTTTCAAGGTTTAAAGTTGGGTAGCGTAGCAGAATTTCTTCGGGACTCGCGCCCTCCAGATAATCTTCCAACACAATCTCAATGTCACTACGATTCCCTTTGATCCGAATAACATCTTCTTGAACAAAGTCAAAGTAACTTTCCAATTCCATCGCTGAACCCCTTGATTTTCTATATCATAGCGTCTTATCAAGTTCTTTCAGCAGATTCCGTTGCTTCCGAGACAAAGACTTCGGAATCTCCACAACCAACCGTACCCGCAAATCGCCCTTCCGTCCAGAAGCATCCGCTGCACCTTGCCCACGCAAGCGTAATTGCTGTCCGGGTTGTGCACCCGCTGGAACCTTCAGGTCCACATCGCCTGTTAACGTTTGCACCCGAACAGAACCGCCTAACGCCGCCGTTGTGATAGAAATCTTCGCATCTGTGAGTAGGTCCGCGCCTTCGCGAGTCAATGTCGGATGCGACTGTACAGAGACCGTCACCAACAAGTCGCCAGAAGCACCGATGCCGAGGGTTTCGCCGTGTCCCCGAATGCGTAAGGTTTGCCCGTCCTGAATGCCTGGTGGGATTGTAAGGGTGATACGTTTGCCTTCGATATTGACCTCTTTCTTACTCCCCAACACCGCATCCGCAAAAGGGATGTTGAGATTCATACGGATGTCACGCCCACGGGTAGGCCCCGTCGTGCGCCGTTGACCGAATGCATCGCCGAACGCATCGTCGAATCTACCGAACCCACCGAATCCACCGAACCCGCGCCCGAAAAGATCGTCCAAGTTTATGTGCGAGAAGATGTCGTCCATATTTTGGTAGCCTTCAAACCCCATCCCATGAACGCCTGCATGCCCGCGAGTATCATAGACACGTCGTTTTTCGGGATCCGACAGTACCGAATATGCATTTGATGCCTCTTTGAACTTCTCTTCTGCCGCTTTATCGCCCGGATTCTTGTCCGGGTGGTACTGGACTGCAAGTTTGCGATAGGCTTTTTTGATTTCGTCAGGGGTGGCACCTCGGTCAACACCGAGGATTTCATAGTAGTCTCTCATATTTTTAACTATGGCAGTTTTGCTCGGTTCTTTTCCGTTGTCAAAAAACCGGTTTTTGTTGAGGTTTATATCTTCATCAAAAATGGTGTGCGACTTCATCAAGACCCGTTTACTGCTAACGAAAGAAAACGGGTCGAAATTATCCAGATTAAGAAAGCAACGCTATGATCGCTGCGACATCTCGTAAAGACTGGTGCTGTTTGACAAGTGTTGTTCCGAATTGAAGTGCTGCGCTCTCTATACTTAGTTTCCGAGAGAGATCAACAATACCTTCAATATCTTTGACATGCGCGGCACCGATGAGGCGGCGCAGCATTTCCAATCCTGCAAACCCAACGGCATCTTGAAAGATGTTACTTAGCATCTCCGATTTCAATCCAGCATCAACCATCGTAAATTCAGCCGTATAAGTGTCCCACACTTGCCCAACTGCTGTTTTGAGTGCTGATTGCACGCTCAAGTTACCTTGATGCGAAAAATAGGATAAGAAGTAATTCGCCCAATACAATCCCAAGTCAAATCCAACAGGACCGTAAAAAGCAAATTCGGCATCAATCACTTTGGCTGTGTTGTCTTGGACGAGAACGCTACCTGTATGTAGGTCGCCGTGGGTTACGCCTTGCTGTGCCGTTAAGAAAATCCGCTTGAGATGCTCCGCTTGACGCAAAAAATCCGTGTCTGCTTTTAAGTGCTGGATATCGGGTTCCAAACTGGGTGTCCAGAAGTTTGTCTCATGTTCAGTAAACGGAAAAGTGAACACATAATCAGCAGTTATCGACTGCATAGTGGCGTTCGCAAATTGCTGTCTATAGTGCTGGGCACTTGCGTTGCCAATGTTATCGACATAGGTTTGACTATGTACAATACCCATAAATCGCCCGACCTGTTCGGCGATTGCAATGTCCACTGTGCCAGCGATCAGCGCATCCCGTAGTACGTATGCGTCTCGGAGGTCCTCCATCGCTATGACTGCTGCGTCCACATCAAAATCGTACTGTACAGGCACGGTGCCGCTCGCTAATCGATTGTAAACGTCAAGGGCGCGAGACTCAAAAGCCAAACGCTCGGTAGACAACGGATAGTCGGGACCGAGTATCTTAATGTAGGGCGGTGCGTGTTTCAAGACAAGCGAGCGTTCCAGACGCGCCGCATCTGAGACGCGATAGACGGTGTTGAGATTACCATCGCCAATCTCTTCTATACGGAGCTCCGCCTCCGGTGCGAACACACGGATTTCTGCGTGTCGCTGGCGAAGGTAATCCGGTAGCGTGGTAAGGTTGAGTTCCATATCACTTTCGCAGGCTTACAGCAGATTTTCGGCGATCTGGATAGCGTTCAAGGCAGCACCTTTGCGGAGGTTATCCGCAACGACCCAGAGGTTCAAACCGTTTTCTATGGAAGCATCGTCACGAATCCTACCGACATAGACTTCATCTTTACCTGCGACATCAACAGCGAGTGGATACTGCTGATTGATCGGATCGTCCATAAGTTTCACGCCCGGTGCCTCAGCGAGGCACGCTCTCGCTTCGGCTGCTGTGAGTTTTTCATGCGTCTCAATATTTATGGATTCCGAATGTGCGAAGAAGACCGGCACTCGGACGGTTGTAGCGGAGACACCAATCGCATCATCCTCCAATATCTTCCGGGTTTCGTTGATCATTTTGATCTCTTCTTCATTATCGCCACTGTCTAAAAAGGGCCAATCAAATGCGACATTAAACGCCATCTGGTGTGGAAACTTCTCCAAAGTGATCGGTTTGCCTTCAAGGGCTTCAGTTGTTTGTTGGACCAACTCCATGACGGCGCGCCCACTTTTACCGGAAACACTCTGATAGGTGGAAACGACTATCCGTTTGATGCCAGCAGTATCATAAATCGGTTTCAGGGCTACCATCATTTGGATAGTGGAGCAATTGGGGTTTGCGATGAGCCCGTTGTGAGTCTTTGCAGCAGCCATGTTAACTTCAGGAACAACCAGCGGTGTGGCTGCGTCCATGCGGAATGCACTGGTATTGTCAATGACGAGCGCGCCTTTGTCTACGGCTGTGGGGATAAATTCGCGGCTGACGGACGCGCCTGCTGATGAAAACACCACGTCTACATCTTCAAACGAGTCGTGTGTTAATTCCTCAATAACAATGGGGTCATTTTTAAACGATAGAATCTCACCGGCGGAGCGGTGTGATGCCAGCAGTTTGAGGGAAGCGAGCGGAAATGAACGCTCTTCAAGAAGTTGCAACATAGTATTGCCAACAGCACCCGTCGCGCCGACAACCGCTATACGATAACTCTCACGCATTTCTGATATTTCCTTTATTGTGTTATTCAAGCAGAATCTTGGTAGAATTTAATACTTAATTTTACCACAAACACGCCCCTTAAAGCAAATATTTTGGTAAAGACTGTATATTTGAACGAGAAATTTACTGTTTTTGAAACAAAAACTTGACAAATACTGCGATTTATGGTATTAATTTTAAAAGATAGACGTGTTATGTCAAGCGAGCTTTGTTAGACACTTCTGTTTCTCAACAAAGCAATGTAGGTTAAACTGCAGTGCCTATGTATTAATAATTTCGACTAATTTTAGCATTAGTCACATTTTTTCTTGACATATCTATATCTGTGTAGTATAATATAATTACTATTAGTTTTTTGTTAAATTCATTTTATGCCTGAGGCGGAGGCGTGCGATTTCCAGATTATGTTGGTAACAGCAGCGTTCACTTGTTCAGGCAAAAATTAGAGGAACATTTAACATGGCAAAATTAACGAAGAACGATGTCGTCAGCAGTATCGTTGAAGCGACCGGACTTAGCAAGAAAGATGCGAACGCCGCCGTTGATGCTTTTGCTGCGACTATTTGCGAAGCTTTGAGCAACGGTGACTCCGTCGGCCTCATTGGGTTCGGAACATTTGAAGCCAAACATCGACCCGCCCGAACAGGTCGCAACCCACAGACTGGCACCCCGCTTAACATTCCGGCGAAAACCGTCCCTGCTTTCAAAGCTGGTAAGAAACTTCGCGACGCTGCCGCCTAAGACCCGCAGCTCTTTCGCTCAGTTTCTTGGAAAAGCCGCGAGGCTGTGCCTCGTTTCTACACAGAGGGATGGCTGCGGCTTTTCCATGTTACGCCCATCAGTAGAAGTCTCTGCAGATCTCTGCCATAGAGACTGCCTTTACAACGTATTCCAACACGGGGCTATTACCTGCAATGACTGATACCAATTTTTGAAGGCATGATTTGTGGGTCCCCTTTCCAACTTTTTGTCCGCATCGCTTCCAAGCACGCTTTGCAAGCGCGTTCGTTAAAAACTGATGTCAGGAGACTCGTCATGTTAATCCGAACGAGAGCCCCAGTCCGCATCGATTTTGCTGGCGGGTGGAGCGACGTTGCCCTCTTCACCGAGCAGTCAAAGGGGCTCGTTGTTAACGGGGCCATCAATCGATACGCCTATGCAACTCTTCGGTATGAGCGGCAGATAACACAAGACGATTCTGTTGAACTGCAACGGATCTTGGATAAGAGCATTCGTATCTATTCCGCGGATTTCGATACCTTCATCGAAGCAGATGATGTCCGTCAGCTTGAGTATGACGGAAACATTGACTTGGTGAAGGCAGCGGTCCGGCGAATGTCCATACAAATTGGCGGGTTTGATCTCATCACGCAATCCACCGCACCGCCAGGGAGTGGATTAGGCACCTCCGCATCAATGGGCGTAGCACTCGTCGGTGCCCTTGGCGCGCTTAAGGAAGCGACTTATCTCCCATACGAATATGCTGAACTCGCGAGTACCATCGAACGTCATGAACTCGGGATACTCGGCGGGAAACAGGACCATTACGCCAGTGCACTCGGCGGTATCCATTTTATGGAGTTTCAAGGCGAAGAGGTAAAGACCTCGCCATTAAGATGCCCACCCCATATCCGCTACGAACTTGAAAAAAATCTTGTGCTCTGTTACACTGGGCAGCCGCGACTTTCTGGGAACATCCATCAGAACGTGACGGACGCATATAAAAGCGAAGAACCGAGTGTTCGCAACGCACTCGAAGCTCTCAAAGCCACCGCCGAGGCGACGAAAACCGCACTTATGCGAGGGCGATTAACGGAATTCGGTCAACTTCTCACCGAAAATTGGAACAACCAGAAAAAGTTGCATCCCTCTGTCACAAATGACCAGATTGATCACCTTTTTGAAATTGCCATGACGAATGGCGCAACTGGTGGAAAGGCATGCGGTGCCGGCGGCGGCGGATGCCTCCTATTTTACTGTGAACCGACACGCGAACACCGCGTCCGACAAAAACTTGAAGACGCAGGTGCGCGAATTATTGATGTCAACTTCGATTTCGATGGACTTCAAATGTGGAAAGTCTCAAACGATTAAATACAAAAATATGGAAAATAATACACAAACTACGCAAACCCCAACGGATATGGAAGCCGCCGAAACGTTAAAAACGGCAAGGGATAACATCTTAACAGAACTCAGAAAGCGAATCATCGGGCAGAACGAAGTTACCGAGCAACTCCTCATCGCTCTCTTCTCACAGGGGCATTGTTTACTCGTAGGAGTGCCGGGGTTAGCCAAGACGCTGCTAATTAGCACCTTCGCGCAGATCCTTGAACTCCCTTTCAATCGCATCCAATTTACGCCAGACCTGATGCCATCCGATATTATCGGCACTGATATTATTGAGGAAGGCGAAGCTGGGAAACGCGCTTTCCGCTTTATCAAAGGACCCGTATTTGCAAATATTGTCCTCGCCGATGAGATTAACCGAACACCCCCTAAAACACAAGCCGCACTCTTACAAGCCATGCAGGAATATAAGGTCACCGCAGGCGGTAGAACATACACATTGGAACGTCCGTTTTTCGTATTGGCAACACAGAACCCCATCGAACAAGAAGGTACATACCCGTTGCCAGAAGCACAACTGGACCGGTTTATGTTCCATATCACGATTGATTATCCTGATAAAGATGCCGAGAAAGAGATTGTGATGACAACAACAGCGGCGTATGAACCGGACATAAAAGCCGTTATCACAGGCGAAGAAGTCTTGCAAATACAGCAGGTCGTCCGAAAAGTCCCAATTGCTGAGGCGATTGTAGACTATGCCGTGGAATTGAACCGACAGACGCGCCCTACAGCAGATGCACTTGATTTTATTCAGGATTGGGTGCAATGGGGGGCCGGACCGAGAGCATCGCAATATCTTGTCCTCGGGGCAAAGGCACGTGCGATTCTCCACGGACGCTATCATGTCGCTTATGAGGATATCAAAGCCGTTGCGATACCCGTACTCCGACACCGAATTCTAACCAACTTCAACGCCGAAGCCGACGGTATCACAAGTTTAGATATTATCAATAGACTGTTGGAAAAGGTTGAGCCACCAGCGGTGCAGTAAGTAGGTGGAGTATAAGAACAATGCGTACAATTGACACTTTTAGGATCGATAAGGAAGAGTTCTCTGTACTATCCTCCTTTGAAGAAGCCGATGAGACTGATAAAGCATATTGGCATTCTAAAACGCCACAAGAACGTATGGCAGCCCTCGAATTGATGCGGCAGATTAACTATGGCTACGATCCAACTACCGAACGACTTCAAAGAGTTCTTGAGATTGTTGAATTCACACCAAGTTGAGTATCTTCTCATCGGCGGGTATGCCGTTAGCTACCATGGACATCCACGTACAACCGCTGACATGGATATCTGGATTGCAATTCAGAAAGAGAATGCCGAAAAAATGGTTACTGTTTTGAAAGAATTTGGTTTTGACGCACCGCAATTAACCGCTGACCTCTTTTTGAGACAGAATCAAATTGTCCGAATGGGGACCCCTCCGATGAGAATTGAACTCTTAACAACAATCTCCGGGGTCCGTTTTGAAGAATGTTATTCGGAGCGGACGGTTGATGTCATAGACGATGTTCAGGTCCAGATTATCAATCTTGAACACTTGAAACGCAACAAACAAGCCAGCGGAAGACAAAAGGATTAGATGATTTAGAGCACCTTTGAAACTCACATTTTGAAAGCGAGCCACGGAAGGAGTGGGCGTGTCCCCTTGTCTTAATGACATGGTGTTCACGGGCCATTTTTAATGAAAATTGCAATTATAGGAACAGGGTACGTCGGTCTAACCACAGCGGTCGTACTCTCCTATCTCAATCATGATGTCGCCGCGGTGGATAAAGATGAAAACAAATTAACGCTGTTGCACAAGGGGAAAAGCCCAATCCATGAACCCGGCATCCAGAATCTTCTTGACGAAGTGTGGCATACGATCCGTTTCACACCGAGTGTATCTGAAGTTGTTCCAGAAGCAGAACTAATCCTGATTGCTGTCGGAACACCACCGAAGCAGAACGGTGAGGCGGATACGCGGCATGTCGAACAAGCCGCGAGAGAAGTCGCACAAGTCTGCCTACCAAATAGGCATTACACGCTTGTCGTCAAATCCACAGTTCCGATCGGCACCAACCAACGGGTCGCTGAGGTTGTAGAGGAAGTATTCTCGGAACGAGGAATCCGAGGGAATATCTCTGTCGCTTCAAATCCAGAATTCTTACAAGAGGGATTGGCGTTACAAGGCGCGTTCTATCCAGACCGGATTGTCGTCGGAGCAAACAGCGATGAGGCAGTTGATACCTTGCGTCGTCTCTATCAACCGATCCTTGAACAGACCTTTGACCCGCCAAGCGAATTCCCACGTCCATCCGCTTACCACTTGCCACCTATGATGACAACCGATCCGAACAGTGCTGAAATGATTAAATATGCAGCAAACACTTTCCTCGCGCTTAAAATCAGTTTTATTAATGAGATCGCTGGACTCTGTGAGGAAGTTGCTGCAGATGTAACAGAAGTCGCACGCGGTATTGGGCTTGATGCGCGCATCGGACATCTATTTCTACGAGCAGGGCTCGGCTGGGGCGGCAGCTGCTATCCGAAAGATACCGCCGCACTCTTAGGCGTCGCAGCACAATCTGGATATAAGATGCCGATTACGGAAGCCGCACGCACCGTTAACTTCAGGCAAAGGGAACGTATTGTTGAAAAGTTGCGAAGCGTATTGCATACACTTGATGGCAAAACTGTTGGTATTCTTGGGATCGCCTTTAAACCGAATACCGATGATATCCGGGAAGCACCCGCACTTGACATCATCCGGGAACTGATCGCTAACGGCGCAATTGTCCGCGCACACGATCCGATCGCTATCGCAAACGCACGTCGTGCTTTAAGTGAAAAGCATGAAATGGACAACAGACTGCACTTCATCGAAGATGTTTACGAACTCTCCTACGATGCAGATGCACTCGTGCTTGTTACGGAATGGGACCTCTATCATAAACTCGAACTGCGTAGACTCGCCAAGCAGATGAAGACCGCTATTCTTATCGACGGTCGCAACGTTTATTCGCCAGAAGAAGCACGCGCTGCTGGTTTCCACTACGTCGGAGTCGGCAGAACGTAGTGTTAAACATCAAAAACGTTAGCCCGTAACGTAGTGGAGGGCGGGTTTAAGGAACGTACGTAATAATCTAAACGCACGTTGTTTAACCGCAAGGAAAAATTAAAAAACAACCCGAACCCTTTGATAAAAATTGGCAACGATATTGCCCACAAAAGTCGTTTCCACCGTATCGCCATATACCGGGGGTCACGCCACATCCGATTCGCGACCCACTCGGACACAGTTATGGGATAGAAGATGAACACGATGCTAAACCGCTACCACCGGAATGTTGGAGACAGAACGAGGATTACCTCTACGGTGTAGATCTCTACAATTTCGCCTATTGGTGGGAGGCACATGAAGCGTGGGAAGGACTATGGCATCAAGCAGAAGACACATATCGTCTCTTCCTTCAAGGGTTAATTCAGGTATCAGCATCCTTGATTAAATACCACATGCGGATGCTACGTCCGCTGCGTACGCTTTCTACCGCGGGGCGCGATAAATTACGGCAAGTTGTCGCTGAATGTGATGATGCATCGGGTAATTATATGGGGCTCAATCTACCAGATTTTTTGGACACCGCCGATGCATTCTTTGCCCCTTTCTTTACCGACACTGTTCCAGAAACCACCTATCGTAAGCACTCAGTGAAACCGCTAATATTGCTAAAAGATTAACGCTTATTTTGAGGAAAGCAACATGCCAACATTCTTGCCTTTTCTCATTTTTAGTTGTGTATGTATTTTCATAGTGATGGTGTTGTTTGTCCTGTTTAAGATAGGCGCATATTTTGGCAGGAGCGATGTGGATGAATTCCGAGC
>CAZQIP010000148.1:0-21333 GCA_964593655.1 uncultured bacterium | reverse complement strand
AGTAACTGCTGTGTTCCGAGATGATCTTCCGCCAATTGTTCCGCCGACCAGAGGCGAAGCGTCGGCAAAACGCCCCAATTTTCATACAAATGTAGATATTGTTGATAAAGTTTGGGACCCATATCTGGGTTTGGTAATCCGAGGTGACCGTAGTGTAAGGTATAGGGAGAAAACAGAAACGCGCTGATAGGGTGCGGTTTAATGTCCAATGAGTATATCAGGCGTTGTGCGAAACTTTCACGGGAGAAAGTCACCTCATGAAGTCCTTCACCACCGAAAACGACCTGTGGCATGGCTTCCATCAATTCCGTATGCAGTTGGACGTTCCCTCGTGCCGAATTCAATCCTTCTATCAAACCGTTTGCGTCGTTTTTAGCGATAAGGCTAACATCCAGATGTAAAGCATCAACCTGATATTTCTGCGATACATCCGTTAACTCTTGGACGAGGATTTTTCTAAATTCAGAGCTCGCGGGATTAATAAAGGCGTGTCGTCCGGGTTCTTGAATCCGATCCCAAAACCAACCGATTGGATTGCCACTCCATCGGTCCCGAAATTGGTATTTCTGAAGTTGCGCGTAGAGCGGATGGTACGGGGCGACACCGGGGAAATTTGTGTGAAGCATCACCCGAAATCCGTGTTGACGCGCAGCATCAAGGAAATCGCCAAAATTTTCGGATGCTGTATAATCTGGATAATTCGTATCGTAGTCATCTTTTCGCCACTGCGTCAAATACAGCAACGTCTTTGTCGGATCTATTTGCGCTGCTAACGACTTTAATAAGGCAATTTCCTGACCGTGATAGATAACAACCAAACCGATCTCGGAAACCCATGCAGGCATCTCTGTCAATTTTCTTGGATTGAAGGTCTGTTCCATCCAGTCCCGATACTGTCGGGCAGGCACGCGCCAATCGCCGACATACGTATTCAATCGCCATGTAACAGATTTTGCGGCGGTAATTGTGTCGAAGGGTGCTTGGTTTTGGGTTTCAAAATTGAGTGCGAAACTCTCTCTATCTTTTTCGTAATGGAGTACTTTAAACTGAAAGGTTTCATCCGTCCCGCGAACATAAAAACCGCCCTGTTCCGCTTGAATAATTGCGAGTTGTGCCTCCCAATGTTCAGGATAATCGAAACTTCCAGAGGTGCTTGGAGACGCGGCATCAATGATTTGTCCACCTTGCGCCGGGAGGATAAGGTCCACATTCTTCGTATCCAGATTCCCACAGCCCCACTGGATACCATAGACCCCAGTTGCGCCAGAGATACCTTCTTGTTCAATTAGGAGATCGTTCGTGCTTTCATCAACGGCTATGAACAGCCGAATCTCGTTTTGTCCCTGCCCAAATACAATTTCTGCTTTCAGCGGAGCGATTTCTTTTGTTTCTGTTAGCGTTGCTCGGTCTGTCCAGAAAGATTCGCCGTTTTTCCTGAGTAATCCGCTACGTCCGCCAATGCCTGTAGGCACACCGTCAATACCGAGGGGCAGCGTACAGGCTTCTCCTGTCAGTTTGTTGGAGAGTTGGGTGATAACGCCATCTATAAACTGGACTTCATAGGCATCAGTTTTGACGTAGATGCTATTGTCAATAACTGTAATCTCGGCGGAGCGCACGACTTGAGGGTAAAATAGACAGAGCATTCCACTTAAAATGGCTATGTCTAAGAAGCACATGCAGTTTTTTCTTTTAAAACTCATATATACTAAACTGTGGATAATTTTTTTAGGGATTGAGATGAGATATTTTAGGCATTTTCCTTGTAATCTAACATTTTCTACACACATGTCGCCCCGTTGGTGCTTTTCTTTTCCTGATGTCGCGGGTCTTTATCTATCAAAGGATACCACAAAAATGCCTTAATTGCCAACTTTCGTAAGAAAGATACTTTCAAGCGTATAGTCTTTCAAACACGTTAAAATAATCAGGGAATGTCTTGCTGACACATTCTGGATTATTAATCTGGATCCCCGGTATTTTTAAGCCGACGAGCGAAAACGCCATTGCCACGCGATGGTCTTCGTAGGTATCAATTGCTGCAGGGGTAATCGATGCGGGTGAGATTTCGAGTCCGTCTTGGTGTTCAACGACAGGCACACCTAACTTTCGGAGTTCTGTTACCATCGCATGAATCCGATCCGTCTCTTGCCAACGCGTATGCTCAATGTTTCGGATGGTTACTTTGCTATCGGCGAAAGGCGCGATCGCTGCGAGGGTCAAGGCGGTATCCGAAATCGTCCGCATATCGACGTCAACCCCTTTTAGGTGGCGCGGTCCGGTAACAGTAATACCCGTGTTAGAAACGGTGGTCTGACAACCCATCTGTTCTAAGATATGTACAAACTGGAGATCGCCTTGTGCGGAATCTAAATTTAGGTGTTGGACAGTGACACGTCCACCGGTGAGTGCAGCGGCAGCAAAGAAGTAAGAGGCGTTAGAGGCATCCGGCTCTATGTTATAGACCCGCGGTTGATATTGCTGTCCACTTTCAATCCGAAAAAACTTGTAGTCTTCGCTTATGACCTGCACACCAAAGGCTGCCATGACGGATCGTGTGATATCAATATAAGGCATTTCGCGTTTACCGAGCACCTCAATCTCCATGCCGTTTTTTGCGTACGGCGCGATGAGGAGCAGTGCTGTTAAGAATTGACTGCTCTTACTGACATCAAGTTGGGTTTTTCCACCTTCAAGTCCATCTGCTTCAACAATGACAGGCAGATGTCCGTTCTTAAATTGGGTGCGCGCCGAGCCCCCAATTTGCCTGAGTGCGTCAAGTAAGTCAGCGATGGGACGACCGTGGCGCATCGGTTCATCGCCATCGATAACGAATTTTCCATGTCCGAGTGAAACGTAGGCGGTCAATGAACGTGAAGTGGTGCCTGAGTTTCCGATATAGAGGTTAGCCTCTGCAACAGGGATTTCGCCACCGTTTCCATGGACATCAAACCTTGCTTGTTTTTCATCGGCATCAATTTTGATGCCGAGTTTTCGCAGCGACGCAGACATATAACGCGTATCATCGCTAAAAAGCGCGCCTGTTAGTGTCGAGGTGCCGCGTGCCATTGCAGCGACCAGCAATGCTCGGTTGGTATAACTCTTAGAACCCGGTACCTCTATCGTGGCATCCATCGGTTTTCGGATCGGCTGTATTTGAATCATTCACGCACTCCCAACTCGGTTAGCAATTGCCGTAGTTCTGCTTTCTCAGGGTCAGTGAGTGGTAGCAGCGGACTCGTCGTGCGTGCGCTGCAGACTCCCAGAATTTCGAGACACGCTTTCATACCGCTGACCCCTTGTCCGTAGGTATACATCTTACTGAGCCGCAGCATCCACTTTTGTAATCGGTGGACTTCATCAATATCACGTGCCTTTGCAGCGTTGTAGAGCGCGACTGACTCTTTTGGAGCGACGTTTGCAATCGAGACAACACCGCCATCCGCACCGAATAGAAGGGCTGCGCCGAGTGCGACATGCGAACCGAGGAAGATAGAGAAATCCGTCCGCTCACCGAGCAGTGCTATGAGATTGAGGGAGTTCGTCCAATCGCCGGTACTGTCCTTAACACCGACGATATTCTCACAGGTTTCTGCGAGTTCAACGACGACCTGCGGCTTAATGAAGGTTTTAACAGTGGATGGGATATTATAGATGAAAACAGGGAGTTCTGTACTCGCGGCGACCTTCTGATAGAATTCGATCAGATCCGCATCGTCGGTAGAGGGATAATAGTAACCGGGTGTCGCAGCGACTGCATCAACGCCAAACTGTTCAGCGATTTCAATGTTTTGGATAACACGTTGGGTGCTTGTATCCATTACACAACAGATAACCGGGACGCGACCCCCAACCGTTTTGAGAGCGATGTCCAGTGCCCGCTCGCGTTCTGTATTTGTTAATGTCGTAAATTCACCGGAACTTCCGAGTAGGTAGATACCGTGAACACCGCTGTTAATCAGGCGGTTAATTTGATTGACGAACCCGCGTTCATCAACGCGTTCTTTTTCGTCAAGCGGTGTTACTGTCGGTGTAAAGATGCCTTCAAATCGGATATTCATGCGTGTCTCCTGTGCGGCGTAATCGCGATCTTACTTTATAGTATAGGCTTGCAAGCAGCACCTACAAACCCATCGATTCAGTTAGTTTGCAGTTTAGCAGCATCTGATTCAGATGTCAAGTGGCGAAAAAGTGTTAGTTTTGGCTTGCGCGTTACGCCGAAATTGTGCTATCATTGTGTTAAACTGAACCGGTGTAACATTATAGGTTTGTGTGGCACGCTTCCACGGCGCGTAACAGACTTCAAACGGGTAAAAGGGCGATAATATCGAGTATCCAAGGACAACCCAGAGATGAATATCCGCACACAACTGACGCTCAGGTACATAGGCATCGTGCTTTTGGTATTGTTGGCGATATATCTCTATCTTGGCGCAATGTTCAAAGATTCGATGAGTACTCGGATTACCAGCGAATTGGAAATTCAGGCGGGATTAACCCGGGAATTCCTCATTGAAAAACTCCCTGCTAAAGATAATTTTACCTACGCCGCGATAGACCCACTTATCGATAGACTCGGAAAGACTGGAAAGGCTCGGGTGACCTTCATTGACTTGGAGGGTGTTGTCTGGGGTGATACAGAACGGGATGGAGCGGCACTGCGCGCAATGGACAATCACCTTAAACGTCCAGAGGTACAGGATGCACTCCAATTTGGAAGCGGTATTCGCGACCGCTACAGCGATACAACACAGACAGAATTCCGTTACTATGCGACACCCATATATCGGCAAACATCACCAAACGGCGCGGAAACGCTGATTGGTATTTGCCGCGTCGCGCTGCCGATGAAAGCTGTCAATACAGCAATCGACAACCTCCGAGGGATGGCTCTGCTTGCAAGTGTGGCTGGATTAATTCTCGCCATTGTGTTTAGTATTTTTTCTACAAGGATCATCACAAAACCGATTGAAAAATTAACCCAGATGACCCAATCGCTTGCAGCTGGGAATATAAACTCGCGCGTACCGATCGACTCCAAGAATGAACTTGGGCAACTCTCACGGAATTTCAACGTAATGGCGGACAGGGTGCAGGAACAGATTGATAGAATTTCTGAAGAACACCGGCGTTTGGAAACCATCCTGACCGATATGGGTGAAGGTGTCCTACTCGTCAACGGTGCGTCCGAAATTACCTATGCCAACCCGATGGCTATCTCTATGTTATCCCTTCCGAGTCCTTATGTCGGAAAAGCACTGATCGAAATCAATCGGATCCCTGAGCTACAAACCCTGCTACAAGCAGCAGAACAGACAGAAACAGTTGCGTTCGCAGAAATCCGTCTCGGTAATCTAACGGAACCGGAAGCGGAGGTCACGGTTGTGCCGGTCGCTACTGGCGAATCGGAAGAATACGTTGTCGTCATCCACGATGTGAGTAAGGAACGGCAGTTAGAGCGGATTCGCGCGGACTTCGTGGCGAATGTCTCACACGAACTTCGTACGCCCCTCACAACAATCCGGGGTTACGCTGAGACCTTACTGAGTGAAGATGCCACACGCACAAAGACACAAGAACAGTTTGTCGTGAAAATCCTCAATCATGCGTCCCGGCTCTCAAGGTTAGTCTCGGATCTACTCGAACTCTCTCGACTTGAGTCTGGTGATGTTGAATTGAAACGTACACCGTGCCACCTCAATACCTTTTATGAACCAATTTTAGACGTGTTTGAGCCTATATTAGAGGAATCCGAATTGATTTTAAAGTGGGAGGTTCCTGAAAACCTGCCTACGGTTAGCGTAGATCACCAACTTTTCATGCAGGTGCTTGTAAATCTGATTGACAACGCGATTAAATATACACCCGATAGCGGTACAATTACGGTTTCAGCAGAGATCAGCACAATTGAAGCCTTTGAAGGAGCCAATATAATCTCGGAAGAGATTATCGTGCATATAAAAGATACAGGTATCGGTATCCCAATGGAATCTCAACCGCGTGTATTCGAGCGGTTCTATCGTGTGGATAAAGGGCGTGCCCGCGAAATGGGAGGCACAGGATTAGGGCTGGCAATCGCCAAACATATCGTGCTCCGCCACACTGGACGGATTTGGCTGGAAAGCACTTTAGGGGAAGGTAGCGTATTTCACGTTGCTATTCCGTTATAAGGACTGTTTTTGATGAAAAACATGGTGTTAATCCCCACTGGCAATCTTGAGATCGGAAGCGTCAACGCTTTTTATATTGACACACACCCCGTGAGAAATCTTGAATACCAGCAGTTTCTTGTTGAAAACCCACAGTGGCAAAAATCGCATATTAAAGATAGGTTTCACGATGGGGACTACCTAAAGCATTGGGATGGCAATACCTATCCCGAGGGAAAAGCGAATCACCCTGTTGTCTACGTCAGTTGGTTTGCGGCGATGGCTTACGCTTTGTGGGCGGGGAAACGGCTCCCTACAGAAGCTGAATGGGAACACGCTGCACGCGGCGGGCTTGCGAATCAGAACCATCCGTGGGGTGATACGAGCGATACTACCAAAGCGAACTATGATAGAAATGTAGGAGATACCACCCCTGTGGGTAAGTATTCACCTAACGGCTATGGCTTGTATGATATAACTGGCAACGTTTGGGAATGGTGTCTTGACCTTTACGACGATGATTTTTTCTTCGCCACGCCTCGCAAGAATCCGCGCGCAGGAACGAATGAGGTAGGCTGGTTGACAGCCAATTTCACAGACATTGAAACGATCCCCATAAGGGCGTTACGCGGTGGGGGTTGGAGTGCCACCGAAAAAGGTATCTGCGTCACCTATCGCTTACTGCTTTCACCCACAAACACAATCTACGATTATGGCTTTCGTTGTGCACAGTCAAGGTCAGGAACGACTGCTGAGTCGGAACAAGACGCACCTACCGAACTTGGGTGCTGAGTGCGCTAAATTTTCCAGACTTCTTGTGTGTACGCCATCTCCCAAAAGAGGTACTCATAACGACTGCTCGTCAAGAAGTAGTTTTTAATCCGTTCTCTCTCGGCGGCACTATACTCAGCAGCGAGATTGTTAAGGAGTCCTCGCAACCATTCACCTAATGACAGAAATTCGGGGGAGGCGGACATGTCAATCCATTCCTGATAGAGCGGTTCCGGCGAACCGCCCTGTTGGGCAAGCGTTGTGCCGATTTCGGCGTAGCCCCACTGACACGGCAGAACACCGGCGACGAGATCCGCCAAAGTGCCGATTTCCGCTACGTTGAGTACATGTCGCGTATATGCATGTGTTGTAGGTGCCATCGGTGCTGCTTCCATCTCCGCGGCAGTGATACCAAATTTCTCGCAATATCCACGATGTAAATCCATCTCAGTGTTCAGCGTCTCGTTGACCAGTTGCGAAAACATCGCCATCGTCGCCTCATCGTGTGCCTTGATAACACCGTACGCGAACACACGGCTATAGTCGAGTAAGAACAGATAATCCTGAATCAGGTAGAATTTAAACTTCTCTTTCGGAAGACTCCCATCAGCCATACCGCGGACGAACGGATGTTTAAGGTCCGCTTCCCAAATCGGTGCAGCAGCGCGCCTGAGTTCATCGGTAAATTGTCCATTTTGTGCCATACGTATTATCAAACCCCCCAAAATATGCTATAATGTTTTGCTGTATATCATACCCTAATAGAACAAGGATGTCAAAATGTTTGAAAAACTCGGAATTGTAACCAATATCTGGGCTGAAGAGATAGCAAATGGTGCCCGCTTTGATGAACTCATGGTGGAGTTCGGTGCGAACGGGTTCAAGGATATGGAGGTCCGCGAAGGCGACTACCTCCGTAACTCCGAATTCGGACAACTGATCCAGGAACTCGAAATCGCGATGTCTGTGTACACCGACGCTGAATTCCGGACCATCTGTGATGCTGTGTGGACAGACCAGCCTTATGAGTCGAAGCACGCGACGCTTTTCAAGGCGATTGCCGCCTTCACCGAAAAAGCATCTGGACTCACGTTGAGTTATGCCATGTCTCACCCGTGGCTTTCAGCACCCATCGACAGCAATGCGGACACACAACGGATAATCAGAGCGAAGAAGTTAGCCTATCTGCTCTGTCCAGAGAGGCCAAGGCTCCGTCTCGTTGATCTTGACACTGAAGGCGATATTGATGCATCGGCAGCGATCGCTAACCTCAAACACTATGCTGCGCTCCTACCGGAGTATCCGATGATTTTCGCCGTGGAGAACGCTCGTCAAACTGCCACACTAACTTTGAAGTTAGCAGTCGCAGGCGGTGCGAAACTCACGTATGACGAGACGAACACCTACCGCGCTGACGGAACAACAGTGAACCCAGCCGCTGAATTCTGGCGTGCTATTGAGATGACAGACCTCACGTCGGTGCATTTCAAACAGAAAACAGCAGCCGGGGTTCTTTCAGAAGTAAGCGACGGTTATGTCAACTTCCGTGCGATTGCGGAACACCTGAAAACGCGGTACTATACCGGTGATCTGCTCCTTGAAAACACACCGACTGCCCATTCTTTGCGGGATGCGGTGCGGAGTCGAGCGTACCTGCTCAGCTGTTAGCACAGAAACACACAACGCTGAGATTTACAAAGTCGTAAGATAGCTTAAAAAGGCGTACCTGTTGCTTCCGTACCTTTTTCTTCTATTTCATCGGAAGATGCTGTTTCTTGCTCCGTGGGTTCCTCAGATGGCGGGACATCGCTCTCTTGGGCAGCTGCTGTTAATTGTTTGACGCGCTCACATAAGTCATTGAGTAGTTGCGGTGTCGTTTCCGCCGCTTTGAGTTCCGCCGAAAGCTGCGTCCATTGCATCTCGCTCATGTCGTTTCGAGATTCCACACTGTATTTACGTTTGATGTAATCCCAGAGAGCTGCCTTGGTGATCCCCTTCTTTTCAAGAGGTTCTGCAAGATTATTCGCAATTGCGAAAGCGGCTTTTTGCGCCTGTGCGATATTTCCGGCAGCCTGCGGTATCTGCTGTTGTGGTGCCGAATTTCCGCCTCCCGCTTTTCGATGCAGATAGAAGTTTAGTACTTCACGGATCACGGGTACAGGTATGAGCTGCTTAATCGCGTTTCGTTGTGCTTTGTGAATTGCTTTCGTGAACGCAAACGGATCGGAACGGCCGCCAGCCATCTTCGGTTGCTCATACGCCCCGTAGCGAGATGACCCTGTGATTGTATCAACTGCTTTGGCAGTAGCGATCCAAGAATTCTCGAGTTCTTCATACTTAACTTCTTCAACTTGGATACCACCCCGGCGGTTGGCGGCTTCGTTAATACCGGCTAAGGTTAATCCTTCAACGGTACGTCCTCCCTGTTTAAAAGAATAGACGTAATCCTGAATCGTTTGCCCGGTCATTAGTTCAACGATCGCTTGGTCGTCGACTTGATCAACGACTGCATATTCAGCGGTAACCGGTACCATTTCTTCCTTTTTTTCTTTTTCTTCAGCCATGATATCCTCCGAAATCAATAATTCGTTCTATATTCAGATATATGTTCCGCGCTCTACGTTTTACCTCATCATACCATTTTATAGCCAATTTGTCAAACTCAGCCATCGGTAATTAGCAGTCAGCAAAGAACGTTTAGCGAGATAGTTGTTACACTTTGTGTAGCGTTTTCATCTGGAAAATTTTCATACCATTTTCTTAAAAAGATACCACTCGTCTTAAAAAGATACCAAATGGTATCTTTTTTGGTTTTTTGGTGTCTTTTTAAATATGATTATAAACTCAGTCCGTGTATAGGTTTATCTGTGTTTTTTTGTATATTTCTGCTGCGAAAAAAATATACCAGGGAAAGTTTCACTTTCTACTGACACGCGTTCAACTCGCCTATATTCTTAATTCAGATTTACATTATATATAATAACACATATAACATAGGAAAGCAAACTTATTTTTATCAGGAAACTTGATTTACATCCGCAATTCTGCTACAATAACAGAAAATTAAGGATTGGAGTGTTGATTAACAATGACAGCGGCACTTCTCCAGATGCAGGCAATCACGAAAGATTTTCCGGGCGTGCGAGCCTTAGACGATGCCTCTTTTGAGGTGCGTTCCGGTGAAATCCACGCGCTCTGTGGAGAAAACGGAGCTGGTAAATCGACACTGATTAAGATTCTCGGTGGTGTTTATCCGCACGGCACTTACAGTGGTAGTATGCATATTAACGACACCGAGCAGCAGTTCTACTCCGTTCGCGATGCCGAACGCGCCGGGATCGCTATTATCCATCAGGAATTAGCACTCATCCCAGAAATGACAGTTGCAGAGAATATCTATCTCGGCAAGGAACCGCGGCGATTTGGGGTGATTGATAGGCATCGCCTCTATCATGAGGCGGGTGAACTTCTGTCGCAGTTTGGATTAGCAATCCCTTTAGAGAAACCTGTCTATGCGCTCGGCATTGGACAGCAGCAACTTGTGGAGATAGCGAAGGCCTTAGGGCGTAGCTTGCAAGCCCACATTGAGCAGCGACGGAGTTTGCAATCTGGCAACGCGCTGCTGCTTGTGCTTGACGAACCGACAGCCGCTTTGACCGAAAGTGAGGTGGAGATTCTCCGTCAGATTCTGACGCGACTCCGAGAAAAGGGTGTTGCCTGTATCTATATTACTCACAAACTCAAGGAGATTTTCCAAATCGCTGATCGCGTGACAGTCTTACGTGACGGCAAAACGGTAGCAACGCAATCCGTTAAATCTCCTGAATGCACTGAAGACGTGTTAATCTCACAAATGGTTGGTCGGGAACTAACGACACTCTTTCCAGAACGACAGACTGACAACGGCTCAAAGGAAGAAGAAGTCGCACTACGGGTCGAAAACTTAAGCACCTACCCATCGGAGCCGCCGCGACTTGAAAACATCAGTTTTGAGGTGCGGCGCGGGGAGATTCTTGGCATTGCGGGTCTGATGGGCGCGGGTAGAACAGAACTAATTAGTACCATTTTTGGTGCTTACGATGGTAAATGGATCGGAGAAATCTTCATAGAAGGCACACCCGTTCAGATAGACGCGCCGTGCGAGGCGATACAGCAAGGCATGGCACTCGTCAGCGAAGACCGGAAACGCTACGGACTTCTCTTAGATGCGGATGTCACTCGTAATATGACGCTGGTGAATCTCGGTTTATCGGCAGACTTGACATCACACGGGATAATTAATCACAACGCGGCATCTGAAAAAAGTGAACACTACGTGAATTCTCTCCAGATTAAAACACCCTCGCTGGCGGTACCTGTGAACCATCTCAGTGGCGGGAATCAACAGAAAGTGGTGCTGGGGAAGTGGTTGATGACGCATCCGAAGGTGCTATTCCTCGACGAACCGACACGCGGTATTGATGTTGGTGCGAAAGCAGAAATTCACGCGCTGATGGCAAAACTCGCTGATGAGGGCGTTGCGATTGTGTTTGTATCCTCCGAGTTGCCGGAAATTTTAGGGATGAGCGACCGAGTTTTGGTGTTACACGAAGGTAAAATCACAGGTGAATTTACCAACGATAACCTAACACAAGAGGAGATTTTGCGGTGCGCAGCTGGAGCCTGAGAACAGATGGAAAACAGAAACGAAAACTTTAAAACAGAAAGCCCAGAAGAGACTCAAGCACTCGGCGAAAAAATCGGCAAAACGCTTAAGCGGGGGGATGTCATTGCACTCATCGGTGACCTTGGGACCGGTAAGACGTGCTTAACCCAAGGCATTGCGCGCGGGGCGCGGATCGCCCCCAATGAGATTGTCAGCAGTCCTTCATACATCCTGATTAACGAGTATCACGGGACAGTGCCCATCTACCACATTGATCTGTATAGACTCGAAAATAGCGAAGATATTGCGGAACTCGGACTCAGCGAATATGTGGAAGGTGATGGCATTTGCATCATTGAGTGGGCCGAGCGGATGGCAGATGCCTTGCCCGATTCCTGTATAAAAATTCACATAACGCTTGCAGACGCGAATGTTTCACACGGCACTGATGAAACTCCCGAATCCATATTAGATAGCCCTGAAGATGAAAACATCCGACACATCAAAATCCAATATCCTATATCTCGATAGCGGTTCAGGCATCGGTGGCGGGCAACGCAGCCTTCTACTCTTGCTCAACCGATTAGACAAGGCGCAGTTTACACCTTTTGTCGGATGTCTCGGGGATAGTGCTTTTGCTGCAGAGGTTGAAAAGACAGCGGCGCGTGTTATTCCACTCTCTCTGCCCGCGGCACATAATAAAACCGATAAAGTGAAACGATTCACCCTTCACGATCTGGTTGAAGACTTTCGGCAACTTCGAGTTATCTTTGAACTCCACCGAGCAGTGAAGCGACATACGATCGACCTCATCCATGCGAACTCGCTTTCGGTGGCACTCCTTGGGGGAATTGTTGCGAGGATAAATCGTATCCCTATCCTGATGCACAAACGCTATGCGACTTCATACGGAATTCTGGATCGCCTCTGCGAAAGACTCCTGCATCGTGTGATTTTGGTGTCAGAGGCAACACGGTGGGATTTTGCGTCAGCAGAAAAGCAGACGCTCATCTACAACGGTGTGGATTTAGACGCTTTTCAGGCATCGCCAGAAGAGGTGGAAGTGCTTCGGGCGGAACTTTTTCCCGATGAGTCTAATGCTGCTATACTCGTTGGTGTCGTAACTCGGATTACACCGGAAAAAGGCATCCGCTTTTTGGTCAGAGCCATGCGAGAACTCAAAGGTAGGACAAACGTAAAATTGCTCATCGTAGGGGGTCCCTACTTCCAAAAAGATGTTGACTATATGGACACACTCAAACAGGAGGTTGCAGCCTTAGGTATTGAAGATTCGGTTATCTTCACCGGATTTTTGTCAGATACGCGTATCGTAACAAGTCTGCTGGACATCGTGCTGGTGCCGTCAATTATCCCTGAAGCATGTCCACGGACCATTATTGAAGCGATGGCGGTCGGTAAACCGGTTATCGCAACGCCGCTCGGTGGTAGCAAAGAACTCGTCACCCCCGAAACAGGGATTTTAGTGCCACCTGAAGACGCGTCGTCAGTTGCTGAGGCTATCGCAACACTGGCAACAGATCAAGAACGACTGATAGAAATGGGAAAAGCTGCCCGCGATCGCGCTGTGCGACTCTTTAGCAGTGAAAAGAACACCGCTTTGACGGAGACAGTCTACACGGAGCTGTTAGCAGCATACTAAGAGGTCTCTACACACCATAGAGGAAATATTTATGAGAGGAAAAACTGTTAGCCCACCGGAGGGTGCCCAGGCGAGCCAAGGGCAAGTCCGACAGGTATCCCAATTGTTTGGCGAAGCGATCGGCGATACCGGTGAATGGGTAGAAATCCATCGCACCAGCGATGAATGGGAAGCGAAGCTGATTCAAACCACTTTGAATGCCCAACAGATCCGATGCCGACCCATTGCATTAAAAGAGGAACGCCAAACTGCACTCCTCGTGGATCCGGAAGATGAGGTAGCCGCCTTGGAATTGGTCAGTCGTATCGGTGTAGCCGTTACGGATAGCGAAATGGCAGCGCAATCTGAAGAGGCCGCGGCGGCACTGAAGCAACGGGATATGGCTGTCGTGCAGGAGGATACAAACCAACAGGTTGCGCCAGAGGACTCGTCAGAACTCACAATGGCAGAACGTGAAGGTATCGGCAGTGTCGTCTATGTTGCCGAACGAGGATATGAAATTCGCGTTGGTCCTGAACCGTACGTCACGGTGGCAGAAAGCGATTGGGAAGAGTTCACCGATTTCAGTGCGCAACGTCAAGAGTTTGTCATCCTCCTCCGCCACGAATACCCCGATCTTTTCGAGTGGATTCAAGAGGAGAAACTCCTTGCGGAATTTATCCGCCTCATTGAGATGACCTATCAAGAGGGCGCGCCTACGCCTGTTTCTCACCGACAAGGAGACGCTTCCGATTTTGAGGAACAGGATGCGACCCCTTACCATCCACTGGCGCAATTGAGTCTTACTGTTGCGGTGGTTTCACTGATAGCAGTGCTTTTTCAGGTGCCGTGGACTGTAAACCTTGTATTGGCTATCGCTACTATCGTATCTGCGGTAGTTGCTAAATCTCAGATTGATGCGAGTGACGGGAAATCGACAGGTATCCCGATGGCACTGAGTGCGATGGTGCTTGCGTGTTTAGTTGTCCTTTTTGCGTGGTGGTTGGAGCAGCGTCCGGAACCTGTGGAGCCAGCGAATCCACCGGTCCGTGAGATGGTTGAGGATCGGTAGGAGGTGTGAAAATTTTGTCAATTGTCTGAATTAAGATTTTCAGGTGTGTTTGTTGTGATGTGTTTTTTGTCTGAATCACGAATTTTCGCGGATTACACGGATTTCGCGGATTTCCAGAAGATAACAACGGATTGATTTCATTCGTAAAATGTAGTATACTTTTTCAAATGCAGTATAAGTAAGGAGATACATCATGAGAGAAAAAACGATTTGTTCCAAGGAAAAACTAACGAAACTCAATGCTCCTCAAATTCCAGAGAAACGTGATGATAAAGAGGGTGTTAAAGCAATAAATGGTAATCCTCATCAAGGGGCAAAAGTTCGCCGCACGGTGAAGCTGCCTCGTCTGAAGTTAGAGGACCTCGTGGCCCAAGTCACAGAAGAAAACGCGCATAAAGAAATCTCCACCGGACCTGCAGTTGGAAATGAAGTCTGGTAGGAACACGGGGGCTTATGTTGGAATACATTCCAGAGGCTGGCAATATTGTGTGGATTGATTTTGATCCCCAAAAAGGAAATGAGATTCAGAAACGTCGTCCTGCGCTTGTCATCTCTCCACAGATTTATACCAGCACTGCTATGAACTTGGCATTCCTCTGTCCAATTACAAGCACAAAAAGAGGGAATCCCTTTGAAGTCCAGATTCCAGAAGGATTAGAAATAGAAGGAGTTATACTTGCTGATCAAGCTAGGAGTATGGATTGGCTGGAGAGAAGAGCAACGTTTATATGCAAAGTCCCTGAAGAAACTGTCCATAGGGTTTTACGAAGAATAGAAGCCCTTCTTGGGATAATGGAATCATTTGATCTTGAGGAAATACTGGAAGATTTACTGGAACGATTTGGACTTGAAGAGATACAAGAGAGTTTACGCGTGATTCTCGAAGATTAGATGAAACACCTTCAACATTGTTGCACATCTCACAAGCTAATTCATCCAGCCATGTGAAAAAGAAAAGACATCAACCTCAAATCCACACTGAAACGACTTCGCTCTTGCTTCCGCTTGCCATCGGTATAGTCCTGATTCTGATTAATGCGTATTGGATTGCGCTGGTCAGTGGTATCCACCATTCCCTGAATCCTGCCTATGCCTCCCTGTTTATTGCCCCGATTGTCAATCTCTTTTTCCTCGTATTACTCAATACACTGCTCAAGCGGATCTGTCCACAACTCGCCTTGAACCGTGCGCAACTCCTCATCGTCTATCAGATGCTGGTTATGCTCTGCCTTGTCTCTGGGCATAATCCGATGGACTTTATCTTGGGGATTCTCGCGCACCCGTTCTGGTTCGCTACTTTTGAAAACGAATACGCAGCACTTTTCCATAGATATATTCCATCGTGGTTCACAATCAAAGATAAAAGTGCGCTCATCGGCTTCTTTGAGGGCAATTCGAGTTTATACACAGCACAACACCTATTCGCATGGATAGGTCCCACGCTGCTTTGGTCGTTTGTTACGTTTGTCCTCTTCTTCATCTTAATGTGCTTCAATAGCATTCAGCGTTTGCAATGGAGTGAAAAGGAACGGTTGAGTTATCCGATTGCACAACTCCCGATAGAGATGACCACCCCGCGGTTTTTCTCAAGAAGATTGTTATGGCTTGGGTTCGGCATCTGTGCGGCGGTAGAACTCCTCAACGGACTCCATTTTCTCTATCCTTTTATCCCCAGCGTGCCGCTCAAAATCCCCGATTTCGGGGCAAAAATTTTTACGACGAAACCTTGGAGTGCTATCGGCTGGCTGCCGCTCTTCTTTTATCCTTGGGTTATTGGATTGACCTTCTTTGTACCGCTTGAACTCTCGTTTTCGGTCTGGTTCTTTTTCCTGTTTACGAAATTCCAGTTGATTTTGGGGAGCATCGGTGGCTGGAAATCGTTACCGGGTTTTCCTTACTACAATCAACAGGGCATTGGTGCCTGGTTGACGCTTGGGATTTTAGTCTTATGGGCAAGTCGCAAACACCTGAAAACGGTGTTTACGCTCGCTTCGAAACCTTCAACTTCCACAAACGAGCCGCTTCAATATCGCACTGCGCTACTCGGTATCTTGATAGGCACTGTGATTCTCGTTTTCATTTTCCAGCAGGCTGGCATGTCTGTCGGAATTCTGCTCGCTTTCCTATGCCTCTATGTTCTGATGTCCATCGCCATAACTTATGCGAGGGCGGCGGTCGGTGTGCCTTACCATGAGGTGATTTGGACGCATCCACAACTGATGCTCGTCTCGGTGTTAGGTGTCCGCCGGATGGGTGCATCGAATTTAACACTTCTCTCTTTTCTATACCCGTATGTCCGGGATAACGTCTCACACCCGATGCCGAGTCAGTTAGAAGGGTTCAAAATTGCCGAACGCGCACGGCTCTCTCAGAAAAAGATGGCGATTGCTATGATCGTCGCACTATTGGTTGCCACCCCTGTTTCGTTCTGGGCGTATTTGCACCTTATGTATCAACACGGTGCGGTGCAATCTGAGGGATACATCATCGGTATCGGTATTGAGACCTTTGAGCGTTTGCTGCTGCCGTGGTTGCAACAACCACACGCGCCGGATAGCACTGGATTAAGTTTCACGGCGTTTGCCTCGCTGTTCACGTTGGGATTGATGTTCTTGAGAAGACAGTTTATCTGGTTTCCGTTCCATCCAGCGGGCTATGCGCTCGGTTTATCCGCAGGGATGGTTTGGGTTTGGAGCGCGGTGTGTGTCGGCTGGTTTATCAAGGCGGTCTTACTCAAATTCGGCGGGTTGCGCACCTATCGGAAAGCGGCTCCATTTTTTGTTGGCGTGATTTTGGGTGACTTTCTGATCGGAACGTTCTGGAGTTTAGTGGGTGCTGTCTTTGAGATACCTGTGTACCGAGTCTGGTATTAAAGTTGTAAGTGAACTGGAATTTTTAAGTTGACACTTCAACAGGTATATGGTAGAGTTAAGACTTGAAAAAAATTGAAAGTGGCTAAAATAACACTATGAAAACAATGACCTACCGAGGATATACAGCGGAAATTATCTATAGCGAAGAAGATGAGTGCTTTGTAGGCGATGTAGTGAACATTGATGATATTATTTGTTTCCACGGAGATACCGATGAAGAACTACGTGTTGCCTTTGAAGGTGTGGTGGATCTTCACATCAAAGTCAAAGAACAACCAGAAAACCCACCGCAAAAACACTTTGCTGGGAGATTGTTGTCGCGTCTACGTCAAGCACTCCATCTGTAGAAACGCAACATTTGTTGCTGCTATAGGAATAAAACCACGAAAATAAGGAATTTATCAGTGAAAACGTGTGTTATTGTTTTCGCTAAGAATCCGATACCAAACGCGGTCAAGACGCGGCTGATACCACGGCTTTCACCGGAACAAGCGGCGACACTCTACACCGCATTTCTCACAGATTGGTGTGAGGCACTTGCTGAACTCCCTGACGCAGGCTTGGTCATCGCGTATACACCTGCAGACGCACAACCCGATCTACAAGCGTTAATCGGAGATGATGCTATCTATATCCCACAAACAGGAGCGGGTCTCGGAGAACGACTCATCTCAGCAACACAGTGGGCAGCGGAACACGGATATACAAAGATTTTACTCGTCGGATCCGATAGCCCGACACTACCGATCTCATACATATCCGAAGCACTCACACTCCTTGACTCACGAAATATCGTCATCGGACCGAGTATAGATGGTGGCTATTACCTCATCGGTTTTTCAGTAGAGACTTTGGCAACCACAATACCGCAGGTATTTGAGGACATCGCATGGAGCACGGCGGTGGTCTTTCAACAGACAGTGGCGCGTATTCATGCAGCAGAAGCAACTCTTGGACTCCTACCGCCGTGGTATGATATTGATAGAGCCGAGGATTTAGCATTTCTACACGCGCACATATCGGCAATGCGACTTGCGGGCGACAGTGTCCAAGCAGTCAGAACAGAATCTTTATTGATAAAACTATTCTCATAAAAAGAAAGGAACTCAATAATGGGACAATTAGATGGAAAATTTGCGATTGTAACGGGTGGAAACCGCGGTATCGGTAAAGGCATTGCGAGAGGACTTGCGGCTGAGGGTGCGAGTCTAACGATTGCCGCGAGGAACGCCGAACTCCTCGAACAGACCGCGAACGAATTGCGCGCAAACGGCACAAAGGTGTTGGCTGTTCCGACCGACGTAACCGACGAAGAACAGATTAAAGCACTCTTTGAAAAAGCGATAGCGGAATACGGTCGTTTGGACATCCTCGTAAACAACGCCGGTGCGTTCAATGCCGGTCCTATAGATGAACTCTCAACAGAGGATTGGGATTGGGTCGTCAGTGTGAACCTTAGGGCACCGTTTCTCTGCACGCGTGAAGCATTTCGGATTATGAAGGCACAAGGTGAAGGCGGACGTATCATTAACGTCGGCAGTATCTCCTCACATCGGGTGCGTCCGCGCACTGCGCCTTACAGTGCCACTAAATTCGGGATTTGGGGATTGACGCAGGTAACAGCACTCGAAGGTAGACCGCACGGCATCACAGCGAGTTGTTTGAAACCGGGTAACACCTATGTCGAACGGCATCAAAATCAGTCGCAGCCACCGGTTGAACCGATGATGGAGGTTGACGAGCTCGCGCAAGCCGCTGTGCTGATGGCAACCTTACCACCCCATATCAATATGTTAGACGCGACCATCCTACCTGTCGGTCAACTCTATGTCGGCAGAGGATAACGTACAACCGGAGACACATCATGAAAGTCAACCGGACGCAATTCATGGAAGAAGGGTATCTCGTTCTCCGAGAAGTGGTTCCGCCGGAAGAATTGGATACGCTTCGTGAGAGTTATGAGCTGATGGTATCCCGTCAGCGGGAAATCTGGGCGCGAGAACGTGCGCCAAACGATCCACCGGGTGGTGTCTGGGAAACGTCCCCACAACCGCGGTTACTTCTTGGACGCGATCCGCTCGCAAAACTCGTCGATGAAAAGACAGCGAGCACTGTCGAAATTTGGGCGCACGAAAACATGCAAGGTGCAAGCACTGAACTGCTCGGTGAGGCGGATGCAGGTGTCACCGAGATGATGCTCATGTGCAGTCCGATCAAAGACTGCGGGCCTGCCACATGGCATCGTGACCACCACCCTATTGATACCGCGCCATTGCAAGGTTATATTGACGATATTGTGGAGACGGGCCCGCGCTATGTGCAGTGGAATCTCTCACTCTACGACGACAATGTGTTGTGGGTGTTGCCCGGTAGCCATTTACGCGCCAATACTGAAGCAGAAAACCAACAATTGTTGGCGGATCCGAAAATCCCGTTGCCCGGCGCAGTTCAGACGCATCTCAACGCCGGTGATGGGGTTGTTTATATCCTGCCTATTTTGCATTGGGGCAGCAACTACAGCCGGAAGATGCGGCGCACGATTCACGGTGGGTTTTCAAACCACACCTATTACCAAGCGTTCGACTATATTGATTACCTATCGCCAGAAGTGCGAGACAAGTTTCAGCGGTGGAATGAACGCAGCGATCAGATGCGAGTGTGGACAGAAAACGCGCTCCAGGCAGTCATCACCAAAAGTCCTGATGCTTATCACGCTGCACTCGACAATTTGCATCCGGGTAGAGGTGAAAAAGGGAAAATGCTCTCAACTGTTTTTCTGTGTAAAGCCGCCTGTTTTGTGGCACTGGCACACGGTTGTGACCTTTCAGACCTTCCAGATGATCTCAAGAATCGCGGCAAAGGTTTCCACGCCATCACGCTTAATTGGGGCCCGCCGTTTGCCGATCGGTTTACGAAGGAAGAGGCTGCAGTACTCTGGAAACGTTTTAAGCCGCTTGACGCGCTGCTCAAAACCGACGAAGAGTTGTATCTACCCGGTTTCCAATCCGGTCCGATGCATTACTACTTCAATGAAATGCCTGCGAACTTCGGGGTTGCCGATTTCATCAAAACATGGGAACTATAACCGTAAACCGAGCATTCCGCTGAGATAGAGATACGCCTCTTCAGTATAACGGGGCAGATTTTCTGGGTCCTCGACTTCGAGCTCCAACGTTAGGTCGCCTTGGTAATCTACGGCTTGGAGGGTCTCAATAATCTGTCTGAGATTGAGTTCACCACGCCCGATCCCGACGGATACGGCACCGAGATGATCCTTGAGGTGTACCGCGTATAGGCGCGATGCGAATTGACGGATTGCAGCAAGCGTGTCTACACCGGACGCGTGGAAATGTCCGGTATCTATGCAGACACCGACGCGTTCGTCTGGAATAGCATCTAAAACGGTTTGGAAATCCTCCGCCTGTTCAAGGACATTTCCGTGATGCGGTTCAAGCGTTAGCTTGATTTGACTTTCTGCTGACATGCGTTGCAACACCTCACGTACACAAGCGGTTACCCTGTCCAACGCACCGGGGTCTGTTCTCCGTTGCGCTCCGCTTGTCGTCAAATGTGTTGCGCCGAGTCCCTCAGCGATTTCGACACATTTCGCAATCGCGCCCGCGCGTGCGTCAACATCGGCGTTGTCCTGTCCACCCCATCCGGGTGGATAGAGTCCTGCACACTTCATGCCGGATGCGTCAATTTTCGCCTTCATAGTGTCTATGTCAAACGCGAGGGCGGCATCGACGTTCCAGATAAGTGGTCCGTGGATTTCCATGAGTCGGTAGCCGATTTTCGGCGCGTTTTCCAAGGTTGCAGCAACTTCGTCTTCTGCGTAGCCTCGGTAACAGATAGAAGCACAGATAATATCCATATTATACTCCTAATGTTTTTGCACCTACCTATTTGGAATTAGCAAGTGCTTTCTCCACGAAGCGGTAAGTTTTCAATCTTTCATGTCTTTATCAAAATTCCCTATACATCTCTGCCGCTTCTTCTTCATATTCTTCAAGGGTCTCCTCAAGGTTAACGTGTAACATCTCTAGTAGTCGTTCAATGTTGAGTTTGAGGATATAATCTTTTTAGTTTGATGCGTGCGTCTTGTGTCGTAAATCGCCAATCGACTCGGTTCGCAGTCCGATTCCGATACGTCTGCCAGGCTTCTGCCTCTGACCGAAGCGCCT
>CAZQIP010000147.1:0-4877 GCA_964593655.1 uncultured bacterium | reverse complement strand
GAGTTATACCTACTCTGTTGCGAAGGGTAAAGGTTCGAGTCGGAATTTGGGCTATCTCACTTATTATCGGCAGCAGCCGGATGTAACCGAAAGCCATCCGTTGGCATGGGATCAGCGTCACATCTTTTCTGGAACGCTGGATATTCAATTGCCGTTCGATGCTGCTGTCAATCTGATTGGTAGCTACGGCAGCGGTTTGCCCTATACACCGAATCCGCGAGCACCGATTAAACCCGACATCAACTCCAAGCGTTATCCAGCAACGTACAATGTTGACGCATTGATTAGCAAACGGAGCCGGATTGGTGGGTTGACCTACACGCTCTTCGTGGATATTCGGAATGTTTTCAACACGAAAAACCTCGACGATATCTTAGACGCAGTGACGTATGACCGATACGGCATCCCGCTCAGCAGCCAGAAGCATTCACATCCGCTGTCCTGGAGTTCTCCGCGGTTGGTTATGATGGGCGTGAGTTTGGACTTTTAGGTGAAATCAAACTGAAGTTTTAGGAGCGAAAGAAATTGGAACTCAATTACTATATCAAATTGTTTTCAATTATATTTCCAATTACGCTTGGAATCACGGCAGTCTTTTCTTTTTCTATTGGATTGCGAGGCATTTTAACCAAGAAACCCTTCATGATCTCAAATAGATGGTTTTTGGCGACAATACTTGTTGTTTTCATTCCATTACCGGTAATCTTAGTGCCGTTTTTATCAGCATCCGGCAGCGGTTCCGATATACATTTCATGAAGTGGCTAAACGCCATTCTATGTGGGTTGACCCTCTTTGTGATCCTGATGGTATGGTATTCACTGAGAGGTTATGTTACATTCGGGGTTACAGATGTGTCGTTTCAGGAAGCACTCCTCGCAGCTCTTGAGAAACTGCAGTTACCCTATGAAGAAAGTCTTTCTGCAATACGGCTTACATCTATTCAGGCAGATTTGCAAGTGTCTGTTCAATCGTGGACGGGGAGCGCTCTTATCAAGGTCAAACAACGCACACACCGCTCTGCCCTCAGAGAGATTGTTAATACGATGAATGAATACTTCCGCACATCATTTGTATCTACAAATATGATTTCCTGTATTTTCTTTCTGGTTATGGCGATATTTGAGGTTCTTTTTGCAATTGCCATGTTCTTTTTCTTGAAATATCTTATAACCTTGCCCGGTTGATAAGGAATGTGGTAAACCGTGTCCACAGCCATTGAAGGCGTTTATCGCAACGGTAAAATTGAACTCTCAGAAACACCAAGTGAATTTGAAGGACTTTAAAATAACATCTACTGTTTGGTCGTTAGGTGATATGAATTTCAACTTTTAAGGTTATGTATGCCCTTTGTTGTTGAATTATACTTTGATCCGTCAGTCGAAGCAAGCATTCGCGACGCATGGAAAGCGATTGATGATGCCGGAATTAGCGATTCTATGCCCAAAGGTGGTTACCGTCCGCATGTATCGCTTGGGGTGTGCGACCATCTTGACACAGATTCACTTGCACAGGAACTTTCAACATTTGCGGAGGGTGTTGCGCCGTTTCGATTGTCCTTTCCGAATATAGGCATCTTTTCTACATCGGAAGGCGTTGTTTTCTTAGGCGTAACGGTCACTAAGCAGTTGCTTAATTTACACACGGCATTTCATAAAATCTTCAAAAAGCACGCAGAGGAACAACGGGAATATTACACTGTTGGACAGTGGGTACCGCACTGCACACTTGCCTTTGGTCTGTCAGAACATCAGATTGCTGAAACAGTAACAATTTGTAGGCAAATTGTTTTACCGACTTCTACGGAAGTCAGAGAAATTGGTGTGGTGGAGGTTTCTCCTACAAGTTGTCAAACACTGTTTTCGTGCAGCCTCAAAACGACTGATAAAACTGAGCTTAATGACGAATTGCGTCCAGGGTATGATGAAACACTGCTCAAAAACGGCATTCGGGGGAAATACGCGAAATAATAAGATAATCAATAAAGGAGGAATTTACCATGAAAACGCATGAATTCACACTTATTTTAACAGCCGACCCGAATGAAGAAGAGGTAGATCGACTCTATAGCATTTTTGATGACGGAACTATTGCTACAGTTGAGGGGGTGCCCCAAATTCATTTTCACCGTGAGGCCTTTTCCTTAGAATCCGCTATTGTTTCCGCGCTACTGGAGGTCCGAAAAGCAGGTTTTGATGTTGTCCGTGTACTCATCAACCCAAAAGTTATACTTGGAGCAATAGGCAATATAGATTTACGGGAACGCGGCATTGACGAAGCACAAGCGGCAGAAATGCGAGCACGTCTCGCCTCCTTTGCGGAAGATTGGGAGAGTCCCGAGATGAACGTCTATGATAACTATGATGAGGAAAAAGCCAAATTACAAACGCGGTGATGTCATTTTATCACGTTTTCCGGATTCCAATTTGTACACAGCCAAGTTACGTCCCGGATTAATCGTTCAAGCGGATAATCTACAAACAGGTTTACCCCAATTGGTTGTGGCGATGATTACCAGTAATATGTCCCGTGCGGATCATCCAAGCCGTGTTACCATTTTAGTTTCCACACCGGACGGACAACAATCTGGATTAATCATGGATTCAGTAGTGATGACCGATAATCTTGCCACGGTTGTTGAATCAACCATTGAGCGTATTGTCGGTTGGATGCCAATGGAAAAAATTGACATAGCTTTGCGACATACGTTGAATCTATAACTGTTGATGAATCTTGAAAAAGCCCGCTTCAAAAAAAGCGAACCCATCATAATAAAAATTATTCTACTGTGTATTCTCATTGCCGCAGGTGCTTTGGTGGTAAGGAATGTTGGACACAGCGGGATTACCTATTGGGATGAAGGGTTTCACGCTGTCGTGGCGCGGAATTTGACGAAACACCCGCTCAAATTCACGCTTTACGACCAACCGTGGCTCCCTTACGACTACAAAGGGTGGGGTGAGAACCATATCTGGCTGCATAAACCGCCTGTGGCAATGTGGACGATCTGGATCTCGCATCTGATTTTCGGTATCAATACGTTCGCGCTCCGGTTGCCATCTGCAATTAGCCTTGTTATCGTCGCATGGTTGACGTATCGGATCGCCGCGGATCTCTTTGACAAACGGGCGGGGCTTATCGCTGCGTTTCTTGTCGGGTTCAACCCGTTTCTATTCGCGTCTGTTCACGGCTATCGCTATTCGGATCACATTGATATTGCGTTGCTGCTCTGGGTACAGGTCTCGTGTTGGTTCCTGCTCCGTGCAGTTCGAACTGGAAAGAGGAGGAATTACATATTATCGGGTGTAGCGATGGGGATCGCGTACCTCTCAAAAAGTTACCTTGCCTGCATCACTTTCGGTATAGCACTTGTCGTTTGGGGTGTTGTAAAAGGAAAACAGATCTATCACAAAAGACGTGCTTCAGATGACAGCGTGCAAAGCGAGACAATAGACGAAAAGATCCGACTCAGCGACGTTGGGTTGCAGCTCTTGGTCGGAATTGCGACGGTTGCACCGTGGGTTACCTATTGTCTGATCTACTATCGGAAGGAATTTTTATGGGAACATAAACGCGTCCTCGACCATCTC
The DNA here is from genome assembly GCA_964593655.1 of uncultured bacterium. Classification (GTDB taxonomy): domain Bacteria; phylum Poribacteria; class WGA-4E; order WGA-4E; family WGA-3G; genus WGA-3G. The sequence goes on along the minus strand of CAZQIP010000147.1, from coordinate 1,289 downwards.
AATACAGATGTCGAAAGTTGGGGTGCGAGTTGGGATCGACCGTTGTTTGACTATATGCCGTTGTTCTATCCGGTGTTCTATGCTGCCCTTTTCGCGGCGGTTTTGTGTCTATTAGTCGTTATGTTCAGACGCTGGGGATTAGCAGAACTCTTTGTGTTAGCGTGGGGAATTGGGGTCATTGTCCCGCACACGTTGGCAGAAACCAAAACGCCATCAGCAACAATGATCGCTGTGCCACCGTTGCTGATCTGCTTGGCAGCAATTATCAGTCGCGCATGGGAACGACGGGACTGGGTCTACACTGCAATTTGGACTGCCGGAATGCTTGCGATTACAATCATCTCTGGGGGACGGACTTTGGTCAAGGGCCGAGACCAATTTGATGGATTAAGAAAAATTGCACCCTTTATTGAGACGAACTTCTGGATTGTTGAGCAGCTGATCGGATTCGGTATACTGCTCGCAGCTTTTGCTGGCATCTACATGCTGGTTCGCCAGTATAACTGGCAAAAATGGCTATGGCTTGGACTCCGAACAGTGGCACTGATGATCGCACTATTCTATGCAGGACGTTATGTGTATGCTGCCTACAACGTCACGGAACGCAACAGTAGGATTCCGTTATATGAACAGAGTGGACCACGCCTCCAACGTGAAATGCCGGAGAATGCATGCTTTTTTCTTGATGATGAACGCGTCGGTGCACATTTTGATCTGATGTATTATGCGGACCGGTCAACATATCAGATTTTCAATCGACACATGCCAACGCCTCGGGACTTTGAGAGCCAAGCGAAGACAGCGCGCGAAGCAGGTGCGATTCCGTACCTCTTCTCTATCAAGGACACAGCGTACGATTATCCGCTGTTCATTGAAGATGAAATAGACATCGGTAATGGAGAAACAAAACGGTATCGGATTTTTGAGATTATAGAAACCCAATGATTAAATAAAGACCAATCAGGGTTGTGGTATAATACACATTATGCGGATTATATCGCGTAGAGCATTAAGAGATAGAGCATTGAGAGTATTTTGGGCGAAACACCCTGATACTGAACAGCCACTTCGAGCGTGGTATGCCAATGTGAAACGCGCCGATTGGAAAACACCATCTGATGTTAAAGCGATTTATCGAACTGCCAGTGTTATTGAAAATAATAGGGTAGTATTCAACATTAAGGGAAAATCTTACCGTTTCATGAAAACTTTCGATCTTCATTAGAGTTATTTTCAACAGCATTTCCATTTTGTAGGAATTTGTCATCAAAATTAGCAAATATTATGAG
>CAZQIP010000146.1:0-7976 GCA_964593655.1 uncultured bacterium | reverse complement strand
ATCCGTGCCTATGTTGATTTCCTATTTGAGGCTATGGAACGCGAAGGGCGCGATGCTACTTTCGGATTAGTAACATTCACAGATAAAACAAAAACATACGGACGCACCGACGATCTTGGAACCTTCAAGAACTGGCTTTTTAAAATAGGTGTTGATGGTGGTGGCGACATCGCTGAAGCAGGTTTAGATGGACTCATGGCAGCCGTAAAGGAGACTCAATTCCGTAAAGGCGCACAACGTCTCATTCTGCTCGCGAGTGACGGAGCATTCCATGATGCGGATTACGACGGGAGATCCGCCTATAGTTTGGACGAAGTTATTGAGACCCTACAAAAAGAACGGGTCCGTGTTGATGTGATCGGAATTGATTACCTCCCTATCCAACAGATCGCATTAGCAACGGGTGGGACTTGGCGCGCAATTCCGGGTAGAGGATACCTTGAGTATGTCCCGCCGTTAACATTGACGGTAAAACTATTTTCCAAGTTAGGGACACTCAGACCTGAAAACGGAAAAATTGATGATCAGATTACTGTCTATATTAATAACCCACCGCGTCCGAAGCAATTGATTTTGACATGGAAAGTACTCAACCCTTTAGGTGAAAGGTGCTACGGCCCCTTCACAGAGAAAAAAGTGATTCCTGATGACGGTTCAAAAAAAATAGAATTGACACCGACAATTAATGACGAAGTGTTCCAGACAATGCCGGGGGTCTATACGATAATCTATCGGCTCGAAAATGAACAAGGACAACGGAGTATCCTACGACGGACATTAACTTTTTAATTTACACGTAATACTGGTTCGGAAGATCGGCTCAATTATGAAAGATTTGATTTTTGAACAGTGCCATCATCATTTTAACGATATTGTCGCTATCCGGCGCGATATTCATCAGCATCCTGAAATAGGGTTTGATGTGGAACGCACTGCAGGGATCGCTGCGGATGCACTGCATGCGCTCGGCATCCCCGTCAAAACGGGTATTGGCCGGACAGGGGTAGTCGGGGATATAAAGGTACCGGGGGCATCGAAACGTATTGCATTGCGGGCAGACATGGACGCGCTTCCGATTCAGGAACTGACCGATGTGCCTTACAAATCAAGGATTGACGGCAAAGCGCATCTATGCGGACACGATGCGCACACGGCGATGCTTATCGGGACAGCCCGCATTCTTTCACACCTCCGAAGTAGCCTCAAGACCCATGTTAGGTTTGTTTTCCAACCGAGCGAAGAGGTCTTCCCGGGTGGGGCAGAGGCAATGATAGCAGATGGTGTGTTAGAAGATGTAGACGAAATCTATGGTATACATGTTTTCCCGATCTACGCTGTTGGGGAATATGCCACGTGTGTGGGACCGATGCTCGCCCAGTCTGATACTTTTCGGATCACGCTCACCGGTAGAGGCGGACACGCTGCGTTTCCACATCTCACGATCGATCCGATCGTTATTGGCGCGCAGTATGTGACAGCCGTACAGTCTATTGTCGCCAGAAATGTTGACCCATTAGATTCAGCGGTAGTCAGTGTGACACAACTACACGGCGGGGATGCCAATCTGCAGAATGGACTCGCGGGTGCGGCACTCAATGTTATTCCTCCTAAAGTTCTTATAGGCGGCACGGTACGGACGCTTCAAAAAAGCGTCCAAACACGCGTCCGAGAGCAGCTGGAACGTCTTATTGCGGGTTTGGCAAATGCCAATAATGCCACTTACACTTTTGATTACCAAGAGGGATGTCCGGTGACATATAATCACGAACCTTGTGTTGCTAACGTAGTATCTAAGGCGCGTGAGTTGGTCGGAGAGGAGAATCTCATATTTCCAGTGCTGCCGATATTAGGCGGCGAAGATTTCGGATGCTATTCTCAAGAAATTCCTGCCTGCTTTGTAATGGTCGGTGCTGGAAACGCGGAGAAGGGTATTGTGAATATGTGTCATCATCCACAATTTGACATTGATGAAACTTGCATGATTTACGGCATGTCATTGCTCGTAAGCCTCGCAATGCGCTAATACTTCAGAGCACTTGGGAAACCCCGACCTAATGGAATTGAAGAAGGAGGATTCAGTGTCAACCCACGATCCGCAACCATATTTGTCAGCCGGCACCCTCACCTTGATGTTTACCGATATCGAAGGTTCAACACTACTTTGGGAGGCGTACGGAAATGAAATTATGGCAGAGATTATTAATACCCACAATACCATTTTGCGGGCCTCAAAATCGGCGTGGGGTGGCACAGAGATCCAAAGTGAAGGCGACGCTTTTTTCTTTATTTTTCCTACTGCAAGTGCCGCTGTTATGTGTGCACTTGAGGTGCAGTTAAGGCTGAAGGCACATCAGTGGCACGAAGACATCGGGGTATTGCGCGTCCGCATCGGTATTCACACCGGTGATATGATCCTGCTGGATGACGAATATCACGGGATGCCTGCGAATCTTGCTAAACGCATCACCGATGCCGGACATGGTGGACAAATCCTGCTCTCAACTGTGACACATGAACTTGTTAAAACACAATTTCCACCTGGGAGTTTTATTCCACTCGGTGAACACCGCTTGAAAAACATTCAACACCCAGAAGCAATTTTTCAATTTCTCGCGCCGCGCGCTTCTGTTTTAAAAATTACTGGTGAGAAACGATGGCGCGAAGTCTTCAGCAAATCGGCACGAGAAGACACATCGCAGGATGGGAAATCTACAGACTGCGCTCCCATCCCTGAACTACAAACCGAGTTTCCACCTCTCAAAACCCTTAATAATTTGCCGAATAACCTACCAGCCCCTATGAACAGTTTTATCGGTAGAGAAATCGAGGTTCGCCGTATAGCAGAGTGTTTCATTAATAGGCAGGCACGACTGGTGACACTGACTGGACCTGGAGGTATCGGCAAAACACGTCTCGCTCTACAAGTTGCAACAGAACTTCTTGACAGGTATCCTGAGGGGGTATGGTTCATTGCGTTAGCCGATTTGAGACAACCCACGCATGTCATCACGGAGATCGCGACAATTCTTGATCTTCCATTGAAATCGACAGAAAATATCATGGAACAAGTAGTCTCGTATCTTAGAGAAAAAAAACTGCTACTGATATTCGACAATTTTGAACACTTGATGGAAGCCTCCCAGGATGTCAAGACCTTGTTGCTTAGATGTCCAACCTTACACTGTTTAATTACATCACGAGAACCGTTGAAGGTTGCAGGGGAGCAGCGATTCACAGTGCCTCCGTTATCTACGCCAGCTGAAAACGCAGACTGCGAAGTCCTCCGGCACTTTGAAAGTGTCCAACTCTTTTTGGCACGAGCAAAAGCAGTCGCGCCGGACTTCCAATTAACGGCCAGCAATGCCGAAGCTATTGGCACAATTTGCCGTATAGTCGATGGGCTCTCCCTCGCGATTGAACTTGCTGCAGCGCGCGTCCGTGCTATGACACCACAACACATTCTTGATCGATTAAAGGTTTTACTTGACAACCGACCATCAGCCAAGTCATCTACACTTCTTTCAACAAGTGATCGGGACGTGCCGGCTAGACATCAGACCCTTAATGCTGTGATTGCCTGGTCCTACGAACTTTTAGAACCGGAGGAACAGCACCTACTTTGTCAACTCGCGCTTTTTTCAGGTGGATTTTTCTTGGAAGCCGCCGAAGCTATCTGTAGTTCGACTTCTACTCCGGCAGAACAGGATGTGCCCTATACAGAGACAGTCGATCTCATCTTTAATTTACACGATAAGTCGTTACTCATGACTGAAGAATATCTAATGCGAACCCGCTACTGCCTTTCCGTTCCGCTACAATTGTATCTTCAAGAAAAGCAACACCCCCCTATATTTAGACAGGCACATGCGCACTACTATCTTACGTTAGCACAAGAACAGGACAGAAAATTAGAGGGGCCAGAACAGATCGATGCTCTCTCAGAAATAGCGATTGAACTGGATAACTTTCGTGCTGTCTTTGGGTTTGCACGTGAAAATGCTGAATGGCTCCTGTTCGGACAATTAGCCGTCGCTCTGTCTCAGTTTTTCTATGTCCGTGGGTTATGGAGTGAAGGGTTGGGATGGCTGAAACAGGCGGAGACCCAATTATACCAGAGACCTGGCGAACACCAGAGATCAGAAAACGCGTTGGCAACAGATGAAAGGTTGTGCCAGTTAACAATAGCAGACATTTGGGTAGCCCTCGCAAAATTCTATAATGCCCGACAGGAATGTGAGACGGCTCGCCAATTATGCGAAGATGCTTTACAGATTTTCAGAACAATGGAACAGCAACTCGGCATTGTTAAGGCGTTAAATCGTCTCGGTATCATCTCAAGGTACCAAGAAAGACTCAAAGAGGCGAGCACACACTTTACTGAAGCCTTAGAGCTCGCTAAAGTATTAGGCGACAAATGGCATATTGCTTTTGCGCTAAGCAACTTGGGCCTCACAGCATATCAGCATCGCCATTTTGAGGAGGCGAAACTGCGTTATACCGAGAGCCTACGCCTTGCTCGTGAACTGGAAGACAAGCGCGGTATTGCCTACGCTCTCAATAACCTTGGAAAAACCGTGAACCGGCAAGGACTACGAGACGAAGCGAAACGTTATCATAATGAAAGTCTGAAAATCCGCCGAGAACTTGCCGATAAACGCGGCATCGCCACCTCGCTCAACCATCTCGGGCTGATAGCGTACCATCAAGCCGAGTATGCGGAGGCACACCGTTGTCACTCAGAAAGCTTGGATATTCAGCGGGAACTCGGTGATAAGCAGGGATGCTCTTACTCGTTGAGGCATTTAGGATTAATTGCATATCAGCAACATAGAGATGTGGAAGCAAAACACTACTATACAGAAAGTTTATCCCTCATTCGTGAACTGTCTACCTCTGGTGCGGATCTTCCGTACCTGTTAGATAGTCTTGGGAAGATAGCACTTCGGCAGGGTGAGCACAAAGAGGCAAGGCAATATTACACCGAAAGTTTGGATCACCGTAAAGAGGGCGGAAGTCTGCGTGAAATCGCAGATTCGCTCTATCAATTTGGAAAATTAACTCACGTAGAAGGCGACCTTGAGCAGAGCTTGTGTCTTTTTCTTAGGGTCGCGTCAATCTACTCGGAAATCGATCCGACAACGCTGTTCTATGTAGATGCAGTGAACAACCTTAGTGCTGCATTAGAGGTAGAACTCGGCAATGAAAAAGTTGAAAAACTCAAATTAGAAATGGAAACGCGAACGCTACAGGAAATAGTTAACACGTGTCTATCCCGATAAAGGGACGCGAGATACGGCACCCAGTAAAATGGACACTACAATGCAACAACGAATTATCTCTCTTTCTATTCTGTTTTTACTGTTTTTTATTTCAGTTGGAGATAGCTCATACATTTTTGCCCAAGTTCAGAATGTTCCGCGTACGCCAACGGAACTTCCGGTGTCAGATCCAATTGAAGCGGCACATGATCATTATCACGAGCGTCGATACATAGAGGCGATTAAGGCGTACGAGGCGTTGATCGAAAAAGGTATTCCTAACGCTGATGGTTCGCACACACCGCTTCATCAAAGCCAAAAAGACTCGATCCGCTTGATGTTAGGACAGAGTTACGCCAAAACGGGTGAAGATGCCGCAGCACAACGCATTTTCAGAGAAATTGTTGACGAAAACCCTAACGGTTCTTATGCCACGCGGGCGTTGCATCGGTTAGCGAATCTTCATTGGGAACGCTATCAGTTTCGGGAAGCGATTCTACAGTGTAAACAAATTCTCAAGCAATACCCGGACACGGCTGCTGCGGCTACGGCTGCTTATCTCGTTGGGCAATACGAACAAGCAGAGGGAAAATCTGAGGAGGCGATGGAAAGCTACAAGTACTTCCTTGACAACTTCCCGACTTCACCCTATCGCACCACCGCGGTCAATAGACTTATTCAACTTTACATTACAAACCGTCGCTACACAGAGGCTGAAAAACTGATTCAAGAACGGATGCAACAATATCCTGATGATAGCACTTTGCTGGTGCAATTAGCAGAACTCTATCAGAAACAGAACGACTACCCAAAGGCACTTGAACTTTACCGCAAAGCCATTAAACAGAATCCGAATAATACACACTTACGTAAGAAGTTAGGGGATCTTTACGCTGAAACTGGAAAAACCGCCCAAGCAGTGGCTGAATGGAAAAAATTAGTTACTACCGGTGCGAATCAACCTGATCGGCATCAACAACTCGGCACAATTTATCTTTCCCATAAGATGTATCCAGAGGCGATTGCAGCATATCAACAGGCTATTCGTTTGAGCCCACAAGATAGCTATCTCTATACACAATTGGCAGCGGCGTACAAAATTCAGGGCAAAATTCGAGAAGCAGCAGACGTTTACATTGATGCCTTGCAGCGTGTCGGTCTCGAAAGGGGTCAACGGGAATTGATCTGGAACGCAATGCTTGAGATTTATGAAGGTGCACAACACAAACCACTTCAGGAACAACTCATCGCCCTGCTTCAAAAACAGCGACCTCAATCCGGGCATCATCCGCATATCGTTATGACGCTCGGTGAGCTCCTTTTCTATGCGGGAAAAGCAACGCAGGCACTCGAATCCTTCACATATCTCTATCGAAGTCATCCGACACATACTGACGCAACGCTTGAGAGATACGCGCGAATCCTTGAACGTAACGAAAATCTACAGGTTTCCGCTAATTTCTACAAGGCGTTGCTAACAAATTCCGCTGACAGAAACCGCATCAGAAACATACGTTTCAAGCTCGCGGCACTTTATCAAAAGATGGAGCGGTGGGATGAAGCAGTAACACTTTTGAAAAAACAAATCGAGAGTGGCGAGGCATCTGTCAAAGACAAGTTGCTGCGCGGTCAGTTACAACTGCGGGGGCTGCGAGCACCGAAAGCTGCCCAGATGACTTTTGAGCCGCTACTCACGCAACGATTGCCTACTACGCAATTAGTGGAGACACAATTGGGTTTAGGCGAATGCCATATTCTCCTAAAACGCTACACACTCGCAAGAGAGGTGCTTGAGCCGATAGCCAACCGTACGAACCGATTCCGCGCGACGGCTCGAAAACTGATGGGTGATTCCTATTTTTTCGCTTCAGACTTTGATCAAGCTGTCAAGGAATACAATCTTGTTATCCAGACCTCGAAATCCGATCGACTCACGAATGATGCCCTCGAACGCATTATCCTCATCCAGGATCACCCGGATTATTTTAAGGTTCCGCTCACGGATTATGCGACCGCCGTGCAACTTTATCTCAGCGGACACACAGAAGATGCTCTACAGCAGTGCCAGCGAACACTTGATGTCTATCCGCAAGCCACTATCGTTGACGAGATATGGCTGCTTATAGGTAACATCTACCGCGAAACGGGTAAGGCTGACGAGGCGATCAATGCGTATCAGCAGATCGTTACGCAGGAGAGTGCTATCGCCGCGGAAGCACTGGTAAACATCGCCGAAATTTATCGCCAGAAATCTGATTTTGCCAACGCTGTTGCTACTTACACTACAGTCATCACCGATTATCCTGAGAATGTTATTGTCGTCCATGCGCGGCAGCAACTTGATGAACTCGCGAAAGTGCAGCAGAAGAGATAATAGACACATCAATCTGAATCTCGGATTATGCGGGTTTTTGGAGCATTTCCTGTCAAGTTCCAATAAATCGGGGTTCCAAACCCCTCCTACACACAAATCTTGATATACGGGCAATGGATGCCGATTTCGTGCCTGTCGGTGCATCGAGTAGCAACCGGACCCGCTCCCGCTACGAGACGCAATACGCCAAAGAGGGGTTCGATGACGCGTTTCTGTTCGATACGGCTGGTTTCTCACGCGTCGCGCAAGATGAACGAACTGTTAACTTTGACCTCCGATTGATTCCGATGGACTGGTTGGCGTTTGATGCCGGTGTCGGCAGGAGCGAAGAGCGAGAACCGCAA
>CAZQIP010000145.1:0-16797 GCA_964593655.1 uncultured bacterium | reverse complement strand
CTTGGGGGCCGCCCCACACTTGTGGTTCTATTGTCTCCCTTCAACCAATGCATCGACAACTGTCGGGTCGGCAAGCGTTGACGTATCGCCAAGATCAGAGATGTCGCCTTCCGCGATCTTGCGGAGGATGCGGCGCATAATCTTGCCTGATCTTGTCTTCGGCAGCGCAGGTGTAAATTGAATCTTGTCCGGTGTGGCAATCGGTCCTATATGTTGTCGGACTGCTTGTTTAATACCCGTCTCTACCGCATCAGATGCAGATTCACCGGTCATCAGGGTAACATACGCGTAGATGCCTTGCCCCTTGATGTCATGCGGATAACCGACGACTGCCGCTTCCGCAACGGACGCATGTTGACCGATTGCCCCTTCAACCTCCGCTGTACCCAATCGGTGGCCTGAAACATTCAGGACATCGTCCACGCGCCCGGTAATCCAGTAGTAGCCATCTTCATCGCGCAGCACCCCATCGCCTGTCATATAATAGCCGGGGAATCGCCGAAAATAGGTGTCTAAAAACCGCTCATGATCCCCGTAAACCGTTCGCATGATACCGGGCCACGCCGTTTTGATACAGAGGTAACCCGTTGCAGGGTTACCTTCCACTTCGTTGCCTTCCTCATCTAATATAACGGGTTCAATCCCAAAGAAAGGGTATGTCGCGGAACCCGGTTTCAACGGCGTTGCAGCGGGCAGCGGTGTCATCAGAATTCCACCCGTCTCGGTTTGCCACCATGTATCCACAATCGGGCACCGGTTCTCGCCGACGATATTGTAATACCACAGCCATTCCGGTTCTTTAATCGGTTCACCCACCGTGCCGAGTAACCTGAGTGTAGACCTATCGTATTTTTCGACCCATGTATCGCCTTCCTTCATCAACGCCCGTAGTGCCGTCGGAGCCGTGTAGAAGATATTAATCTGATGCTTTTCGACGACTTGCCAAAAACGTCCGAAGTCCGGATAATTCGGCACGCCTTCAAACATAATGCTAATCGCACGATTTGCGAGCGGACCGTAGATAATGTAAGAGTGCCCCGTAATCCAGCCTATATCGGCGGTGCACCAGTAGACATCATCTTCATGGTAGTCAAAGACCTGTTGGTGTGTATAGGACGTATAGACGAGATAACCACCTGTGGTATGCAAAACGCCCTTCGGTTTTCCAGTTGAGCCAGAAGTATACAAAATAAAAAGCGGATCTTCCGCGTTCATAATTGTTGGTTCGCATTCTGCGTCAGCATCTGCCATCGCTTCATGCCACCAGATATCGCGCGACGCATCGAAATCCACTGCGTCTCCAGTCCGTTCCACGACGACCACCTTTTCAATAGATGGACATTCTACCACAGCTGCATCAGCATTCGCTTTCATCGGTATATCGCTACGTGGACCCCGCATTGCCGTGTCTTGTGTGATGAGCATCTTACACGCTGAGTCATTAATCCTGTCTCGGAGGGATTCCGCTGAAAAAGCACCGAAGACGATGGAATGGACAGCACCAATCCGCGCACACGCCAACATCGCAATCGCCAACTCTGGTACCATCTGTAGATAGATACAGACGCGATCGCCTTTTTCAACGCCTTCTGCCTTCAGCACATTGGCAAACTTTTTGACCTCAGCGAGGAGCGCATTGAAGCTGAAGGTCTTATCTTCAGAGGGATCATTTCCCTCCCAGATAATCGCGGTTGCATCACCGTGTCCTGCCGCTACATGCCGGTCGAGGCAATTATAGCAAGCGTTCAGTGTGCCACCTTCAAACCATTTAATATCGCCGTTAACAAAGTCGTAATCTCGGACAGTGTGCCATTTCTGATACCACGTCAACCGTTCTGCAACCGTTGCCCAAAACGTTTCTGGGTCTTGAATCGATTCGGTGTATTGTGCCTGATACGCATCCAGACTGTCAACGTGTGCATTATCAATTGGATAAGCAGTTTCCACCGGTGGAAAAATATTGTTAGCCATCTATTTTCTCCTGTACAAGAGGTATTTCTGGGGCTGTCGGATTGTCTCAAGTGCAAGTAAATAGCAAAACATCGGTTCTTGCTTTATACCAAATTGAGACAAAAATATTTCTAGAAGATATAGCGAGACTCCTCTGATGATAGAATTCCATATTCCTTACATTTATCAATTACTATTTTTTTGTCTTTGCAATTTTCTAGGATGAAATAATTCTCTTTCAAATCTCTGATCTTGTTAATAGAAATGCTTTTCTGATTGAGTTCCTCAATGAGAATAGTTGGAACAAAATAGAGTTCAAAAGCATTATCGCCCGCTGGATGAACCCCAATAACAACATCGGAAGTTGCTGTGGATTGCGTATAGGTCTTAACGCCCGATTTATACTCCCTATCAACACCGCCTCTGCCTCCACCAGTAAAGGAAACTGATTGGGCTGCTGTTTTCACCTGCGCTCGGATAATGTCCTCGCTGTCATCTCCTTTCTTAAGGACAATGATGATGTCATAGGGCGATAAGGGTAAATCAACCAATGAAATGTTCTGGTATCTTTTCATCAAAATCCCAGCAGCGATGTGCTCATGGGCAAATCCATCTACGGATGCTTGCCTGCCTCTCTTCTATGTTAACCATGTTCTGCCTCTGTTCCGTTATTTTTTACAGACTAAAATCCAATCAGTATTGATCCGTTCCCCTCTGGGAACCTTAATAAAGTGCTTGATAATTTCCGAACCGAAGTAAGTTTCGATTTCAAAACCAATATCTTCAGCAATCGGCATGAGGTACTTCCAATTCTCAAATAACTGCCCCCGGATGCGATTATTACCGACAACGATGATGTATCTGCCACCTTCGCGTAGGACTTTGTAGACTTCGATAAGGTTTTTGCGCATATCGTCTAAATACTTAAAGGCAATAAACGCACGCCTCGGATCATCTTCAAAAATGTTTGCTATGACCCTATCAGCCTCAGGTACGCCTATCTTGTGCCGGACTTTATAATGGACAGCTGAAACGCTTTCCGTGCCGACATTCTGCTTTTTCAAAGCGGTTAGCGAGTCCTGCGCGAAACCTAACCAATACATCTCTAATTGATGAGTCCTCGGATAGTCAACGGCGTTGACATAGGGCGGTGAGGTTACCGCAAGGTCAAAGTAATTTGCCTTGTACTTGATGTTCCTTGCGTCCATATCATCTGGAAAATCGGTGATTATTCCTTTTGGATAGTTTTGAGAGAATGCCACCATTTTGGGGACTTTGACGTGGAGTGCCTTCACGAATCGGTTCAGCGCATCAGAAGGGCGGACCAATTTGTTCAATTTCTTCCGAATCACTGTACGCGTACAATTGTCGTCGGCGTTGGAAACGGCACGGATGATAGACGAGAGGCAAACCTTAAAGAAATGTTTAACAGCATCGTTAGTGTCAAGTGCCGCAATCTGCTTTTTTAAATAGGTTAACTCCAGCAGAATTTCTTTGTTGAACCAATTATCTCTATAAGGGAAATCTGGCAGATCGGAATCATCTACAAATGAAGGGCGGTAATGGAGAATCGCCTCTAAAAGTATTTTTTGCGCGCACTTGAGATCTGCTTCTACCAAAGGCGTTACTTTCACTTTTGAAATGAAACGCGAAAATGGATCCACATCAATTCCGACAGAGTTTCGCCTTGAGAGAAGTGCCTCAACATTTGTCGTGCCACTGCCTGCAAATGGATCAAGGATATGGTCGTTTTCTTGTGAGTAGCGTTTAATGAGCCAACGCGGCAACTCTGGGAAAAATTTGGCAGGATACTTGTGCAAGCCGTGTGTCAGGAAGCTTTGGTCGTGACTGATGAACAGAAACCTGTCGCCGTCTTTTGCTGGTAGGTTAACAGGAATATCACCATCTACGCGAACAATGCTTTCACCAAAGTCGTTTACAATTTCAGTAATGTTATCCATTATTTTTTAGTTTTGTATAGTGCAGTAGCATTAGATTTCTAAAGCAATTGAGAAACCTTGAAAAAGGGTTTGCTCTTCATTTTCATAGTCCGTTGGGAGAGTGAAAAAAATGGCGCAATATTTACGCATTTCAAAGAATTATAGCATAATTGCCGAGCGTCCGCAATAGAATTTTTAGAAAAAGAAATGCCGAAAAGCAACAGCCACCACATCCATCGTCATCGCGACAAGCCAGTGGATTGCCGCGCCGTAGATAAACGACCGCGTTTCAAACGCTAACACACTGAGCAATACCCCCGCGATAATTGAACCAAGTGCTTCCGGCAACGGTTTGGAATAGTGCATCACCGCAAACGGAATCGTCTGAATTAGGATAGCATAGTTCCCAAATTTCCGTTCCAGTCCGAAAAGCATAAATCCACGGAAGAAGAATTCCCACGAAAACATGTAAACACCGTACGCGAGTTGGTACGGTAGAAACGCTTGCCAACTCTTTGCAACGACCTTGCAAAGCGGATATTTTGCGACGAAGGGTGGATACACGATAACTGCAAGGATAACCACCGGTATCATTAGAATCCAGGCAGCTCCTGTCACGCGCCATCCGAGCTTCTGATCTCCGAGTCGAAACCCGTAATCTTTGAGGCGTTCTGCTGTTCCAAATTTCGCAACGAGCGCGGGGACGAGTAACAATGTAAATGCTGTGATCAAAAACCAGTAGTAGTAGGGGTAACTCTCTGCCAGAGGTCCGTGTCCGAAATGTTCTGCGAAGTGACGGTTGAAAAAACTCCGGCGGCTATAATACCTGTGCAGCGTTAACAACAGTGCAGAGGCAAGCAAGATAACAGTCGCTTGTCGCTCCCAACCGCATAGATACTTTTCTTTTAATGTTTGGACGTGGGAAATCATATTGACATCTCATCAGTTTTACAGGCATTCGGTCGTAAAATCCAATGCTTTAGTTTTGGGATGTAAGACCGCAAAAAACCTTGACAAATCAGTTTGATTGTGGTGTAATTATACTACATTGTGGCGGTGGACTCTACCTTCCACTTGGAAGTGCCACCGCACCGTTTAGATAGAGACAGCATCATGATGTAAAAGGAAACCGATGTATTTCACACGCACTATAAAACGCAAAAGAACTAAACATTTAGATAATCTCGCGCGTGCATCAGGGCGTTGCTATTCTAAAGTTGTGTCGCTTGTTCGTAAGACACATGCGAAAAAAGATTTTTGGTTGTCTAAAGGCAGTGTTCAAAAGTATATGCGTCATCGTGAATACGACTTGCATTCGCAAACTATTCAAGCATGTGTTGATTCCTATTTTGACAGTCTCAACAGTTATTTTGAAGTCCGTAAATCTAATGCTGATGCAAAACCCCCGAAGCGGACACCGCGTCATTTTAGAGTCCGATGGAAATTGGGGGCAATTCGTATCAAAGACGGCAAGCTTATTCTTTCTAACGGATTAGGTAGAAAACCTATTATCTTCGATAATATAACTCAAAAACCGAGTTATGTTGAGATGTATTTCAAACGCGGACATTATTATTTTGCTTTCGTCTATAAAGTGGATGTATCTGACAAACAAGAAACAAGTAGCACTGTTGGTGTTGATATGGGTGAAATACATCCGATTGTCAGTTTTGATGGCGATAGAACAACAATCTATAATGGTCGTTTCTTGCGTTCTATTGTGCGTTATAGAAACAAGTTCAAAGCACAAATGCAAAGCGCGATGGACAGGTGTAAGAAACGCTCAAGAAAATGGTATAGACTTCTAAAACGCAAGCGTAGGACTCTCGAAAAACTTGACGCACAGATCAAAGATGCTGAACATAAAATCACATCACGTTTTATATCCGACTGCCAAAGAGCGAAGGCGGATACGATTGTGATTGGAGACCTAAAAGGCATCAGAGATAATGCTAATTTTCATAGAAAGTCTAATCAGAAGATTCACCAATGGGCATTCTCTCGGATACAACAGAAAATTTGTTATAAAGCAGAACTCGTTGGTATCCAAGTTGTTTTTGAATCTGAAGCGTATACCTCACAAACTTGTCCTAAATGTGGACATAGAAAGAAACCAACTAACCGAAACTATCACTGCCGAAAATGTGGCTTCAAATATCACCGCGACGGTGTGGGTGCTATCAATCTATACAACAAAGTATCTGGAGTCATAAACACTCCTGTTAGTCGGGACGTTGGCAGTCCCCTCGGTGTTAGATTCAACTGGCATCTGAGTAGCCTTGGCTTAACTCCAAGGAACCTCGCTATAAGCAAGGAAAGAATCCCAATCCTTTAGGTTTGGGAGTATGTCAAGGTATTATACCGTGAATGGAAAAAATTTGCAATTGATGGGCAATAGAGGTCGTTATGCGGTTTTCAATCGAAGGACTATGGAGGTATAAGATGGTGTGTCGAATGTTTGTTACTATTTCTATGTGTTTTGTCTCTGTGGTTTTAGTGTTCGGAGAAACTGAAAGTCCGCTTGAGAAAGCTGAGACTTTAATGACAGATGGGAAATTTTACGAGGCACTCTTCGCTTTGGAACCGCTGCTAACGACAGATGAGAAGAGTGTTGACCAAGAAAAAGCACTCTGGCTTGCGAATGCGCTTTGCCAGACATGGGTTCATAGTGACGATTTCTACAAAAAGTGGGAGAAAGAGAAGCAGGCAAAGAACAGTCCTGAATACGGGTTTATGCAGTGGGATAAGGTTATTCTTTTGAACCAGTGGGGCGCGAGGATTGTATACGAACACTTTAATGCCAGAACAGAGTATGCATACGGTTTCCTTGAACGGCTTGTTACAATATATCCAAATAGTAGTTGGCGACCTGCCGCCGAATACTATCTCATCGAGCGTGGATATAACGAGCGTGAACCTGTCGAAAGATCTCTTGATGCCCACTACACCTACATCAAGAAATACGCGAAGAGCGGTCTGACAGAAGTCTATATGGCTTATCTTCGTATCGCGCATATCCATGATAATCTTTGGCAAATTTTGAAGACACCAAGTGGAACGCCGAATGACCTTTCTATAGGTTTTATCAGTGGTGACCCGGAGAAAGACAATGAAGATGCCATGAAGCACAAAGCAGAAGCACTCAAATATTACGCAAAATTCATTGTAAGTGTTGGCGGATATAGTTATAACGGAGGGTTTTCAAACCAGTATCGGACGGCTATCAAAAGGTTTGAAAACCTCAAACAGGACAAAGAGTGGCACAATTTTATAATTCTTATGGATTAGCAGGATTGTAATTTTGAAGCAGAATTTTCTATATGCTAAAACCTGAGCAGGTCAACCGCATCTTAATCATCAGACTTGCACCGCTCGGTGAAACGGTTTTAACAACACCCGTCATCCGTGCCTTACGTCAGCACTTTCGAGATGCGTATATTGCCTACATGGTAGCACCGACGCGAGAGGATTTGGTGTCCGCGAGTCCACATCTCAATGAGGTGCTTACCTACCATGCTTCGGTGCCGAAACTTATCTATCAAATCGCTCGTCGAAAATTTCAGATGGCGGTTGTACTACAACCGACGTTCCGCTTGGTGCTTCATACATTTCTTGCTCGAATTCCGTTTCGTGTCGGTTTTGAAACCAACACTGCGGGCAAGAGGTTATTAAACCTCGCGGTCCCCAATAACACTGCACAGCACGAGACACAACGCTATCTTGACGTTGTGCGTGCCTTAGATGTTGAAGTTGTAGAGGATGAACCGGAGGTGTTTGTTGATACGGCAGGAATGGCGTGGGTGAACAATTTTCTTGAAAAGCGGAAGCTGGATGACGGCAAGCCTATTGTCGGTCTCAATCCAGGCGCAGCAACCGTGTATCGCCGCTGGCATTCAGCGAATTTTGCCGCGCTCGCTGATCGGCTGCACGAAACTTATGGCGCACACATCGTCATCACGACCGGACCGCGGGAGGGCGGATTAGCAGATCAGGTAGCCGAACAGATGGTACATTCACCGCTTATTGTGAGTCGGGCGACCCCAATGCAACTCGCTGCACTCCTGCAACGGTCTAATCTCTATATAAGTAATGATACGGGACCGATGCACCTCAGTACTGCAGTGAAAACGCCCACAGTTGCCTTATTTGGCGCGTCAAATCTTATCCAGTGGGCACCCCCGTGGGGCAAGCATGCCGTGCTTGCCCGTAAAGACTGCCCGTTTTTGAAAACACTTTCGTCCAAGGCCTGGGACGCGCATCCAGATCGCGCACGCGAAAATCTTGCGGCGATCACTCCGGATGCGGTGATGGCAACAGTGGAGAAACTCGCATGGTAAAATCTAAACGCGACCAAAGCGAAACGTTAGAGGCACAACGCATCAAAAATTGTCTAACCGACATTCGAGATAGAATGTATCGGCAGGCACTTTTACAGACAACTGTCCGTGCATTTTTCTGTGGACTCATGCTGCTTGCGCTTCTATTCCTTCTGAATCGGGTGGTTCCCCTACCGATGCAAATATCAAGTATCAGTTGGATTATCATATCCGTAGCGATAGGCGCAGGCATCTGCATCAGTTTCAGACAGCGCAAAGATTTACTGCTTGTCGCCCGGACTGTTGACGAAAAGATGGAACTCAGAGAACGTCTCAGCACGGCGTTTGAATTGATACAGACTGCGCCGCAAAGTGACTTCGCGCAACGCCAAATCCAAGACACCGCAGAGACTGTAGAAACTTTAGAAATCGCAAAGATAAGTCCATATCGTGTCCCGAAGTTAATGAGACTCTTTCCAATTCCTTTGTTGTTGATTGGATTTTCTTTCGCTATTCCACCGTTCTACGAGATACCGCAACCCCTCACTAACCTCCAGCAGGAGGCATTGGATAAAGCCATTCAGAACCTTGATGGAAAGCAGGTCAAAAATTCGACCCTACAGCAGCAAATCAGTGATACCATAAAGAAGTTGGAAGCCGCAAAGGATCTTGACACGGCACAAAGAAATCTCAGCGACTTAAAAAAAGAGGTACGCAAGCAGCAATCAGCGCAAAACGCTGTCACCGAAGCCACAGCAGCGACGCAAAACTTTCGCGGTATGGATGCCAACCAACTCGCTGCAGAACTGCAAACGTTTACTGAACAGGCTGAGATACCGCCCGAACTCCAAGCGGAACTCATGAATCTTTTTGAACGTTTGGCTGAAAATCTACCGGAGGGGCCACTCAACGATTCACTGAATCAGATTCAGGGCAAGTCCGTTACGCCGGAGACGTTGCAGGACATCATTGATGCGCTTGAGATGATGGAGGCATCAACCGACCTCACGCAACTGGAGGCACAACTCACGGCGAACCAGAAGGAATTAGCGTTGGCGACGCTTGAAATTGAAACCCCAGGCGATGGCGTTGCGAATAGCGATGGAGCCCCCGGGCAAAACGCCGGAAGCAGTGAGGTACAAGGGACTCACGAAGGCGCGTTGAATGCCGATCCACAGTCAGAATTGCAGACAACCGATGCAAAGAAAGTGGAGAACGAAACAGACACAACGGATTCTACTTCTACACCGTTGACTGGTGAGAAAATACCTATCCCGCAAATTGATGGGCAGCAGTTGATACTTACAGCAGAAGTTTCAGGTCATACACAAGGTTTTTCTGATGCTATTACGGGTGAGGTTAGCAACAATGACCCCGTCTATTTACCTTTCAGCGATGTCGTCCTCAATGCGGAGCGCGCGTATGCCGAAGCCGTGAACAATAATCGTATTCCTGTTCGATATCAAGCACAGATTAAAGCCTATTTGGAGGCAATTTCGCAACAAAATGAAAAAGAGCCTGATTAAAATTGCAACCACTGTCGGCATTGTTGCAATAGTGTATTTCGTGTTGAGACACTACGGCATAACAGACGAGATTCGGTTAGAAAATGTTCCTAAAATCAAGACATGGGTGGCGAGTTTTGGGGCAATTGCACCCTTAGTCTATATTGGGCTTTATCTGGTCTCGACTGTCTTTTTCCTACCAGGTTCCCCGGTAACTGTATTGGCAGGTTTCGTCTTCGGACCGTTATGGGGGGTCTTCTACGCCTCTATAGCCTCTATTATCTCGGTCTCTGTCGCATTCCTTATTGCCCGCTATGTCGCTCGCGACCTTGTTGAAGGTTGGGTCAAAAACAATGCGCAATTCCGCAAGATAGATGAGCAGGTTGAAGAACAAGGGTGGCGTATCTTGATGTTCACACGCTTGGTCCCAATTTTCCCGTTTAACCTTCAAAATTACGCCTATGGGCTCACCAGCATTCGGTTTCCAATTTATGTGCTCGTCTCTGCTATCTTTATGTTACCGGGGACAATCGTACTCGTTCAGTTGGGGGGCGCGTTTGTCAGTGGCGAAGGCAACTTCTGGAAGACCGCAATCTATCTCGGGATCGCCGGCATCCTGATGCTTTTACTATCATTGATTCCAAGATTTTTGCGAAAAAATCAGACGAAATTATAACTCATAGAAAGTGATTAGACTGCTGAATTAACGCCGCTATAGCAGTAAGGGCTTCTTCACGGGTTCGGATTTTGCCATCAAACTGGCGTTCTTCAATCTCTTTTAGCAACCTTCCGATCTGCTTCCCTTCTTTCAAATCAAAATGCTTAATCAAATCTTCTCCAGTGATAAGCCTACCCTGTTTGCTAATTGGCAGGATATGTTCATAGTACGTATTCGCAATCTGTTTAAGTGAAGTCGGATCCATCGGATCTGACGCTGACGCATAGAGAACTACACCCCACCAGTCGGAAGCGTATGTTCTGAGAAAGCGAATTATCTGTTTTGGGGTCAATTGCTGAATTTCATTTTTCAGTACTTCGGCACCGCTGAGAAGGCGTTTCATAAACTGTGTTGCTTTACGACTCAAGCGAAGCTGCGCGCCGGCACTACCGCAATTATCTCCCAAGAGGAGGCTGAGCTTGATCAAAGAACGCCGATTGACCTCGGCACCCAGTTTTCCTTGCAGGTAGTCATTAATTTCGCTCTGGTATACGTCGAGTCCCATCGGGATTGGATTTTTTTCAAAAGCCTCAAGCGGATTCCAAGAACTGCCTGCCGCTTTTATAGATGGGGCGACTTCGGTAAGTAATCCGACTGTTTCCATCTGTTGTAGATATGGATGTGACTTCTTAACATTAAAGATTTTCATCAGTTCGTCGCGGCACCGTTCCGATGCTATGTTAGAGAGTAACGCTCGGTGCTTTGTTACCAAATTAATCGCACTTTCGGCAATCTTGAAATCCAACTGCGCCGCGAATCTGTAAATCCGCAGCAAACGAACCGGATCGTCTCGCACCACTTGTTCACTCGGAAATCGGAGTAAACCTGTCTCTAAGTCGTTCATACCGCTGCACGGGTCAATCACGTAAAAGGAATTTCGTTCACACGCGTTATTTGTAACCGATCCCACATCTTCAAGTGCAATTGCCATTGCATTGATTGTTAGGTCCCGCAAACGTAAGTCCTCAGTGAGTGATGCAGCCCGGAATTGCGCAAAATCCATGCTTAGAGACGGTCTCTGCGAAATGTCAGGTCGCTTAACAATGACACGGGCGGTGGACGGGTTTTCTTCAAGCGCGATGCAAGTCGCCCTGATGCTGGCAGCAAACGCCTTGGCAAACTGAATTGCATCCGAGGCTAAGGCGAAATCAATATCCGTCGTCTGGCGTTTGAGCAATAAATCTCTCACACTGCCACCGACGAGATAGAGCTGTACACCGCGTGCATTCGCAAAATTACCGAGGGCCTGCAGGGTTGAGTTGCTAAATAGTTCTTGAAGCGTCTGGATTATTGTGTTCATTGGTTGGCTCGCGCCTTTTGTCGTTGTGCTTTCCGAGAACGAAATAGGATGCCGTCCAGATGGAGATGCGTCGCGTAACCGATGAAACCTGCCACGTAGAAGGGTATACCACTCAGGACAGCCTGTGAAAGGTCATCCCAATCTCGTAACGCATCGAACTGGGCCGCGAGGTTACTACCCGACTTCCATTCTGGATATCCAGCATAAATCGGAACGAACAGGAACACACTCGGGAGCAAAATCATAGTAAGTTTCGCGTGTGTCCACCCGCGATGTTTGCTCATAATCGGGAGCATCGCGAAGAGACCTAAGAGTGCTGATTCCAGGTACCTCTGTAAAAAAACAATCAGTACCACATTCAGCACAAAGAGCACACTATAAAATATCTTCTGGCTCTTGCTCTTGATGTCAACATCTGGCCACAATCCAAACAGCACTGCTACGGCAAAGCAACCGATGATTTGTAGAGGAGCTCTCACCGGTGGAATCGTTGGATTCCAATCTTGGGGCATCGTGTGATAAAGGATTGGAACGGCAAGGGCAGCTATGAGTGAGATGATGAAAAAGGTACTATAAGCGACTAACCCACCGATCCAGTGTTCACGGAACATACTCATGGTGGATATTATAGCGTACTTTCCCGAAAAATAAAATCATTTCTACAGCTTAAGTCAGAGTCATTCAGTTCTCCATATTTTCGCTTGTTTTTTCAAACGACCTCTTCTGTAGGAGCGAGCTGTGCTCGCGACTTTCCGAGCAAAATGATGAAAAACGCGAAAACTAAATAGCCTTGAGCTTAATTGAGCCAGTGAAGACTGTTTTACAAGATTTACGCAAACTTTGCCAACACCGCACAATGCTTAGGATTTAATCGAAAAATCGTGTAAATCCTATTTAATTTGACTTACGACCCAAGATATGATACAATTATGTCATAATCTTTGCGAATCTTGATTTAGTTGCACGTTTTGGCTTGATTGTAACACGGAAAAAATAGGTATGATGTAACACAATACAGGTAATGGAAGAGAATTAATACGCCGTTGCTTGGCAATCGGTAGAAGTTGTATAACGCAGATACTTTAAAGAATTAGAGGCGGACACGTTCACCTCAGTGCTACGCCTTCCATCTGCAGGATACAACATAACACGAACCGCGAGGGACCTCTACTATTGGGATATTTCGCGTTTTTTTATATATTTGCATAAGTATGACAACAACCGAGAAAAACGCTATTATTGAAATGTTAGCACCGATGCTTGACATGGAGGGTATTGAACTCGTTGATGTTGAGACGCATGGACAGACCTTGCGGTTACTTATTCACAAGCAAGACGGACTGTCGGTAGCAGATTGCCAAGCCGTGAACCAGGTCGTACATCCGGTTTTAGAGGTCCATGAGCATTTAGCGAGTTACGCACAGTTGGAAGTCGCCTCACCCGGGATAGATAGACCTTTGCAAACCGCCAAGGATTTTCAGCGAAATTGTGGGCGAACCGTTCAGATAGAAGTCGCTTCAGAAGCGGAAAATGAACAGGACTATCACGTACAAGGCACCGTTGTAGAAGTACATCCGGAGAGCGTCGTCTTGGCGCAAACTGCCGGAAAAAGTATCTCTGTTCAGATTTCACACATTCGCAAGGCACACATACATCTGAAATGGTAACTCGCAAAAGCGAAGGATCTACATCCGACGCTTATGTAAAAAATTGGAAAGGAGTGCGCGGACTAAAATTATATGACTTGTTGTTGGCAGGTCTATATGAAATAACGGTTCGCGAACGTTATTTATGTTAGAGAATCTCCAAAATGCTATTCGTCAAAATACCGCGCAGACAGATTTACCTGAAGAGGTATTTGTTGAGGCGATAGAGGAAGCACTCCGTGCTGCTGCACGCCGGGTTTACGGACCCGATGCCGATGTTTCTGTTGAAATTAATTTGGAAAAAGGTGATATACGCTGCTACGTTCCTAAAACAGTCGTTAATATTATGCGTGATTTTTCCACAGAGATTCCTATTGAGGAAGCCATAAAACTTCAGGACGATGTTGAACTCGGTCAGGTCTTGAACGTCGAAATCAATCCGAACGAGTTTGGTCGGATTCCAGCACAATTGGCGAAGCAAATCCTTTTCCAAAAGATCAAACAGGCAGAACGTGAAAGAGTCTATCAGGAATTCGTTGGCCGCGAAGGTGAGGTCATCACGGGCTACGTCCAGCGTTTTGAACGTGGCGGTATCATCTTAGACCTTGAACAGACAGAAGCCTTTTTACCACCACGTGAGATACCACGGTCACAGAACTATGAACGGGGCAAACGTTTACAATGTCTGATTTTGTCGGTCAAAAATGAGGCGCGTGGGGCACCTGTCATCGTATCGCGAACGCACAGAGACCTCGTAGCCGTCTTGTTTGAGCAAGAGGTTCCTGAAATCTATGAGGGGCAGGTCCGTATTATGGCGATCGCACGGGATCCAGGCAATCGTGCAAAGGTCGCTGTTCAAGCGACGGAGGAAGGCATAGATGCTGTTGGCACATGTGTCGGTGTTAAGGGAACTCGCGTCCAAAATATCATTAGCGAGTTGGATGGCGAAAAAATAGATCTTGTTGAATGGAGCGAGGATATAAGTGCTTTTATTGCTAACGCCTTGGGGCGTCGTGCCGGTGTACGTAGAGTAGAACTTGACGATGAAAATAAAAGCGCGCACGTGGTTGTGCCAGACGATAAACTCTCCTTAGCTATTGGTCAACGCGGACAGAACGCACGACTCGCCGCAAGGTTGACAGGATGGAAGGTTGACATAAAGGGGGAATCCGAAGCCGCTGTTTCGATTAACGAACTCTTTAAACCGGAAGAACCTGATGCTGGTGAGGCAGCTGAACTTATGCTCGACAACCCCGAAGAACGGACCGACGAAAAAAGTGAAGAACAGACTGCAGATACGCCTGATCCAATCGAGGCTGAAGATGTTGAAGGTGAGGCATCGGAAACCCCCGACGCAGAGGAGCGTCTATTGATAAGTTCCGAAGAGAATATTGAGACACTTGATGTTACTACTGAAAACGATGATCTTGACCCTGAATCTGAATAGTTTTTTAAGCGCGCTATTTTGTGGTCTCTAATACCTGCGCGAGGATTATCGGCATACCAATCGAAGGTTCAAAAAGTGGGTGAAGCCGTTGAGGGATGTTATTCGCACTTGTATTGGGTGCCGTGGAAAATTTTCGCAAAAAACATTGATACGATTTGTCGGTCAGAAGCATAAAACACTGCAAATTGACAACCAGAAGAAGTTGCACGGGCGAGCGGCGTATGTCTGCCCCTCTCAACTCTGCATTCAGAAAGCGTTTAAGGCACCGAGACGGATTAATTCTTTATTACGTGTGCAACTGACAAGTGTGGTTATAGAGCGGTTTGAGAAAGTCCTTCTTGAACTTGAATGGACCGAGAAATCCGCCAGCACAACAGGAAAAAAGGAGGAGTTACCATGAACAAGGAACCACGACAGCGGCGAAGATCCGCCAAAGGGAATCGTGAAGAGAAACAGGATCAAGGTACGCCGGTCTATGAGTTGGCAAAGCAATATGACCTAACGACCAAGCAACTTATCGCGCTCTTGGAAGCACATGGCGTTCGCGTTAAAAATGATATGAGTTCTCTTGATGCGGATACCGTCGCGTTGATTGAGTCCGAGATCGTTGAATCGGCGGAAGCCGTTTCTACACCTGAAGCATCAACTGAAAACACCACAGAGGTGTCATCGAACACAGCGAATGGTTTGCAAGTCAAAGAGGGGGCAACTGTTGCTGACCTCGCTGCGACACTGGCTTTACAACCCTCGGCGTTGATTATGCAACTTATGAAATTAAAGGTGATGGCAAACATAAATCAGCGGCTTGATTATGAGACCCTTGTGATGCTTGGGGAACACTTAAATTTTGAAGCAGTCAAATTACCGACACTTGAGGAAGAACTGTTAGTTGAGACACCAGACCCACCAAAATCTTTACGACCCCGTGCACCCGTTGTTACAATTATGGGACACGTTGACCACGGCAAAACCTCTCTCTTGGACTCTATCCGTCAATCAAACATCAGTGAATCTGAGGCAGGGAATATTACACAACATATCGGGGCTTATCATGTGACCTTAGACGGCGGCAGTGTTGTTTTCTTGGATACGCCCGGGCACGCCGCTTTTACCGCAATGCGCGCACGCGGCGCACAGGTGACTGATATCGTTGTGCTCATTGTTGCAGCGGACGACGGTATTATGCCTCAGACTGTTGAGGCAATTAACCACGCAAAAGCTGCGAAAGTCCCCATTGTCGTCGCTATTAACAAGATAGATGTCCCCGGCGCACGGCCAGATTATATCAAACAACAACTAACAGAACATGAACTCGTTCCTGAAGATTGGGGTGGGCAAACAATTTGTGTTGAAACTTCCGCTGTCGAGGGAACAGGAATCGACTTTTTGCTTGAGATGCTCCTTTTAGAAGCAGCACTCCTTGAACTTAAGGCGAACCCGAATAAACCCGCCCGCGGTGTTGTTATTGAAGCACAGGTAGATAAAGGACGCGGAGCGGTTGCTACTGTTCTTGTACAGTCTGGTACATTGCGGGTTGGAGATGTCTTTATTTCCGGCAGATATTCCGGGAGAGTTAGAGCAATGATGGACGATCTGGGGAAACGATTGAAAGAAGCCGGGCCCTCTGTCCCCGTTGAGGTACTCGGTTTTACCGGTGTGCCAGAAGCAGGTGATAGATTCTATGCTATTGAATCTGATAAGGATGCTCGGACAATCAGTGAAACCCGTCAGGATCAGTACCGTACCCAAAAACTCGGTGCCAATAGCCATGTCAGTCTCGAAAATTTATTTCAACAAATTCAGGAAGGCGAAATTAAGGAATTAAATGTCGTCCTTAAGGGCGATGTACAAGGTTCGGTTCAAGCGGTTGCTTCCTCTCTACTTGAGTTGAGTACCGAGGAGGTGAAAATCAACATTATCCACCAGGCGGTTGGCGGTATCACTGAAACTGACATTTTGCTCGCCTCTGCATCTG
>CAZQIP010000144.1:0-5368 GCA_964593655.1 uncultured bacterium | reverse complement strand
AAAAACCGAGAACTGAATGGCTCTGATAGAAATCTTACATCAGTCAAATTCTCATTTTCAATTGTTATTTTTTCCGATCCATGTTATTCTTTAAAGTAAAAAGGAATTAGGAGCAGCACGCAGCGTATGCCGAACACCGCTTGTATCCTCGCAATTGACCAAGGGACAACAGGAACAACAGCCCTCCTTGTTGACGTAGCTGGTAATATCGTTGCACGCGGATACCAAGAATTTACACAATATTATCCACATCCGGGTTGGGTAGAACACGACCCAGAAGAGATATGGAACGCCACGCTACAAGCCGTAGACGCACTTTTTGGAGAAACAGTACCAAACATTATCGCTCTCGGCATCACCAATCAACGCGAAACGACTCTCATCTGGGATCGGCAAACAGGCAAACCGATCTATCCTGCGATTGTATGGCAGTGTCGGCGCACTGCAGATAGATGTGCTTCTCTTGAAAAACAGGGAGTAGCGGGAGAAATAAAGACGAAAACAGGTCTTGTCTTAGATGCCTACTTTTCTGCAACAAAGATCGCGTGGATTCTTGATAATGTTAACGGCGCACGGGCACAAGCAGAACGCGGTGAGCTTGCGTTTGGGACCGTAGACACTTGGCTTCTGTGGAAATTAACAGACGGCGCTGTCCACAAAACCGATTATACAAACGCAGCGCGTACCCTGCTCTTCAATATTAACACCCTTTCATGGGACGATAGCCTTTTGGAGATATTCAACGTTCCAAAAACTATACTGCCTGAAGTCTATCCGTCTGCGAACAACTTCGGCACAGCGAGTTTCTACCGTAATTTTTGGCTTGAAACCTTCGGTAAAAATATAGGCTTAGATGGCATTCCAATTGCTGGCATTGCGGGGGATCAGCAGGCTGCGCTCTTCGGGCAATTATGTACCGAACCGGGCATGGTGAAAAACACCTACGGGACGGGTTGCTTTCTCATGCTTAACACAGGTGCTGAAAAGATAGAAACAGAGACTGGGCTCCTGACAACACTTGCTTGTAGTTTAGATGAAAACCCGGTTTATGCGCTGGAAGGGAGCGTATTTGTGGCTGGCGCTGCTGTCCAGTGGCTGCGGGACGGTATCCAGATTATTGAAAACGCAGCGGAAACGGAAGCTATCGCATCCAGCATCCCGGATTCAGGCGGTGTCTTCGTTGTCCCTGCGTTTACTGGCCTCGGTGCCCCATATTGGGACGCTGAAGCACGCGGTGCGATTCTCGGTTTAACACGCGGGAGTACCCGCGCGCAGGTGATTCGTGCCACTTTAGAGTCAATTGCCTATCAATCGGCAGATGTGGTCACTGCGATGGTGACGGATGCAGACATGCGGATTGATCGTTTGCGTGTTGATGGTGGAGCCACTGTGAATGATTTTCTCATGCAGTTCCAAGCGGATATTCTTGGGATAGATGTAGAACGCCCTGCCCACATTGAATCAACCGGACTGGGTGCAGCGTACCTTGCCGGTATCACAACGGGAATGTGGAATGACATTACTGAACTGGAGGCATATCGATCTGCCCAAGCGACCTCCGCAGACGAAGTTTCTACAGGTCGCGTCTTTTCACCAGAAATTGACACAAACGAACGGCATCAGAAACTCTCGCAGTGGAAAAAGGCAGTGCAACGCGTTATGAGTTAAAATGCGACTCCAATGGAAGTATTCCCTTGTTATCAACCTTTCTGTCATAGCGATCCTTGTGGCGTTTTACTTTTTTGATAGTATCCGTGTCCGAAACGAGATGAATGCGCTTCACGCCTTGGGTGCAGAACGTGGTGCTGAACTGAGAAAGATCGCTGACAACACGATTCTTAATGCTATTGTCAGCGAAATCGAAACGACAAAGGCGTTTGATGTCCAGCGCTTAAATCAGGTGCTGAACGCGCTGAAACGGGAACATCCGGATATGCGAGATGTTCTGAACATCCACATCGCCTTGAGTGATACCCGTATTCGTTCGAGCCTACTTGCCGGTGCAGATGCTGTTGTTATTAATCTGGATTCAGCGGATCTTGAGCAAATTGAGACCAAAGGCGCGACGATCCGCGCTGTTGAGGGGCAGAATGCAACAGCTATTGTTATTAAATACATCGCCCCTCTGACTATGCCAGAGCCTGTTGAGTTAGAACCGAGTCGTTTTGCGGCGTATGAACAGATATTTGATGAGGGGATGCTGCCCTTAGATAAGGGTTGGTATGATGATGTTTGGCGGAAAGTCTTTAGTGAAGCTGTTTATGTACCGGAAGAACCAGTGATATCTGAAGAGAAAGGTAGGCGTTGGCGAGTGACTGATCAGGAAGACAGCACTCTCTACAATTTATGGAAACAAGATGGAATTTTATGGATTCAGAGATGGTTGACTGGCTACATACAGGTGCTTTTCGATGTGCCCTACATTGACAGATCAATCCGAAACTCACTGTTGATGCACGCAATACTGATCGTGATTGTCGGTGCGCTCCTTGTAATCCTGATTGACCTGACGACGAATCACTTAATTATGAAGCCATTAGAACGGATGACCCATATTATTCAGAGTGCAGAAAGTGGCGATTTATCTCTTGATCAAACTTATTCCTCCGATGAAATCGGGAGAGCGACCCATAACCTCGTCCGGATGCTGTGGCAACTGCGGGACTCTCATTCCAAACGGATTGATGCTTTAGGCCAATTCGCCGCGGGTGTAGCACACGAAATTCGGAATCCACTTAATTCAATCGGAATGACCGCGCAACATCTCAAATCTGTTTTCTCACAACCGCAAGTGAGTCACGAGGATATCGAAGAGGCAAAAGAGTTGTTAGATATTGTTGACCAAAAAATAGTGGAACTCAAGCAAACTTCAGAGGCGTTTCTCACTTTAAATCGCCCAAGGATACTGAATGTAGAACCGGTAAATCTTAATGTGCTTGTAGATCAAGTTTTATCGGAATTCACACTGATCGCTGAGGAAGCTCAGGTGCAGGTCATCAGAAATTACAATGCCAATCTACCGGATGTGCCGCTCGATACAGCCTTAATGCGGCAGACGCTTTTCAATTTTGTGCAAAACAGTATCCAAGCGATGCCGAAGGGCGGCAGTATTTACATCAACACATTACTTGAACAGATAGAGCAAGCCCCGGAATACGCAGTGATCGAAATTCGAGATACCGGCATCGGCATTCCAGAAGAAATCCAGGAACAGATTTACGATGCTTATTTTACGACGAAAGATGCTACCGGCGGTATAGGCCTTGGACTTGCCATTTCACACCAGATCATCACTGCGCATAAAGGTAAGATCGAAGTTCGAAGCAAAATGGGAATGGGTACCGCCTTTAAAATCAGCTTTCCACTGAACGCGAGTACACTTCCTTGAGGAGCACTAAGACAATGGCATCCATACTGATTGTAGACGACGACCAAGCACAACTGACAATTTTACAGCGCATTTTAAAACGTGAAGGGTACACGGTTGAAATCGTTGAAGACAGCAAAGCCGCGCTTGAGCACTTAGAGAAACAGATGTTTGATCTGGTTATCAGCGATATGTGGATGTCTTCACGATTTGAAGGCCGAGAGCTGCTACGGGAAATAAAACGCACCGATCCAGACCTACCAGTGCTTATCATGACAGCGTACGCCGAATTGAATGATGCTGTTAATCTTGTAGCACACGAAGGTGCGTTTTACTATCTCGAGAAACCGATTCAGATTGATGTTCTGAAACGGGAAGTGAAGCACGCCCTGCAGACACGCGGTGCCCTCGGAGACCCAGAAGTGGTAAACGACGACGCAACGCCTGAAATTCAGATTGATGAGATTGTCGGTGAAAGTGCGCAAATGCAGGAGCTTTTCAAAAAAATGGCTCGGATTTTGCATCGCGGTGTCACGCAAGTGCTCATCACCGGAGAAACCGGCTCTGGTAAAAGTTTAATTGCGCGCGCGCTCCACAAACACGGCCTCAGAAAAGGCAAACCTTTCATCGCTGTTAACTGCGGCGCGATTCCAGATACGCTGATTGAAAGTGAACTCTTCGGTCACGAAAAGGGCGCCTTTACCGATGCCGCGCAGCAAAAGAAAGGCCTGTTTGAAGTCGCAAATGAAGGGATACTCTTCCTTGACGAGATCGGTGATCTTCCGACTCAGACCCAGAGCAAACTCTTGCATGTCTTAGAAGAACGGGAGATACGCCGAGTCGGCGGAACTCAGAGTATTAAAGTGGATGTCTGTGTGATTGCCGCCACAAACAAGAACCTGATTCAAGCCGTCCGAGATGGCACCTTTCGCGATGATCTCTATTTCCGGCTGAATGTCATTCCGCTTCACGTCCCGCCACTTCGGGAACACCCAGAGGATATTCCAATGCTCGTGAATTTCTTCATCCAGAAGTTCAGCAATGAATATACGGAGGCGTTACCGAAGCAGGTTACACCACAAGCGATGTCCGCACTCCGACGTTACGAGTGGCCCGGTAACATTCGGCAATTAGAAAATTACCTCCGTAGGATCTTTGTGCTTTCAGAAAATGAAGTGATCGATAAAGACGAACTGCCTCCGGAAATTTTAGATACGTCGCTGCCTACGACCGATGTTGAGTTCGATATACCAGAGGAAGGGGTTTCATTGGAGGAAATTATTAAGGAATACGTGTACAGCGCATTGGCAAGAAGCAATGGGAACCAGATTCAAGCTGCAAAACTGCTCGGTATTTCGCGTCGCAAACTCCAACACCGGATGCAGAAATATGAACTCCAAAGCCAAGATTTCAAAACAGAAGCGTAGATAGAGTTACAGGCGGTTCTAATATCGTAGGATAGCGGTATCAATTTCCTGTGCCCAGCGATCAATACCACCGACTAAACTCCTTACCGACTTAAAGCCGAGTTGTTGTAAAAGGAACGCCGCATCCAGGCTCCGCATTCCCCAGTGGCAATACACCACGACCTCAATCCCCGGTGTAACCTCCCGAAACCGTCTTGGCAACTCACCGAACGGAATCAAAATAGCCCCTTCAATGTGAACCATCTCATACTCCCATTTTTCACGTACATCTAACAAAACGATGGGTTTATCTTGGTTCATCATCTCTTTGAGGTGACTGGGTGCAATAGTGTAGGTGTCGGAGTCCAAAGGCAGTATCGCCTCTGCTACACTTGGTGCAGCTTTCGGTAGGTTCCGTCTCTGCAAATTTCTGATATACCGTCGCCGTATTTTTCTTATTGCTTTTCTGATATATTGGAACATGTTTCACTTTTCTTCTAAACTGGAGAAGTTCATAGCGTTTGAAAACGCTTCACACCGGAATCCTATAGTAAAGTTTAGAATTAATAGGACACTCTGTGTAGGTTCGGTTAGG
>CAZQIP010000143.1:0-12045 GCA_964593655.1 uncultured bacterium | reverse complement strand
GCTACAAAGATGTCCACTTATTTATGAACTTCACTATAACTGAAAACTGACAACTCTAAAAAAATGAAAAAAATCCTTTTTTTTAGTTTCAGTTTCATCGGTGATGCGGTGCTGTCCACAGCTGTCATCCATCCGTTACGCTCACATTTTCCAGACGCACATATCACCTTTCTCGTTGGACCGCGCGCGGTTGATCTCCTCGCTACTGAACCCAATATTGATGCGACCCTTGTTTATGATAATCGAGGCGAACACGCCGGTTGGAAAGGACGGCTGCGTCTCATAAAAACCTTACGACGTGAAAAATTTGATCTCGTTGTGAACCTGCGAGATAGTCTTACAGCGCGGTGTATTGGTACGGAACATTGGGGACTGGTTCGCGGTGAGAGCAATCGTCATGCTGTTACCCGCTATCTGGATGTACTTCAAAGACATGGCATTGACACAACGGATGCACATCCGCATTTACAATTAACTGAAACAGAACGGACAGAGGTACACCGCTTTCTTTGCGAAGCCGGTCTCACGTCAGAACAGTTGTTAATTGGTATTCATCCGGGTGGGAATTGGAAATATAAGTTGTGGAACGCAGAGAATTACGCGTTGGTCGCAAATGCGCTGTGTAAAGAACAGAACGCAGCGATCTTATTGTTCGCTGGTCCGAACGAACGAGGACTCCAAGTCCAAGTATCAGAAATGATGGACGTTCCGCCAATTCTCGTCAAAACGGAAAACCTACGTCACCTCGCGGCGTTAATCTCTGCCTGTAATGTCTATATTGGAAATGACACGGGACCGATGCATATTGCGTCAGCAGTGGATACACCAGTAGTTGCGCTTTTCGGTTCAACGAACCACATTCGGAGCGGTCCCTACGGTGATAAGCACACGGTTGTGCAAAGTGGAATAGAACTGGGGTGTAACCCGTGTCATCCGGGAAGAAATCCGGGGGGATGCGGTGCTGATAGTTGTGAAGTCATTGCAGGAATTACGGTGGAACAGGTGTTGGACGCAGCGAAGCGTCACATCATTCGTTGCTGAAGTTCGATTACTTGTTCTTCCATTGCAGTCGCAAACTATTTAGCACAACGGACACACTGCTAAACGCCATTGCGAACGCTGCGAGCATCGGGTGGAGTTCTCGGAACATCATCGGCACGAAAGATAATGGATACAGCGCGCCTGCTGCGATGGGAATTAAAAGCACGTTGTAGAAGAACGCCCAGAACAGGTTCTGTTTAATTGTACGCATCGTGGAACGACTGAGCCGAATTGCATCGGGGAGTCCGCGCAAATCGCTGTGCATGAGCGTTACGTGCGCTGTTTCTCTGGCAATATCGGTGCCTGTGCCGAGCGAGATACCGATGTCGGCTTGTGCCAATGCGGGGGTATCGTTAATGCCGTCGCCTACCATTGCGACGAGTCCACCATTTTCCGCCTGTAACTTTTTAACTGCCGCCGCTTTATCCTCCGGTTTGAGTTCTGCCATGACATCGCTAATCCGCGAAGCCTTGGCAATCGCATCAGCCGTAACGCGGTTATCACCTGTCATCATTGTTACCGTACATCCAAGTTCGTAGAGTTCCGCGACAGCCTCTTGCGCTTCCGATTTCAATGTGTCCGCGACCGCCAGAAGCCCAACGACCTCTGCATCAACAGCGATCCATAGGACGGTTTTCGCCTCGGCCTGTAGACGCTCTGCTTCTGCTTCAAATCTCTTCGCCGGAATGTTGTGTTGTTGAATTAGGGATAAATTGCCGATGATGACACTATTTTCACCAACCTGTGCGACGATACCGTGTCCGGCGATCGCTTTAAACTGACTCGGTGTCGCGATGTCCAATCCACGTTCCTGTGCGGCTTGGACAACCGCTTTTCCGATGGGATGTTCACTGCCACGCTCCGCAGCGGCAGATAACTGTAAGAGTCCCGATTCGTCTCTATCCGTGAAAATATCGGTAAGCCTGAGTTTTCCTTCTGTCAAGGTGCCTGTCTTATCGAGGACAATTGTGGTTAAATCTCCAGCGCGTTCAAGTGCTTCGCCGTTTCGGAAGAGGATGCCGCGCTGCGCGCCGATCCCGGTTCCCATCATAACTGCGGTTGGGGTGGCGAGTCCCAATGCACAAGGGCAGGCTGTGACGAGGATCGCAACGAGGCGGAGCATTGCTGGGGTGAACCCTGCTCCGAGGAGGAACCACCACACGAGAAACGTCCCAACGGCAATCGCGGTGACAATAGGCACAAAGACGTTTGTGACTGCATCGACAACGCGTTGGATAGGCGGTTTGCTCTGTTGCGTCGTGGACACCAATTGGACAAGACGGGAAAGTGCCGTTTCTGCCCCGATATGCGTGGCTTCCATTGTGAGCATTCCGCTTTGGTTCATCGTTGCAGCGGTCACAGGGTCGCCTGGTACCTTATCTACAGGTAGGCTTTCTCCGGTGAAGACGCTTTCATCAATGGCACTTGTGCCACTACGTACCACGCCATCGACAGGAATGCTTTCGCCGGGACGGACAACCAAGACATCACCCACACCGACCAGTTCAATGGGAATGTGTTGTTCTTCGCCGTCTGTTAAGCGACACGCTATTTTGGGGGCAAGCTGCGGGAGTTTTTTGAGGGCTGCGTTTATCTTACCTTTGGCACGTGCTTCAAGCAGTTTTCCTAACTTGATCAATGTAACGATAACTGCGGCTGTCTCAAAATAGACATGCGCGCCGAAGCGTTCTCCTGCCCCCGTTGTTAGTGCAATCGTTACAACGAGACTATAGAAAAACGCCACGGAGGTGCCCATTGCGACGAGTACATCCATATTGGCGGATCGGTTGCGTAGTGCCTTAAAGCCGCCGATGTAATAGTCCCAAGCGACATACCCCTGCACCGGTAATGCTAAACCAAACATGAGATAGTTAACCCAGTGTGCAGATGCCCACTCACCCAAGAGGTTCATGTCTCTACCCATGCTAAGGAGGAAAAGCGGGAGCGTGAAGATGACTCCGACAGTGAATTGCCGCTTCTGCCGTCGGAATTCCTCGGCGCGAGCCTCTTCTTCTTTGTCTTCATCAACAACGTCAAAACCGAGGTCTCGGATCTTATCAACGATATCGACTTCACTAAGGGTGGCTGTATCGAAGGTAACAGCGGCGTATTCGGTGGCAAGGCTGACTTCTGCAGCAAGGACACCATCCATCTTTTTAAGATGCCGTGTGATGGTGCTTGAGCAGTTTTCGCAATGCATTCCGGTGATGGGGAGGTTAATTTGATGTTCCATTTTTTTTACGATTAACGCTGGTCACCGCTCTACTATGTTTCGCGGTGGTTTTAGTTAATTCTAACCGCCTCTGGAGCTTTAAAAAATTTCTTTACCAATATTTTAGCACATTGCCGATAACGAGTGCAACACCCAGACCTGATAGTCGAATAGGTCATTTAGTTTTAAGAGATGCTCAGGTTTCGCGCTTTTTTCATGGGTTCCGGTGCGGTTAGAAACCGCACCTACCGGGCCTGGGTTGTTAGAATTTATGTAAAAAATGGAAAACTAAGTAGCCCTGCCTAATAGTCGGCAGTCCTTCAATTATCCTAAATGGACCGGCAGACCTGTTTCGAGAGATTCGTTGGCAGCGATGGATAAAATAGCGGTTTTCGCGGCATCGGCGTAGGGGGATCGGATGGCACTGCCGTCTCCGGTGCGGACTGCATTGATAAAGGTGCTATCCATGTCAATTGTGCAATTGTTTTCCGGATTCCACGTGGTTTTCTCATCGGCGGTAGAGAGCACAAGTGCGCGGCGGAGATGGTATTCAAGCGAACCGTCTTCACAGAAAATGTCCAATCCAGAACGACTCATCCCATTTGTCGTGAAGCAGGCGGAGAACATGATCCCAAAAACGCCGCTCTCAAATTGCAAAGAGACGGCAGATGCTTCTTCAATATCGTAATCGGTATCAGGAATCAGATCGTAGCGTGCGACGGCATAGACAGTTTTGACTTCGCCGAAGAGGTATCTCGCCATATCAAATTCGTGTGTCGTCTGCTCCATGAGCTGCCCACCAGATTTCGCCTTCTCGCGCCACCATCCACCGGGCATGCCGCCCATCCAGTAGCCCATGAAGAATCCGACCCGTCGAGAAGCGAGGAGTTCCTGCGCTTTGTCGATGATGTCAAGATAACGCTCCTGATATCCGGTAGCAGTGATGATGCCTTTCTCTTCTATTACCGCTGCGATCTCCTTTGCGTCGTTGGCATCCATGTGTACCGGTTTTTCGACGAACATCGCCAGTCCAGCGTCAATCACGGCGCGTTCAGGTGCGCCGTGTGCGAAAGGTGGAATAGAGATATAGACGGCATCCAATTCTTCGCGTGCGAGCATCTCGTTATAGTCGGCATAAGCTTTACCGCCGTACTGCGTGACAGCCCGTTCCGCTTTTTCGATGACAATATCACAGAAGGCGACGAATTGTGAGCCGCCGATCTCGGTTAATTCACGGAGGTGGCGGTTCATGTTGCCACCTGTACCGATAAATCCTAATCTAACATCTGACATTTTTTTAATTATGGCCCTTGCTCGTTTCTCTCCGTTGTCGAGAAACGGGTAGTTGATTAATTTTTTCGTCTCAAGATTATCGTAAAATCCAATATTATCTATGCATTGGTGCGGTTACATGAAGGTCAAAAAATTAATTCGTTAATTTCCTGATAGGGTCCGGTGCGGTTGCAAACCGAACCTACCGGCTTGGAAAAAATCGGTGATGCCCGGTGCGGTTACAAACCGAACCTACCGGGCCTGGGGAAAATCGGGATTACCGATTTAAATAATTAAACTTCATAAAACCACTAAAAAACGGAATTCTGTGCTGGCGTAAGCATAAGCGATGGGAGGACACCGATAAGCAACACGCCAATCGCCGCGATGACGAGCCCGATAACGAGGGTTGAGGCATAAGGCGTAAACTCCAACTCTTCCTCTGGCTCACGCATATACATCGTTACAACGACACGCAGGTAATAGAACGCTGATATTGCGGTGTTAATGGCACCGACGATGACGAGTAGATACAGCTCTGACCCGATAGCTGATTTGAAAATATAGAATTTCCCGAAAAACCCCGCAGTTGGTGGAAAACCGGCGAGCGACAAAAGCATTATCGTCATAAACATAGCGAGCAATGGCTTTCGGGTCCCGAGCCCAGCGTAATCAGAAATCATGAGACTCTCACCATCTTCTGTTTTTGCCAAGATAACCGCGCCGAACGCGCCGATGTTCATTACACAATAAATCAGAAGATAGAACATTGCGCTCGAAATTCCGTCATCATTCGCTGCTGCCAAGCCTATGAGCACGTAACCGGCGTGCGCGATACTCGAATACGCGAGCATCCGTTTGATGTTTGTTTGTGCAATCGCGATGACATTCCCGACCGTCATCGTTAACATCGCTAATAAGATGAGAACACCACCCCACTCCACCTGCAAGTTTGGTAAGGCTTCCATGAAGATTCTGAGAAATGCGGCGAATCCTGCCGCCTTTGGTCCTGCGGAGATAAACGCTGCTATCGTTGTGGGTGCGCCTTCATAGACATCCGGTGCCCATTGGTGGAACGGGACAATAGCGACCTTAAACCCGAACCCGACGACAAGCAGAAACATCCCTGCTAAAAGCAGTGGCGATTTATCATCAGCTGTGATCGCCTCAGCAATTGCGGGCACACTTGTAGTGCCGGTACCGCCGTAAATTAATGCGATGCCGTAGAGGAAGAACGCGCTTGCGAACGCGCCGAGTAACAGGTATTTCATTCCTGCCTCGCTTGAAGCAGGACTCTCTCGGAAATAGCCCGCCAACACATACAACGACAACGACATGAGTTCCAAGCCGAGGAAAACGATAATCAACTCATTGCCTGCGGCCATCAACATCATACCGAGCGTTGCAAGCAGGATCAGCAGATAGTAAGGTCCCTGCTTCCTATCGCCTCTGTCTAAATAACCCATTGAAATCAACACAACTAAAATTGTTGAAACGAGGAAAATAATATTGAAAAAGAGGGAGAAACTATCTACCTTGAACATTTCGTTGAATTCGACACCCACTCTGTCCGCTTGATGCATCTGGATAGAAACCCATAGGGCAATCCCAGCACCAACGATTGTCATCCAGCCGAGGACCGTTTTGGAAATAGCATCAAAAAGGTCAAAGACAAGGACAATGATCAATGTTAAGGCGATAACCAGTTCCGGCATTAGTAATTGCCAGTTAATCTCTATTGGCATTTTTTAACTTCCTTTGCAGCGTAGAACATTTTCTGCGGTAGTTGTCATCCACTGGAAAATCTCGTAAGAGTCTACTGCAGTAGTCCAAGAATTGAGGTCAAAGCCAGCACTCACAAGTCAGTCAGTCGCCACCTAACGGAGAAACACAAGTGTTACAACCACAAAGAGTGGGAATAAGATTGCCACTGACCAGAGCATATACCCAAAGAAGCTTGGCATTCGGATACCGCTTTGCTCGGCGATGGCTTTCACCATGAAGTTCGGTGCATTGCCGATATAGGTATTCGCGCCCATGAAAACAGCGCCGACGGAGATAGCAGTCAGCAATCTGATGAACTCAAGGTGTTGTGGTTCCGCCAATTGTCCGGACAGAATTTGTGGTACAACCGTCTCGGTAAGGTTTAATTTTCCAAGTGCGGTATTAAAGAACGTCAAATATGTGGGTGCATTATCCAAAAAGCTGGACAAGATACCCGTAATCCAAAAATAGTGAGAAGGTTGCTGCATGGCACCAATTAATCCTGCCAAGGCCCCGTTCTCTCCTGCTTTTAGGATCGCTAATGCTGGAATAATTGTCATAAAAATTCCGGCGAAAACTTTTGCGACTTCTTCAATCGGCTCCCATGAAAATTCGTTGGATTGACGTAATTCGCCACTAAAAGGTGTATATTTAAGTGACAACAATCCCATAACAACAATCAATACTTCACGAGCAATATTTTGCCAATATACATGGACGCCGAGAACGTTGACTTCTCCCCACTTGAACTTGCCACTCATTAAAACGGCACCAATAATACCGAGCAGAAAAACAAGGTTGAAAAGTCCGTCTACGCGAATAGGTTCGTTGACTCCGTCATCGGGGACAACACCGCCTTCGCGTTTAAACATCAAGGTATCTATTACAAAGAACAGTACAATTAAGATAACACTAATAAACAGCATGTGTGGCAATAGTGCTGTAGTTGTCCAGAAGAATGGTACGCCGCGGAGAAATCCGAGGAATAGGGGTGGGTCTCCTATTGGCGTTAAAGACCCCCCGATGTTACTAACCAAAAAAATGAAAAAGACAATTAGATGCACCTTATTTTTTCGGTATGCATTCGCCCGGATCAAGGGTCGGATCAGGAGCATTGATGCGCCGGTAGTTCCGACCCATGATGCGATTATAGTGCCCAGCAATAGTAACAGTGTATTAACTATCGGGGTGCCGCGCAATGTTCCTCTTACAAGAATCCCACCTGCGACTGTGAACAACCCCCACAAAAGGAGGATGAATGGGATATAGTCTAATAGATAGATGTGAAGTATATCGTAGAAAGCCTCGCCGCGAAACACAGCAAGATATGGGATTGCGAAAATTAGCGACCAGACCAAAGACATTTTCCCACCGTGGTGAACAAGAAAGTGTGAATCGAACACAAGTGGAAAGATTGCGATTGAGAGTAGAATACCGACAAATGGAATAATACTCCAGATCGGTAATTTGGCACCATCTACGCCATGCCCATGATGTGCGGCTTCGTTGCCGTGTGCGTCATCTGCACCGAACGCCTCCATTGCAACTGAAAGGGCAAGCCCAAGAATTAGACAAATAATCAGACAAGATACCAGTTTGAACTTCACTTACTTCGCCTCTGCCTCCTTTTTACGCTTTTCATGCTGTGTGTGCTGCGTTCCCTGTAGTGCGAGTTTGGGATCCCGCGGTTTCTGTTTTTCGAGTTGTCCCATAGCAGGGTCCGTCTGCGTTTGTACTTTTGTCACAACAATCCCTACGGATTTTTCCATTTTACTCAGGAAAGGCTTCGGATAAACACCAATCCAGACGATGAACAGCAGCAGTGGCAGCATGACGACGATTTCACGAGCGTTCAAGTCCGGTAAGTTTTCATTTGTTTTATCCAGCGTTCCGAACATCACGCGTTGGAACATCCAGAGCATATACACTGCTGCGAGGATCACCCCTGCGGTCGCAAAGACAACGTAGACTTTCGAGAAAGCCCCCTGAACAAAGCTGCCGAGCAGTATCATATATTCACCGACGAATCCGTTCAACCCCGGTAATCCAATCGATGACAACGTCACAATCATAAAAATTACGGCGAAGATCGGCATCCGCTTTGATAAGCCGCCGAAATCAACAATCATTCTGCTGTGCCGTCGCTCATAAATCATGCCGACTAAAAGGAATAATGCGCCTGTACTTAAGCCGTGATTAATCATTTGCAACATGCTTCCCTGAAGCCCTGCGGCACTTTGTGAAAAGAGCCCTAACACGACAAAACCGAGGTGGCTGACGCTGGAGTATGCGACAAGTTTTTTGAGGTCCGGCTGTACCATCGCCACCAATGCGCCATAGATGATGCCGATAACAGCGAGTGTAACGATCAAGGGTGTAAATTTTTCCGCTGCATCAGGAAAGAGTGGCAGACAAAATCGGATGATCCCATAGGTGCCCATCTTTAGCAAAACCCCGGCAAGAATGACGCTTCCCACTGTCGGTGCCTCGACGTGCGCATCTGGAAGCCATGTATGGAATGGGAACAGTGGTACTTTAATAGCAAACGCGATGAAAAACGCGAGGAATAGCAGATCCGAATGCTCAAAGGGCCCGCTTAGCGTCGTTAGGTCAAAACTATTACCGTTCTGAAAATAAAGTGCTAAAAGTCCGACCAACATGAGGGCGCTGCCCGCCATGGTATAGAGAACGAACTTGACGGTAGCGTAAATCCGACGCTCTCCGCCCCAAATACCGATGAGGAAATACATCGGAATCAGCAT
Source organism: uncultured bacterium (assembly GCA_964593655.1). Classification (GTDB taxonomy): domain Bacteria; phylum Poribacteria; class WGA-4E; order WGA-4E; family WGA-3G; genus WGA-3G. Next base: position 2,994 of record CAZQIP010000143.1, on the reverse strand, counting down.
CGCTTCCCAAAACACGAAGAAGAGGAACAGATCAAGAGAACAAAAAACACCCAACATCCCAGTTTCGAGTGCGAGAAGCGACATCATAAAGCCGCTCAATCCTTTCTCAATCGAATCCCATGCGGCGAGAATACACACGGGTGTTAGGAATGTCGTCAGCAGCACCAACCACAACGAAATACCGTCAATGCCGATATGGTAGCTTATACCTAAACCCGGAATCCACTCTATCGGAGGACCGCCAAGTTGAAACGTTGCAATGTCTGCGTTAAATTCGGTATAAAGCCCTAACGAGATAACAAAGGTGATGAGTCCAATGCCAAGTGCGATGGCTTTGACAGCGGTAGCACCCAAGCCTCTAAGCAAGGCAATCGCTATCACACCGAGCAGTGGTAAAAAGATGACTATTGAAAGTAACAAGGAACCCTCCTTGGAATAGTTGTCAGTTGTCGGTTATCAGTTAGCAGAGGAATAGATTACGTTCTGAAGAAATTCTGCCACCACCACTTATCACGTTGGAGCCAAGAACGTCTACGGTTTTCTGCTTGCTGAGACAATTGTCGGCGGCGTTTTGAAAACTCGTCCTGAGGCATTTTGCTCTGCCACCAAGCTTTCATCTTACGATTAAACTTTGATACTTCCTCAGATGACCGCTCACAGTTGTCCAGAATCCATGCCCCCAATTTGACATCATGGTCAATGCGCACTGCGGCTTCCTGAAAAGCTTCCGCTGAAATGCCGAGGAAGGATAAAATCGCTGTATCTTGTTCAGAATCAGCGCCGTATTTATAACTTCCGATTTCTCCAGCGTGGGCAGCTCGCGCTTTATCTGTCAACCTTGCGACACCGAAGATGCCTGCAACCTCTTTGTTGAGTAGATCCCTTGGTCGAAAAGGGTTCTGCTTCATCTGCTTCCTCCATCTCGGATTGTCTAATTTTCTGAGTCTTTTTTTTCAAGTCCGGTGCGGTTTCAAACCGCCCCTACCGGGCCTGGAGATTTAAAAATCAACAAGAGAAAATTATATGGCACAAGAACCTACCATCCATTGACTTAGGTAAAAAACAGATAATATGCCAGGAATAACACAATTCCGAGAACCATTGAAACAATATAGACTTGGACGAGTCCTGTTTGGAGTCGTCGCAAGGTTCCACCAATAAATCGGATAATAGCCGCCACGCCGTTGACAATTCCGTCAATAATGCCGTTATCTACAAGTTTCCACAAGAGGAAATGTGAGCCGTTTTTAACCGGTTGCACGATGAGTGCGTTATAGATCTCATCCACATAGTACTTGTTCGCGAGGAGTCTATGTAATGCGCCGGTAGGTTCATCGGACGGTACGCGTTTGCTATAACGTGTCCATGCGAACGCAATGCCCGCCAAGCCGACGACCGATGAAATTACCATAAATAGCACCACATTACCTGATGCTTCACCGTGTGCCTTCGAGGAAAACCCTTTAACCTGTTCCGTGAAGTGGTGGAACCAACTATCATGTCCACCCCAACCTAATAGTAAACCGATTAATGCAGAGGGGATCGCCAGAATCGCTAACGGTAACCACATAATTGCTGGCGATTCGTGCAGATGTGAAGCGACCTCGGAATCAACGCGAGATTCACCATAAAATGTCACGAAGATGAGACGGAACATATAGAAGGCTGTCAGGAATGCTGTGAGCAATCCGATCCCATAAATTAGGGCGGAACTTCCCCACGCGCTGTGCAAGATTTCGTCTTTGCTCCAGAAACCGCTCAGGAAGGGGAACCCCGCGATAGCAAGGGCGCCGACTAAAAAGGTCCAATGCGTTATCGGCATCTTGGATTTTAAGCCGCCCATCTTCCGCATATCCAATTCATTCGCCATAGCGTGCATGACACTGCCGGCGGTAAGGAACATCAACCCTTTAAAGAACGCATGCGTTACCAAGTGGAAAACGCCAGATGCATAGGCACCGACACCGACACCGACGAACATATACCCGAGTTGACTGACAGTAGAATAGGCGAGTATGCGTTTGATATCGTTCTGTGTTAGGGCGATTGTTGCGGCGAAGAATGCCGTTAAAACACCGATCCATGCGACGATTTCGCCTGTATGTGCGATGTTATAAAGCACAGCGGAGCGCGCTATCATATACACTCCTGCCGTTACCATTGTCGCAGCGTGGATTAAGGCACTGACAGGTGTTGGGCCCTCCATAGCGTCAGGTAGCCATACATAAAGCGGGATTTGTGCCGATTTTCCAATTGCGCCGACGAAGAGTAGCAACGTTGCAATCACGAGCGTGCTGGCACCAAAAATTTTCTGAAAATTATCCGCCTCGGCGGCATCAAATATAGAGGTGAAATCAAGGGTTTCGAACGCTGCAAAGAGTGTGAACATTCCAAGCAGGAAACCGAAATCGCCAATTCGGTTCACGATGAATGCCTTTTTTCCTGCGTCCGTCGCCGACTGTTTGTCATACCAGAACCCGATCAGCAGATAGGAGCAGAGCCCAACGCCTTCCCATCCGACAAACATCATGAGATAGTTGTTACCGAGGACGAGGATGAGCATTGCGAAAACAAATAGGTTCAGGTAGGCAAAATAGCGTGTATAGCCTTCATCGCCGTGCATGTAGCCGATCGAATAGACGTGGATGAGGAAACCGACACCGGTAATTACGAGCAACATGACCGCTGTTAGCGCGTCCACACGGAACCCGATATTAAAAGCGAACCCGTCGCCTGTAATCCATTCATACAGTTTTGCATCAAGCGGCGCGGCCCCGCCGTTTAGGCTGATAAAAGCGATAATCGAACAGACTAAGGAGACCAGCACCGCAAGCGCGCCTATCCAGCCGCTCAGTTTCTCGTTCCCTTTTAGCCATTTTCCAAATAACCCGTTAATGAGAAACCCAACAAGCGGGGCAACTAACAGGACAACAATTAGTTCTTGTGACATATTTTATCCTTTTATGGCTATCGGCTATCAGTAAAGAATCGCTT
>CAZQIP010000142.1:0-3031 GCA_964593655.1 uncultured bacterium | reverse complement strand
GTCCAGTTGCCAGAAAGGACACATCTGGTAACTGGTAACCGGTAACCACTGACAACTGAAAGATTTTTCGCATGAAGATTAAGAATTTAATCGGGTAATTTTTCCTAATGTCCGGTGCGGTTAGGAAACCGCACCTACCGGACCTGGGAAAACACAGAATTACCCAAATATTTTATTAAACTTCATCAGAAAAATCGCACTGACAACTGAAAGCCATTCCCCTGACAACTGACAACTATTATGCAATCCAACCGTTTTCAACAGTACTTAGACCGTTATTTGGGCATACCGCTTTGTGGTATGCTCAGTCTATTTTGTAGGCGCGTTTCGGTGCCTTATACACCCAAAAAAATCCTCTTCATCCAACTCTCTGCATTGGGTGATACCATTTTGGCGATTCCAACGATTCGCGCGATACGCCACACCTTCCCCGATGCGGAGTTCACGATGTTAGCGTCTCCGACAAATCTTAGCTATTTGGCAAACTGTCCGTACATCGATAAGCATATCTCTTTTCGGATGCCGATGTATCGGTTGATTGCGTTGCTGCGTCGCGAAAAATTTGATTGGGCGATTGATCTGGAACATTGGCCCCGGCTGAGTGCGCTGCTTGCCTACATGAGCGGGGCGCCGGTGCGGGTCGGGTTTCGGACAAAAGGGCAGTATCGTCACTTTCTTTTCACAGAGACAGTGTCACACATCCCAGGACGGCACGAAGTGCGAAATTTCTTGGATATCGCGACGCAATTGGAATGCCCAACACAGGCATTTAGGCTTGAGGTGTGGTGCGGTGCGGCAGCACGTACGTGGGTACGCGAAACCTTGGTTCAAGAACAGGTTTTACCGGACATCCCGTTTGTGGTCCTACATCCAGAAGCGGGGAGACGGGGTGAACCGCGTAGACGGTGGCCCCAAGAACGTTACGTCGCGTTAGTAGATGCACTTATTTCACACTATAAGGTACAAATCATCTTGACAGGCGCGCCGAATGAAACTCACGTCTCCGAAGGGATTGCGGCGCGGACGAAGCACCGCACAGTCGTACTTGCGGGGCGGACAGATGTGAATCAGCTTGCTGCCCTTTTTTCGGATGCGGCGTTAGTAGTGAGCGGTAACTGTGGTCCGATGCATCTTGCGGCTGCGACTGGCACGCCGGTTATTGGGTTGCACGGTCCGACGAACACTGCACAGTGGGGACCTTGGAACCCTGATGCGGGCATTGTCCGTGCAGCACTGCCGTGTAGTCCATGCCTGAATTTAGGATTTGAATATGGGTGCCAGGCGTTATCTGATGGGACTTCGCCGTGTATGCATACGATCGAGGTGGCGGCCGTGCTTCAGGAATGTGATCGGTTTTTGGCACCCGTTCTATCCGCAGCATCATGAAATTGGATTTGACTTTTTACGGCTTTAGTGTTAAACTTGCAGGTGGAGGAGGGAGAAAAATGTCAGATCAAGATTTCAAAGATCAGATTTTGAGTGCAATAGCGGATATCAAGCGTAGTAACGAGCAAGCCATTGCAGAGGTCAAACGATCCATAGAGGATGTTAAACACGACACTAAGCGTATAGACAATGGGCTCCGAAACGTAGAAACAGATGTTGCCTGGATTAAAGGGAAATTAGAGGGACAACAGCAATCAATATCAAACAAAGATGCAAAATCTGCTATATGGATAGCACTCGGCTCAGCTGTTGCGGCTATCATATCGCTGATCAAGTCATTCTGGTAGTATCTATATAGAACGGATAGAAAAAAATAATATAGATAGGCGAGGTTAGAAAACCTCGCCTACTTTTTTTCAAAAAGGTGCAGTTTGGTACTGCACGTAGTGGGTTTAGTACATGTCCCCACCCGGAGGCATCGGCGGTGCCGGTGCTTCCTTCTCAGGCAGTTCTGCGATGAGCGTTTCGGTGGTAATCATCAACGCTGCGATACTGGCTGCGTTCTGGAGTGCGACCCGTACGACCTTGGTGGGGTCGGGGATACCAGCTTCAAACATGTCAATGAAACGATCTTGATGTGCATCATAACCGACGTTTCCACCCTCGTCTTTGACCTTGGCGATGACGACGGAGTCTTCTTGTCCGGCGTTTTTGGCGATTTGACGGAGCGGATCTTCGAGTGCCCGTCTAACGATAGAAACACCAACGGCTTCGGTAGCATCATCAAGTTCGAGCGAATCGAGAGCGGCTTGGCATCTCACGAGTGCGACACCCCCACCGACAACAACGCCTTCCTCGACAGCTGCGCGTGTGGCGTGCATTGCGTCTTCAACGCGTGCCTTCTTCTCTTTCATCTCAACTTCCGTTGCGGCACCGACGTTAATGACGGCGACACCCCCGGCGAGTTTTGCGAGGCGTTCTTGCAATTTCTCGCGATCGTAGTCGGAGGTCGTGTCTTCAATTTGTCTGCGAATCTGGTCGATACGTCCTTGAATCGCTTCGGTTGTGCCTTCACCTTCAACAACAGTGGTGTTGTCTTTGTCAATAACGATGCGTTTGGCACTGCCGAGGTCGTTCAGCGTGACGTTTTCGAGATTAATACCGAGGTCTTCGGAAATGACGCGTCCGTTTGTCAAGACTGCGATGTCTTCGAGCATGGCTTTACGACGGTCGCCATAGCCGGGTGCCTTCACGGCGGCACAACGAAGTACGCCGCGAATTTTGTTGACAACGACGGTTGCGAGGGCTTCGCCTTCGACATCTTCGGCAATAAGCAATAGGGGTTTGCCCTGCTGTGCGATGAGTTCAAGTAAAGGCCTGAGGTCTTGGAGGCTGCTGACTTTCTTTTCATGGATGAGGATTGCGGCATCTTCAAGAACGGCTTCCATCCGATCAGCATCTGTGACGAAGTAGGGTGAAAGGTAACCGCGATCGAACTGCATCCCTTCAACGACATCCAATGTTGTTTCAAGGCTTTTGGCTTCTTCGACAGTGATAACGCCATCTTTGCCGACTTTTTCCATAGCGTCAGCAATCAGAGTTCCGATATCGTCGTCGTTATTTGCGGAGATAGCGGCAACTTGTG
>CAZQIP010000141.1:0-6945 GCA_964593655.1 uncultured bacterium | reverse complement strand
TATTTTAACTTTCCTTGCGGTTGAATAACGTGATTTTGAACTTTCACGTGTGTTGCTTAAATCCGCTCTCCATTACATTACGAGCTACGGGTTTTGAAACTACCAATTTTTAATTTTCCTTGCGGTTAAACAACGTGATTTTGAACCTTTGACGCACGTTCCGTAAATCCGCTCTCCATTACATTACGAGCTACGGGTTTTGAGGATTTTTAATTTTCCTTGCGGTTCGGTCAGGTGGATCGGAACTTGAAATCTTTTCTCCGTAAATCCGCCCTCCATTTCATTACGGGCTACAGGTTTTGAGACTCCCATAAAAAATATCAAAATTACCAAACAGAGTTAAGACCTAATCAGAAACCACCGCATAATGTAATGGAGCGGTGAACAGGAGGCCATAGTTAAAAAAATGAAAATTGCGACTATTGAACAATTTTATCCGCGTCGCCGGACGCGCCTCGTCAAGATTACGACGGATACCGGTATCGTCGGATGGGGCGAAACGACGCTTGAAGGTAAGCCTAAAAGCACGTGCGCGGCTGTTGACGAACTTGCCGACTATTTTATCGGTAAAGATCCACTGCGGATTGAACATCATTGGCAACACGTCTATCGCTCGGCGTTCTTCCGAGGCGGGAATATCTTGATGTCTGCACTGTCCGGCATTGATCAGGCGTTATGGGACATCGCTGGTAAGTACTACGATGTACCTGCCTATCAACTCTTAGGTGGAGCTGTGCGTGACCGCATCCGTGTCTATGCACACTGGGGCATCGGCAGCTTAACGGACGAAGGCAAAACCGCTGCGAAAGAACGTCTCGACTTTTTACAGCAAAAAGGCGGCTATACAGCGTTTAAAAGTGGTCCGGGTGGCAAGTGGCGTGGACACGAACCGCCTGCTGTGATTGACGAATTTGTAGAACGCGCCTATCTCATGCGCGAGTGGGTGGGACCCGATGTCGAACTTGCGTTCGATTTCCACGGTAAGATGACCCCTGCGCTCGCCGTTGAAATCTGCCATGAACTCAAAGGGATGCGTCCGATGTTCGTTGAGGAACCTATTCCGCAAGAGAATGTAGACGCGCTTAAACTCGTCTCCGATCATGTGCCGTTTCCGATTGCAACGGGTGAACGGCTGCTGACCCGTTGGGGATTTCGCGAGGTCTTTGAAAAACAGGCGGTCGCTTACCTCCAACCCGACACCTCCCACGCCGGTGGCATCACTGAACTGAAAAAGATTGCAAACATGGCGGAGGTTTACTATATGCACATCGCACCGCACTGTGCTATCGGTCCCGTTGCTTTCTCAGCCTCCCTTCATGTGGATGCCGTTGTGCCGAATTTCCTCATCCAAGAACAGATTGATGCCGGGTTAGGTGACGGTCTGTTTATTGAGGATTGGCAAGTTACAGACGGACACATTGAATTGCCGACAAAACCCGGACTCGGCTTTGAGATTGATGCGAAAGAAGCGGAACAGACGCTTGATACATACCCTGAAGAACTCGGCGGTGAGTACTATTACGATACCGATGGCAGCGTGGCGGATTGGTAAATTGGTTATCAGTTATCAGTTATCGGTTGTCAGTTGTCAGTGGGCGAGGTTTTCAACCTCGCCAATTCATTGAATCTGATCTTTAGACCACCGGTTTGCGGTGTGCGACGTACGGGGGTTCGAGCATCAACTTCTGGTCCTCGTCTGACATCAGGTTGCGGAGTTCGTCGTCGTATCTGCCTTGTCCCCATGAGGCGTGCCCTGGTGAATACTTGAACAGGATTGAACGCCGTTCGTGTGTAGCAGTCCACGGGAGTGTGCCGTGTGTCAACGCCTCCGTAAAGATAACCACATCGCCTGCCTTCTGATGCACCGGTGCCATACAGGTTTTGTTGTCTACCACCGGTCGAAATTGTGGTGGGCAGGGATAGTTGCTCTTGTGGCTGCCGGGGATGCAACAGAAACCGCCGTGTTCGGGCAGCATATCGGTGAGTGCCCACGAGACGACGGTTAACCCGTTATACATCCGATCGTTTCGGAAGACGTAGTACTGTGACGGATCATAAGGCGTGCCGCCGCCGTGGAGCGTCCCCCCTGGGTTTCCTTCTATCATCAAAATGCCGTAGACGTGATCCAGTCGAAATTTCGGACCGACGATCTCCGCTAAGCACGGCATAATACGCGGATGGTTAAGGAGTTTACGGAACGCGTCGTCCTCCCAACTCAAGAATCCACCGAACCGTTGCGAATGAACATTATCATCCACTGGATCCGAATAATCTTGTGCATCGATAAGCGCGTTCAGTTCCGCAAGTTCTTCATTACCTAAAACACCTTCAATGTTCACATATCCCCATAGATCGAACAGGTATTTTTCTTCGGGGTTCATTGAGACACCTCTGTTATAGGTAGGACCATTTAGTTCTCGGTTTTAACCTTGGTTTTCGTTTATAGATGTTAACGTTTTTTCCGAAATATCGCGAGCGCAGCTCGCTCCTACAGAGGTAAATATACACACATATAAAGCGAATTTGTAAAACTAAATGACCCTGGTTATAGGCTTTAAAGGATGCACAAACTAACAGTTTATGCTACTATTGATGTGCCGAGCGTGAAGTGGGTTCAAGCCGTGTGACAAGGATTTGTTCTCTGTCAATCAGTTCACCGACGCGTGGTGACATCTCGTTTTTCCACCGATCATCTTCATAGACCGCTGCGTAGAGTTGCTCCCGCTGTTCTTCGCTCTCGAACCGTCGGATCCAGACGTAGAGATCGTCCTCTTCTTCGCCAATGAAGCTGCCAATCACAACCATTCCTTTAGAAATCTGGAACGGGAGGACCGTTTCTTCCATGTATTTTACCCAGTTTTCACGTTGACCGGGTTTCGTTCTGTACTGCCGTAATTCAAAAAAAGCCATAGAAAATCTCCTTTTTAGTAGTTATCAGTTGTCAGTTGTCAGTTGTCAGTTAGTTGGTTTGTTTATAGCACCATGGACACTTAGAATTTTATGTGGTTTCGCTCGTCCCAGGTTTCTTGAACAGTGTCCTCAAAGTATCCAACAACCCACCTGTCAAGAATGCAGTAACAATTATGGAACTAAGTATAACAATTTGCTTGGTAAATGTCCAACTGTCCAATCTGGCTATCAAAAAGAACATAACGAAAATAAGAAAAAAGTGTGGTTTCGTGAAACTGTTGCAAATCGTTCCTAACAACGTGTGTGAAGATGAGAACTTTCCACAATTCTCACACGGTGTGTAGAAAAGCCTACCTACTTTAGGTCTTTTACGGGATATCAATAACGAGATATCGATTAATCCACTCAGACCCACACAGCCACCTATCACGCCAACCGTCTGGAGAGTAGTCCATTCAAACAGACTGGTTAATGCTATATAAGCTGCTATAATGATGAAAAAATCGAGTCGCTTAAAAGAATCTTGAAGACTTCCTAAAAATGTATCTTTCATTTCTCATCCTCGCTTCTATGTCAGCATAGATTGTGCCTGTGATACTTAGAGACGGTTATAGCCGTAGCCTTCACCTGTGATTTCAAAAAGTGCTGCGGCTGCTTGGAAATGGATTTCTGCGTCTTGATCTTGGAGAATCGTTTCAAGCAGTGACACAGCACTCGCGTTTTTCGCGTCGCCGAGTGCTTTGATAACATCAAGACGGAACCCTCTGGTAATTTGCGCTTCATGTAAGGCTCTGAGTTTGTCCACCAACGCTGTTACCGCTTTGTCGGATCCGATGTCCCCCAATGCGCGTGAGGCATCGCGTCGGATCTCGACATGGTTATCATCGTTGTTCATGACTTCAATGAGTGCGTCGGTCGTTGAGGGATCCGCCAATTCTCTGAGTCCTTGCGTCGCGGCTCGACGGGTATCCTTATCGGATTCGGTTTCGCCCTTCATCATCTGCACGAGGTCCGGTATAAGCTCCGAAAGTCCGGCTTGTCCAGCTGCAAGGGCGGTCGCTTTTCGGATGTCTACATCCGGGTCGGTGAGCCGCTGTTTGAGATCGGATATATCGAGTGCGGCATCTGCGGTGCTACAACGTCCTAATGCGACCATCGCGGCATTTCTCACCGGATTGTTTTCCCATTCATCGGCGGCGCGTTCAGCCATTTTCGATGCGACGAACGCCGGTAGATTCAGTTTTTTCGCGGCAACGACGTAAATCTCCCAGCTCCAGTTGCGTTTCCAGTCATTGAGTCCAAGGTTTTTCCTGTTCACCGCGTCCTCCAATGCGACGATGTACTCTGTATCGTCAATGAGCCGTCTGCCGATGGCTTCAGCGGCACGCGGCCCGCCGATTGTGCCGAGTGCGCGTGCGGCTTTTGTGCGTGTGGAAGCGTTCGCTAAGACTGCTGTACCGGCATTCAAGGGGATCCGCTTATCTTCAAGGATAGCAATCAATCTCGGGACTGCTGTTGTACTTTCGAGTTTTCCAAGCGCAATGATGGCATTGTTAGCGATGTTTCCGACGCGGATGTCAAGGGCGCGAATCAGCACGTTTTCAGCCGTTTTGTCGCCGATATTACCGAGCGCACCTACTGCGACAGCGCGGACGTTATCTGGCTCCAGCGGGTTTTCGACGATCTCGCTGAGTTTCGCAACCGCTTTTGAGTCTTTGAGAGTGCCCAAAGCCGCGGCGGCTTGCAATCGGATCTCAGCGTTTTCATCGGAGAGTGCTGTTAAAAGCGAGCCAGCGGCGCGTTCATCCTTGAGTGCACCGAGCGAGACGATTGCGGCTGCCCGAATAGATTTCATCTCATCGGTGTTTTCGAGCACAGCGATGAGCGGTTCAACAAGGCGGCGTTCTTTGAAGCCACCGAGCGAGTTTGCCGCACGTTTTCGGACAACATAACTCGGATGTTTGAGTTCCTCAAGCATTGCATCAACAGCGACTTTTTTCGTGGATGCCCCGAGGATATGGACGAATGCCCATCGCGTCCACTCATCATCTGCGGATTTAAGAGCGTCGAGAACAAATTCTGCTGTTGCAATATTATTATTTAGGATTAATGCGCCGATAACCGCATTTTGCACAGAGAGGACTTCGTATCCGTCATCAAAACTGCCTAAACCTTTCTTCAAAATATCGACAAGCCCCTTGTCCGCCGCCTGAATTTCTCGGAGTGCGACTGCGGCTTGGTATCGAGTTGTTTCGTACTTATCGTTGCGGAGTACATCCAATAGTGGATCAATGACTCTCTGCCCTTTTATTTTCCCGAGGGCGATGGCTGCTTCTTGTCGGACGACCCCCTGTTTATCTTTCTTTAATGCGGTGATAAGAGCCGTTGTTGCGGCATCACCCTTGACTTCACCGAGTGCCCACGCTGCGCTTTGGCGCACTGTTGCGCGACCATCATCCTCAAGGGCACGCGCGAGCGGTTCTACCACAGTATCCCCTTTGATGATACCGAGTGCGTGAGCGACTTCACTCCGCACGAGGCTTGGTATCGGTTTGAGTTCACCCCATGTACGGTAGTTTGTACGGGGGTAATCGACTGTCCACTGAATCTGAAAGGATTCAACCTGTGTTCGGAGTGCGTCAAGCGTTTTATACGCTCGTTTCATGTGCCGTTGGAAGTCCGAAATTTCGTCGAATTGTGTAGACAGGACCCAAACCAACACTGGCGTAGTTTCGGGGGCTTTGATACGACTCAGTACCTTGACGGCGTTGGCACGTATAATAGGGCTGGTTTCATCACTGAACATGAGAAGGAGCATCGGTTGTGTGGCTTCTTCAGGTTTGAGTTGCCAGAGTGCAGCGATAGCCGCGAGACGCAGGGTTTCCCGCATCTGTTTATCCATCGCGATGACGACCAATTTTTCAACAGCGTCTTCTGTCGTTACCCCGATTTTTCCGAGAGCCTCCGCAGCATTAGTAGCAGTAGTATCGTCGTAGGAGAGCGCCTCCGTAAGTGCGGGAACCGCGCGACGCGCCCGCATATTACCAAGCCCCGTCGCTGCGAATGCTTTAACCTCTTTATGTGGGTCGCTATTTAACGCCTCAATCAGCGGTGCGATTGCGCGCCGGTCACCGATGGCTCCGAGCGCGTCTGCGACCTTTATCCGAATTTCATCTGTGCCGTTTTTCAGTGCGTCAAGTATAAGTGGGACAGCCACACCGCGCATTTCGATGAGTGCTGCTAAGGCATTGCTTTGCAATTCTTCGTTTGCTAATTCTTTTATCAGCGGTTGCACGGCGGCTTCCGCTTTGAGGAGTCCGAGCGTTTGGATTGCGGCGGCTTGTGTGCCGATGCGGTATTTTTTCATCCACAAATCGTCAATGTAAGCACTCGCGATGTATTGATAGTCTGCAGTGAAACCGGTATCCTCGTCCGGAATCAGGTTTCGCGCTTTCGTTGCCAAAACTTCAAGGAGCAGTGCGGTTGCGGGGTTTCCTATACGGTTGAGTGCATCTATCGCTGTATTCTTGACGTAACTGTTCGGGTCAGCAAGCAGTCGGACAAGGTCAGGGACAGCGGTTTCGTCTTGAATGCTGCCGAGGAGTTTTGCGGCGTGCATCCTGACCTGCGCGCTATTATTTTTAAGTGCAAGTTGGAGCCCCGGCACAATAGCGGTACCTTTCGCTGCACCTGAACTTGCCAATTGTTCAAGAGCGACAATTGCTCTGTACGCGACCTCCGGTGTGTTTACCGTTTCTGTCAATGCGTCTTGAAAGGTTGGAATTAGCGCGGGGTTCTCCATCGCGCCAAGAAGGCGGACAGCTTCTTTTTGTATGGCGGGATCCTTGTGGTGTGTTGCTTGCTGGAGCTGCTCAATGACCGCATTTCCGTTTCCGAGTTTTGCCGTGAGTTGCGTAACTGCTGCACGCGCGTTCGGCTGATAGCATTTCTCCGCTGCTAAAAGTGCTTGGACGACAGCAGCATACGGGTGAGCGACAAGTTCTGTTAGCAATTCTGCTCGCTTTTCGACTGCAG
>CAZQIP010000140.1:0-10120 GCA_964593655.1 uncultured bacterium | reverse complement strand
GCCAACAGGTAATGCTGGGGACTCTAAAGAGACCGCTGGTGACGAGCCAGAGGAAGGTGGGGATGACGTCAAGTCCGCATGGCCCTTACGCCCTGGGCTGCACACGTGCTACAATGGCCGGTACAGAGGGACGCCAAACCGTGAGGTGGAGCAAATCCCAAAAAGCCGACCCCACTTCGGATTGCAGTCTGCAACTCGACTGCATGAAGTTGGAATCGCTAGTAATCGCGAATCAGCAGGTCGCGGTGAATACGTTCCCGGCCCTTGTACACACCGCCCGTCACGCCATGGGAGTTGGTAGCATTCGAAGCGGGTGACCCAACCTTCGGGAGGGAGCTCTCTAAAGTGAAACCGATGACCGGGGCGAAGTCGTAACAAGGTAGCCGTAGGGGAACCTGCGGCTGGATCACCTCCTTTCTAAGGAGCATTAACATAACGATTCTCACACAGTCCTTATGTTCAAACGCTCTTTACCTTACAAGACACGCACCAAAACTATTTAACTTTCTTTGAACATCTTCTTTTCCATACAGCAACCGTTTGCTATACTCACCAATCTGATTTTCCTTTCATCTTTTAATCCGATTTTCCGTTAAATTTGGAGATGTGTTTGCGTTAGTAAACATTAGCAGTTTACCTGTTTTCTAAAATCGTTTCACACTTTATTATCGGTAAGGAGAAGAACCATGGACCGATACGATCGCGAAAAACTTGAATATGGACGCAATCTCAGAGAATCTGCAGACTTGATAGAATGCAGGGCCATTGTAGAATTTGACGATGGATCGAATTGGCAATGGGTACATGCGGATATTCCGCCAAGGGCCATAAATGATGATGGATACGTAGAAGAAGTCTGGATTGCCCCCGAAACTATGTCTATTGGTGAACAAGACATCAACGGAGAGGTCCATTTAATTTTATCCCCCGGTTGGCTTGTTGACTTAAACATTGCCAGAATAGACAGAATTGAGGTAGATGAGCAGAAACCAACGCTACTTCCAAGCCCTAATTTGAGGGTCAAATATAGGATGAGTCCCCGAGGGAAGGACGCGTTGAAAAGTTAGAAACACAGATTTGGAAACTTACAGCACACGAACCTTATAGGTAAGGGCGTGTCACCGCATTGGCCTCTTGCCTGCTTTCTTATTCAATAGGAATTTCAAAGATGTACGAAGAAAGTCCGTTCTGCACCTCGCCACCTGATGATGCAGTATTATGGAGATACATGGACTTCACAAAATTTGTATCCGTTTTGGATAAAAGAGCACTGTTCTTTTCAGCGGCAGACAAATTCGGAGACCCTTTTGAGGGATCCATCTCCAAAGTAACCGCAGAGTTACGTCCCAGATTGCCCCCCAACATCCCTCCAAATATTCTCCAAACCTTCGCTCAAAGCTTAAAGGAGGCACGTCGCTTTACACTCATCAGTTGTTGGCACGAAAACAGCTATGAATCAGAGGCTATGTGGAAATTGTACGCCAGAGAGACAGATGGAATTGCTATCAAGACTGACTTCGACGCTTTCAAAAAGAGTTTTACATGCAGCGAAGGAGTCAATAGCCGATAGTCCCACGTGGGGTTAGATGAGACCAATATAAAGCCTTATGGGAAAAAAGAGCATCATGCGTAAGTCCTAAAAATTAATGTGACAAATCCGCTTTTGGAATGTACAATTAATAGAACTTACGCAAAAAGCAGTAATTTCAGGTGCGGTTGCATGAAGAGGAAAAACATTCGGTAATTTATTGGCGAAACTCGGGGCGGTTGCAAACCGCACCTACCGCGTCTGGGGAAAAAAGGAGAAGGTAAAATGAGAACTGCAATATTTGTCGTAACGCTCGCTTTTTTAACGGCGTTTGGCACGGCAAACGCGAAGATTCTTTTTGTTGATGATTTTGAACAAGATGACATCGGTAAAGAACCGTCAAACTGGGAACATCTCAACTTTAATTCGGGCAACTCAAAAATCATTGTTGAAAAAGACCCTACCGACCCACAAAACAAGGCAGCCAAAACGACAGGCATCGGACTCTACCTACCGATAGCTGATGGTCGGGAAGAATGGCGAGATTATATTTGGGACTTTGACTGGTTGTGGGAAAGCGACAGTTTTGTCGGCACGATCTACCGAGTGGAAGGCGGGCTTAAAGGTGCCGAATCTCATTTTCACGGCAGCCGCCGCACTGGCGCAGTCAATATTCAGATTTATACACGCAAAGCGGGGGCTTGGGCTCTCCTTGGAACCGGACAGTTCCCTAACGAAAACAACGTATGGTATACGCATCGGCTAGTGATGAAGGGTGGACAACATCAGATATATCTGAGAAAACGGGAGGACGACTTACCGCCCGCGGATTGGCATGTTGATGAGAAGCCTATTGTAGAAGTTAATAATGACACTTTCAAAACAGGGCCTGTCGGTATGATGGGAATTACCGGGGGTGTCAGTTTTTTTGATAATATGGTTGTTGTCGAAAGCATCGCCGATATTGATAAGGTGCGTCCTGTCTCGCCCCGTCTTAAGTTAGCAGCAACTTGGGGCGCAATCAGAACCAGATTTTAACAAATTAATTTGACAAACCCTCTTTTGGTAATGTATAATTAATAGTGCTTTTTGACAAAGAAAGCGCAACTGTGTTTTCGCTCTGAAAACACACCTCGTGGGCTTATAGCTCAGACGGTTAGAGCGCACGCCTGATAAGCGTGAGGTCCCTGGTTCGATTCCAGGTAAGCCCATCATTCCTTTTTTCTCATTGTTTTTAGCACATACCTGCCCTGATATTCCCGACTCATGGACCAATTCCACATATTTTCAAATCTGTAGATTTCCCTTCTAATAGTTTTATCGAACTCTGGTAAAATTAAGCAACTTTTTTGTCCATCGCTCGCGTCACTATATAATGTGAGTATTAGTATTAAACTCAGATTTCTAAATACTAATGAAGAAAACGCGTTAGATCGGATTATAACATATCAATGACACTGATCAAATACTGCTATATCAGTACGCTAACACCTACCAGCACGGTTTAAAACGTCGCCGGTAAAAGCGTTTTGTATTTGCTGAAAAAGGAAGGAACTGGTAAACTTGTAGAGGGGCATACTACATGATAACAACACTTATCCGCCGAGAACTTCTTGACAACCTAATGACCTTTCGCTTCGCGGCGGCAGTCTTCATTACAATGTTACTTGTTGTTGCAAATACCGGTGTGCTCATCAGAGATTACGAGCAGCGTTTAGAAAGTTACAACACCGCTGTCAAAACGCATCAGCAGAAAGTGCGGGACACAAAAACCTATTCAGCGGGTGACGTGGTTGTTGACCGGGCACCGAATCCGTTGAGTATCTTCAATGTTGGGCTGGATAAACGATTGGGAAACCAAGTGGCGATTCATCACGGTTTTGTGCCGACGCTGTGGGACGCCGAGATGCACGGATCGGATACGACTTTTCTCAATATCTTTTTCTCAATTGATATTGTCTTTGTCTTTGAGGTGGTCCTGAGCCTAATGGCACTCCTTTTCGCGTACGACGCGATTGCTGGGGAACACGAGTCTGGCACGTTACGCTTGCTCCTGACACACCCGGTCCGTCGAAGTCACATCCTGTTAGCCAAATATATAAGTGCCATGGTGTGTCTGCTTATCCCTCTATTGGTGAGTCTATCGCTTGCAGTAATTTTGCTGACAGGTACAGGTTCGATTTTCCTAAAAACGGCTGATTTTCTCCGGATCGGTGGGATCGTTTTTAGCTCGGTTGCGTATATGTCGGTGTTCTACCTCATCGGTTTACTGATTTCAGCGGTAGCGCGTCGGACGGGTACCGCGCTCATGGTTTCTATGTTCGTCTGGGGTTTTTTGGTGCTGGTGTATCCAAACATGATTCTTGCATCCCTTGAACCGTTGCACGATTCAGAATCGCGTGCGAAATCGGTTTTTTCCCAGATTCAACAGATGTGGGAGAATTTCGACACAGAACGCAAAGAATTCCTCACGAATGACCCGGTGCCAGGGGAGAGTACAAGCTTTGGCATAGGATGGGTGGGGTACAACTTCAAACGCTTTAGGGAAGATTCAAGAACCCTCCGTTATTACTACAAGGCTGGTGCACACTTTGATGAAATTGATGAGAGATCTCAACCAAAAGTCCCGTACGCCCAAAATTACTACAACTTCCTCGTGCCACTGACGATTAGCACAGCAGAACGCACATGGCTCGTGCGAAGTCAAGGACTCAAAGACATCTTTGTCCAACCCGCGAAAATAGATAGAACCTTGTTGAAACTCTCACCCGTAGGTATCTATGATGCTGCGACACAAGCGTGGGCAGGCACAGACCTTCTCAGCATCCAAGATTTTTTCGATGCAGCACGGCGGTACCGACAGACAGTAATTGACTATTTCTACGATAAAGAGGTGTTCGGGGCGCGTCAATGGTTTTCAGCGGACAAAGGGGCAGCGGACTGGCGCACGCTACCCCAATTTTCCTTTGAGAGAAGTGACATAGGCATAAATGCAAAGCGGGCATTTCAAGATGTTTTCCTACTACTGATAATCAACGTAATTTTGTTCATAATAATATTTCTGATCTTCCAAAAGAGTGAAGTGTAGATGACCGATGAACAATAAAAGAGGTTTTGGATAGTTTCAAAGTAAGTACTGAAAACCGAAAGATTTTTCGCAGAAAAATCGCACTGATAACTGAAAACTGATAACTAATAACCCATGTGGCATATCGCAAAACGCGAACTTTATGATAATCTTAATAGCTTACGGTTCGCGCTGACAACTGTCCTCTTATTAGCACTGATGCTGACGAATGCTGTTGTGCATCTCCAAAAGCACCCGAACCGAATCCAGAAGTATCGTGCTTCGGTCACGAAATCTCTGGACGGTTTGAAGGCTCGGGGAGATAGTTTGTATGACCTTGCGCAACAGGGGCCCGGCTTGCTTTACAAAAAGCCGTCCCCGCTCCGTTTCTGTGCGGACGGGGGGGAAGCCTTTCTATCAGATGTTGTCGGCGGGGCTTTTCTCTGGTCCATCAGTGGGAGCAGTGGGAGATTAAAGGGCTTCTGGCGGTTAGACTATCCAGCCGCTACTCCGAATCTGATCAATATTCGTCCGGACGTTACCAAAGTGGATTGGGGGTTCATCATCGGCTACATTCTGAGTCTCATCGCGCTCCTGTTCACTTTTGATTCAATCTCTGGTGAGCGCGAGCACGGCACGCTGCGCTTGATGTTAGCGAATGCAATACCACGGCACACCGTGCTCATTGGCAAGTTTTTGGGAGCCTTAATAAGTATCAGCATTCCGCTATCCGTCGCTGTGTTGATGAATCTTTTAGTGATTTCCACGTCAAGCGATGTCCACCTTGGTGCTAACGCGTGGGGACGTTTAGGCATCATCTTCTTAATCGCTATACTCTATCTGTGCCTCTTTCTCGCCTTGGGATTACTTGTATCCGCGCGTGTGCAGCGGCGTGCGGTGAGCCTTGTGATACTTTTGTTGGTATGGGTTATCTTTGTGGTTTTTATGCCGAGTACGCTCGCCGCGATTGTGAGTGGATTTTCATCACCGATGAGTACGGATGAACTTTGGAAACGCCGAGGCCAGCTTTATGAAGCACGTTTTGCAAGGTACGACACGCATCTTCCGAGGGAATCTGAACCCGCTAAAAGAATGCAATTTGAAGGTGAACACGTTATCCAAGAAGCACAGGAGCAGGAACGCGTGAGCCACGAACAATTGGCTCAGAAAATCGCCCAGGCTGAATTTGCGCGCACCATCACCCGCATCTCACCCGTAGCGATTGTGCAACATCTTCTCGAATCGTTCGCTGGCACTGGTTTTAATCGCCATCTACAATTTATAGAGAATACACAACGTTACGCACGACAATTTCGCGAATTTGTTGTTGACACCGATAGAGCAGACCCAGAAAGCCTTCATTTCATAGGCGTTCGCGAAGGTATGTCGCAGAAGCCTGTCAGTTCAGACGCGGTACCAAAATTTGAAGACACGCTAAATCTCAGTCGTGATTTCAACGCAGCGGCAGTCGATCTGCTGTTGCTAACGCTGTTCGTCATTGTCCTTTTATCCGGGGCATATCTTGCATTTGTGCGCGTTGAGGTGTAATAAAATGATGACACTGATCCGTCGAGAACTCCTCGACAACTTAATGACATTTCGATTTGCGGCAGCGACTTTCATCATGTTGTTGCTTGTCGTTGCCAATACCTTTGTGTTGATTATAGATTATGAACGACGTTTAGCAAGTCATAACGATGCTGTCAAAATGCATCAACGTCAACTGCAGGAGAAAATCACCTATTCCGCAGGTGAAGTGCGTGTTGACCGTCCGCCTAACCCGTTGAGTATCTTCAATGTCGGGTTTGATAAGCGTCTCGGAAATGAGATAGAGGTCTCTCACAAATTGGTCCCGTCGCTGTGGGATGCTGGCATGCACGGATCGGATAATCCGTTCATGGATATGTTCGCTTCAATGGATATTGTTTTTATCTTTGAAGTTATCCTGAGTCTGTTCGCACTCATTTTCGCGTATAATGCGTTCGCGGGAGAATACGAAAGTGGAACACTGCGTTTAGTCCTGACGCATCCTATTGGACGCGGTAAAATATTGGTTGCTAAATACATCAGTGCAATGCTCTGCCTAATTGTACCACTATTGATAAGCCTGCTCCTCGCGATAATTTTGCTGACGACATCTACCGCTATATCTCTGAACAGTGATGATTTTCTTCGCATCGGTGGTATCATTTTGACATCCGTTGCGTATCTTTCCGTATTCTACCTGATCGGGTTGCTGATTTCAGCGGCGACGCGCCGAACAAGTACTGCCTTGATGTTGTCCATGTTTATTTGGGGTTTTTTGGTCTTAGTCTATCCGAACATGATTCTTACTGTGGTCCCACGTCCGGAGTCACCAGACGCACTCAGAACATCCGCTTTCAACCGAATTGAAAATATCTGGGACACATTCGACAGAGAGCGCAAACACTACCTGGCTACCGACGATTTCCCCGGAGAAGATTGGGGATATGAATTAAGAGGTTGGGGTTGGCGCGGTGCTAACTTTCGGAATCACGCTCCGATCCTGCTGTACACCTACAGAAGTGTCATGAACTTTGAAGGATTTGGTGAGAAAGATGAACCGAAGATGCCACACGCGCAGAAACATTTCGGTTTCCTTGGCGCGCAGACGATTGATGCCGCGGATCGAACATGGCTCATCCGAAAGCCTGCACTCGAAGAAATTTTCATTCAACCCGCCGATATGGAGAGAATCTATTTGAAACTCTCGCCTGTAGGGTTATATGATGCTGCAACGCAAGCGTGGGCAGGAACCGACCTACTCGGGGTCCGAGATTTTTTTCACGCAGCGAGACAATATAGACAGGGCGTCATTAACTATTTCTACGATAATAAGGTGTTTGAATCGAGACAATGGTTCTCTGCGGACAAGGGCGCAGCGGATTGGAGCAGTCTACCGCAATTCGCCTTTCAAAGAGATGACATCAGCACAAACGCAAAACGAGCGATCCCGGATGTGTGTCTACTGCTCATGATTAATGTCGTTCTGTTCATCATAATATTTTTGATTTTCATTAAAACCGAAGTATAGGAGAGTCATCAGTACGGTTTTTCTATGAAAACCTTTCAGTTTTCAGTACTTACTTTGGAACTATCAAAAACCTCTTGTAACTGATAACTGTTAACTGATAACTGTTAACTAATAAAATGATTTGGCATATTGCGAAACGTGAACTGTCTGACAACCTCAATAGCCTCCGATTCGCGCTTGCAACGGTCCTGTTGCTTGGATTAATGCTGACCAACGCCGTTGTACACCTTCGGGAACATCCAGAGCGGGTGCAGCGCTATCGCGAGCGTGTCTCCGGACACCAGAATCACATCGCTGCGCATGCCGAGAGCAGCTTATACGACCTTGCGCAAGAGGGACCTGGTAACCTCTACAAAAAACCGTCCGATCTCCGTTTTTGCGCAGAGGGTAGCGAAACGTTTATGTCAGATCGGGCACAAGCAGGTTATCACCGTTGGAGTACCGACACACTCAAAAGCTTTTGGATACTCGCATATCCATCTGCGACCCCGAATCGGGATAATGTGCGTCCAGAGGTAACCAAAGTAGATTGGGGTTTCATCATCGGCTACGTTTTAAGCCTCGTCGCACTCCTGTTTACCTACGATTCGATCTCCGGCGAACGCGAACGCGGCACACTCCGACTGACCTTGTCTAACCCAATTCCGCGGCACACCGTGCTAATTGGTAAGTTTTTAGGGGCATTTATAAGTGTTAACATACCCTTCATCCTCGCCGTCCTTGTGAACCTTCTGGTAATTTCTACATCAAGTGGTGTGCACCTTGATGCGGAGGCGTGGGGACGTTTAGGCATCATCTTCTTTGTTGCTGTCCTTTACACCTGCCTTTTTCTGGCATTGGGGATGCTCGTGTCGGCACGGGTACAACGGAGCGCGGTGAGTCTTGTAATACTTCTACTGGTCTGGGTTGTATTTGTAGTATTTATGCCGAGTACCCTCGCTTCGATTGCGGGTAGGTCTACATCATCAGGGCCTACTTATGACTTCTCGGAACGTTCATGGAAACTTCATGAGGAACTATCAAGTGACTACTACGCTAATTACCACAAAGGGCCTGAGGGTTCTACCAAGAGAATAGAGATGGATAGTGCGTACGTCACCAAAGATGCGGAACAGCAAGAGCAGTTACACGAAGAACGCTTAAACCGGCGAATTGCTGAGGTACACCGAGCGCGCGCCATCACTCGGATCTCGCCTGTTACAATTGTACAGAACCTTATTGAATCCTTCGCTGGAACAGGGTTTGAGAGGCATCTCCAATTCTTAGAAAATGTCCAAATTTACGCGCGGGAATTCCGAACATTCATTGTTGATATAGATAACGCGGATCCAGAAAGTCTTCATATCTTCGGTGTTAGAACGGGTATGTCGCAGGAGTCTGTCAGTCCAGAAGCAGTTCCGAAGTTTGAAGATACGCTTAATCTGAGCAAGGACTTCAATACTGCAGCAATGGAATTGTTACTGCTAACGTTATTTGTCTTAGTGCTGTTGTCTGGGGCATATCTCGCGTTTGTGCGTGTTGAGGTGTAATAGAAATGCTGATAACACTAATCCGTCGAGAACTCCTCGACAACCTCATGACATTCCGATTCGCGGCAGCTGTTTTCATTACATTGTTGCTTGTGGTCGCCAATACTATTGTGCTCCTCAAGGACTATGAACAGCGACTCACCGCTTACAACAAGGCTGTCCAAGAGAGTCACGAGGAATTACGATCGGAAAAAACCTATGCCGGTTATAGCGGCACATTAATTGCCCACCGCCCTCCGAACCCGTTGAGTATTTTCAATCTCGGATTAGATAAGCAGGTGGGGAACAAAATTGAGGTATACCACGCATTTGTGCCGACAATTTGGGATGCGGAGAAACACGGGGCGGATAACCCGTTTCTCAACCTTTTCACTTCAATTGATATTGTGCTTGTTTTTCAGGGCGTACTCAGTCTGCTCGCGCTGATCTTCGCTTACGATGCGCTCGCCGGCGAACGTGAACGCGGCACGTTACGCCTCGTGCTGACGCACCCAATCCAGCGCGGATATATCCTGTTTGCCAAGTACATCAGCGCGATGCTCTGTCTGCTCGTGCCGTTGTTGATCAGTCTTCTCTTATCCATCATCTTACTGACAACATCCACTACGGTCGCCTTGCGCGCGGATGATTATCTTCGCATCGGCGGGATTGTGCTGACATCACTGCTTTATGTCTCGTTGTTCTACCTCATCGGCTTATGCATCTCTGCGATGACGCGTCGAACCAGTACTGCGCTCATGCTTTGTATGTTCGTCTGGGGGGTCTTAGTGCTTGTGTATCCAAATTTGATTCTTACGGCAGTTGATATCGTCCCGCAACCGAACACGCAAATTTCCGTCTACAATCAAATCATACAGATGTGGGAAGAATGGGATAGAGAAAATAAACGGTTTCTCCGTAATGATGTCGTCTTAAGTCCTCTATCGCGTGGCGGCGAAGAT
>CAZQIP010000139.1:0-20838 GCA_964593655.1 uncultured bacterium | reverse complement strand
GGTAATTTGTGGCTACGCAACGTGCGATAATGCAGATCGCATTTGGGCGAGTACGCCGCAGAATCGCACTACTACGAACCTATCTACTTGTTAGCACACGTCTTAGAATTACCCGATTAAATCCTTAATTGTCATCTGGAGTGAGGAAACGCCAAAGACTTTTCATTGAAACGTTCAAAATTTGTTAGTAGCAACTTGGGTTATAGTAGATTGCGGCAACCTCGAATTTGATTGAATTCGGAGGTGGAAGTGTGCTAAATTTTTAAGACATCTTAAGAACTAAGTCCTGCTCTGGCGAAGCAATTCTATAGACATACCACTCCTAATGAGGTTTAACAAATAAATTGGGTAATTGTGGTGACGCGACGTGCGATGAATCGCACTACTACGAACTGGTCTACTTGTTATCACACGTCTCGGAATTACCCGATTAAATTCTTAAACTTCATACGGGGTGAAGAAAGTGTCCGAAAAACTGTGTTACAATACGCAGAAATACCCAAGCAAAACACCAAAATCCGTTGGTAGCAATTTGGGGTAAATAATAAGACGTTTTCTTATCTAAAACGTTGAATGGAGATTTGACAAGTTAATGAAAGGAAATCTAAGCACACTATGAGAACCGAAACAGATAGTATGGGGACGCTTCAGGTCCCAGCTGACCGGTACTGGGGGGCGCAGACACAACGGGCACTCCAGAATTTTAAGATTGGGGACGAACGCCTCCCACGCGCCGCGATATGGGCACTCGGAACCATCAAACAGGCAGTCGCACAAGTCAATGCTGACCTCGGTCTGCTTGATACCGGACTTGCAGAAGCGATCAGCACCGCAGCACAAGAAGTTATTGACGGGGCGTTGGATGATCATTTTCCACTCCGTATCTGGCAGACGGGGAGCGGAACGCAGACAAATATGAATGTCAATGAAGTCATCGCGAACCGTGCAATTGAGATGCTCGGTGGTGAAATGGGAAGTAAAGACCCGATTCATCCGAACGACCACGTTAACAAATCCCAATCGACAAATGATGTGTTTCCGACATCTATCCACTTAGCAATGGTTCGGCAGATTCAGGGACATCTGTTGCCGCGCTTGGGTGCACTGCAAGAAGCCTTTGTTGACAAGGTATCCGAGTTTGCAGAGATTGTCAAGATTGGAAGAACACATTTGATGGATGCGACACCACTGACGCTCGGACAGGAATTTAGTGCATACACGCAACAACTTACCGCCGCCGAACAGCGCATTACGACTTCGCTACCACACCTTTACGAACTCCCGATCGGTGGCACAGCCGTCGGTACTGGGTTGAATACACACCCTGATTACACTGCACGGGTCGTCGCACGGCTTTCGGAGACAACGGGTTATGCGTTCCAACGCGCGTCCAACGCGTTTGAGGCACTCGCCTGCCGGGATGCGGTTGTTAGTGCGAGCGGTACCTTGAAAACTTTGGCGGTTGCTCTGTTCAAAATCGCGAACGACATCCGATGGCTCGCGTCCGGCCCGCGGTGCGGCCTCGGTGAACTGCAACTCCCTGAAATGGAACCGGGTAGTTCTATTATGCCGGGGAAGGTGAATCCGACACAATGTGAAGCCGTCACGATGGTGTGTGCACAGGTGATGGGAAACGACACGACATTGGCGTTTGCTGGTGCGAGTGGTGCGTTGCAACTGAACGTATTTATGCCTGTGATTGCGTACAATGCGTTACAGTCTATACAACTTCTTGGGGATGCGTGTGAATCTTTCCGGGTGAATTGTGTAGAAGGTATCGTGCCGAACCGTGAAACCATCGGGCGACACCTGTCGGAATCGTTAATGCTGGTGACGGCATTGACACCGCACATCGGTTACGATAAAGCGGCGAAGGTGGCACAATACGCGCATGAACAGGGGTGTACGCTCCGCGAGGCTGCCGTTGCGATGGAAGTTTTAACAGGCGAGGCTTTTGACGAATTGGTTGTACCGGGGGATATGACACGACCGAATTTAGGGTAAGTGGTTATCGGTTATCAGTTATCAGTCGTCAGTTAAAGAGGTTTTGATTTAGCCAAACGACCCTTTAACCGACAACTGAAAGGAAATCTGCGTAGCAGATTTCCGTACTGACAACTGATACCTAATTAATCATCATCGCTTGCTTCTGCAGCTGCTTCTGACTCAACGGCGGATATCTCTAAGTTCTGGAAACTGGAGAACCCACTGCCCGCTGGGATAAGACGACCGAGGATGACATTCTCCTTCAGGCCGAAAAGTTGATCGGTTTGTCCACTGACAGCGGCATCTGTTAGCACCTTCGTCGTCTGTTGGAAGGAGGCGGCAGAGATGAAGCTATCGGTGCTTAAGGAGGCTTTACTAATGCTCTGGAGGATCGGTTCACCGGTAGCAGGCGTTTCGCCTTTCTCGATAACTTCGCTATTGATACGCTCAAAGCGTTTGCGTTGGACCTCTTCATTGAGATAGAAGTCGGTATCACCGGGATCGGTGATGCGAATTTTGGTTAGCATCTGCCGTACGATGACCTCAACGTGCTTATCTTTGATAGTGCCCTTGCCGTAGACTTTCTGCACTTCATCAACGAGATATGCCCAAACGGCTTCTTCGCCTTCAACAGGTACGCCCTCAATAGTGGTGCGCCCGATACTCAAAATATCGTGCGGATTGAGGAAACCACTGGTGAGCGGTTCACCTGCATCTACCCAATCGCCTTCAGCGATAAGTCGTTTCTCGTCAGGGATTTGGTAGAGGCCGCTCTTATAGTCTTCATGTTCAATGCGATATGTCGGGACGCCTCCCTTTGTTCCGGCGGATCGGACAAATCCCTCAATTTCGGCGATTTGTGCGGCATCCCCGCGTTTTAGGCGGCGTGCCTCAAATAGGTCTGTAACCCGCGGAATACCAGCAACGATGTCAAGGTTGGCTGTTCTCTCATGGAGTTCGGCGAGCGTTTCACCTTTACGGATGCTATCACCTTCTGATAGAGAGAAGGAATAGTCTGCGGGGATAACATGTGGTACTCGAGTGCCATCAGTTGTTTCGACCTCAATTCGCATCTGAAGGGATAATTCATCTATTTCAAATCCGCGGTACTTCGCCTTTGCTTCCGCGTACTGCTCTGCTGACAGTTCATCGCCAACAGCATGCGGACAATGCGGATGATAGACGGCAGTTACCGTATGGGTAACCTTCTTATTCGCCTTTTCCAAGATGCGGTATTCCTTCGCCAGAAGTTCGGTGCCCGGTGCAAGCGGTGTCTCCGTGTCCCGTTTGTCTGCAACGATTTTGTAGATGAGTTCAGTGTCAAACCCCTTGAACTTTCGATTGTAAGTTCGGTAATCGGCTTCAGTCAGTTCAGCCCCGGCCTCCACGTCCAGTTCAGGGTGATGTACACTAACGACCTCGTAGAGACTCGTGACTTTTCCTGCAAGTTCAGGGTCAGCCTTACGGAGTGACTTATACTCGATTTCGGTGAGCCGGTCGCCAACATTCACAGCTGCGGTTCCATCTTCAACACTTGTCACTTCATAATGACGGATGACTTCCAGTCCCTTGTATTGTCGGCGTTTTGTCGTTGACTCCTGCTGCGTTAAAATATCGCCCTCTTTTAATTCACAGTCAGGATGATTGACAGCCGTTATCCGATATACGCGTTCTGCCTCAAAACCGCCTATGATAGTCTCACTTGTAGAAGTGGTGAAACCGAGATACTTCTCATGGTGCTGCTTTGCCTCACTCTCACCGAGCAAATCTCCGAGTTTAAGTAGACAGTCCGGATGATGTACCTGTGTGACGCGGTGGCGTAATTTTTGTGCATCAAAACCGGTAAATCGTCTATGTGCCCGACTTAATGCCTCCGCTGTTAACTCTTCGTCAGGTTTAAGCGGACATTCTGGATGGTACACCTGCGTTACGCGATGGCGTTCAATCTCCTGTTTTTCGACCTTAAATGCCCATCCATTCTCTCGATACGAAGTGCAGGCCCGCTCATAGTCAGTTGTACTGAGTTCGTCCCCCGCCTTAAGTGGTGACGCGTCTGAACGTGCGCGATCACTCGGCAAAAGGGTCTGTTCAATAAGGGAAGAGCCCTCTGGGATATCTTTATTCACAACGTAAATTGGTTTTGAATCCATCTCAAAGGGGGTCAACCATGGCGTAATTTCTTCCGTCGGCACTTCTTGTCCCACCTTAAATGGGAAGTTCTTTTGGACATTTTCATCTATATCGGTTACACGGTAAACACGCTTGAAACCGGTATCGTCTTCTTCACTATCTGCGGTTCCATTCGTCTGTTCAAGAGGCAGATTACTCGTTACCTTCAGGTCTTCTTCCTTAACAAGTTCGCCTGTTTCAGGGTCTAAGTAATACAACTCTATATCAAACCCCTGTCGAATCTCATCTTTCAGCTGCTTTACCTTTTCTTCAGTGAGTAGGTCGCCGGCGGCTGCGGAGACATCGGGGTGTTGTACCTGTGTTACGCGGTAGTGCGGCGTGACGAACCGTTGGAAACCGTATTCTGCGAGTGCTTTGGCGTACTCTGCCTGTGACAACTGGTCACCGACCTTCAAACGGCAGCCGCTATCCAAAACAGCCGTAACTTCGTAGAGCCAAGTCTTGGTATCAAAGCCTTTATACCGCTCAGTGTTTTCGCTATACTGCTTCTCGCTGAGTAATTCGCCTTCACGCAGTTGGCACCCGGGGTGATTAACTTGTTGGACTTTGTAAGCGGGTCCATCAAGATTTGCTCGGTTTTCGGTAGCGACCCAGAGGTCTCGTTCCTGTTTGACGGTTCGTCCGGGTTGGAAATCTCGGAAACGCACGGTGCCACTGGCTTTGGATAGGATCCTATGCTGCCGGGCTTCGGAGACATCCTCAACAGCCCCGCCTGTGTGGAAGGTACGCATCGTCAGCTGGGTTCCGGGTTCACCGATGGATTGTGCGGCGATAATTCCGACAGCTTCGCCAACATTGACGAGGTTATTGGTGGTCAGATCGTTCCCGTAGCATTTGGCACAAACGCCTTCGGTATTCTGGCAGGTGAGTACGGAACGGACATTCACTATTTTTATTCCGAGCGTGTCAATCTGTTCTGCGCTCTGTGTAGAGATGACAGTGTTAGCGGGAACAAGTACATCACCGGTCTCTGGATGGAGAATATCCTCGGCAGCGGTGCGGCCACTGATTTTAAAGGCGAGGTCGCCGCCTTCTGTTGCAAATTTCTGGATGCTATTCAGGGTATGGCAATCTTCAGAAGTCACGCGAACATCCTGGGCAACATCTACAAGTCTGCGCGTGAGGTATCCGGAATGCGCAGTTTTCAGAGCTGTGTCGACGAGTCCTTTACGCGACCCATAGGTAGAGTTGAAATAGTCGAGTACATCCAACCCTTCGCGATACGAACAAAAATAGTTGGGTAGCTCTGAGTCGCCTTCCCGAGAAGTAGCGGTTCCGATCGGTGGAATAAGGATATCACCATCCTGCTTTGCCTTGAGTCCAATAAAAGCACTGATTTGCATAAATGGATCTTTCCGTGCCCGCGCCCCACTATCTGCCATAATATGTACTGGGCTGAACCCCTCCACCATTTTGTCATCTACCTCCGATCCATCGTGATCGACTTTCGGGTGGACCTTACGCGGGTCTCCACGCTCAACAAGGCCTGAGGGTTCGAGTGGTAAGGTTTCAAACATCTCATCTTCTATCTGGTCTTTTGCGTTCAGCCAGATGCGAATCTGCTCGTTTTCGGATTCTTCACTCTCAGTGGTGGGGTCCCCTTCAAGGAGTTTCTCAATTTCTACCTTTGCTTGGTTGACCAATTCGTTCCGGCTGTTAGGTGTAATATAATCCTTGATACCGGGCGAAATGCCGCTCAACGTTGCGTACTCAAAAGCGAGTTTTTGGACTTTCTCAAGTACTTCGGTTGTGACGCGTGTGCCTAATTCGTTAAAGCATCGATGAATGAGGACAGATAATTCCGTACCTCCTGCCTCGGCATTGAAAAAATGAATATGCTGTTGGGAATGTTCATCTTCCCATGCTAATTTAAGTGGCAGTACCTCGTTAAAGATAACCCTCCCGACCGTTGTAAGAATAGGTTCCGTAATTTTCAGACCTTCATCAGATTCACAAAAAAGCTGAACACTGTCGTGCAGCTTAAGCTGACCGGCAGCATGGGCAGTGATAACCTCCTCCGGATGCGCGAAGCGCCGGTGATACCACGGTTTGTCACGAAATGCCTCAAAAGCAGCAGCGTCACCTACCGTGTACGCCTCGTGCAAAAGTGCGGCATCCTCAGCGTGTCCTGGTAACGTTTTAGTAAGGAAACTGGGTCCAAGGACCATGTCGAGTTCAGGAACGGCGATCGGACTGCCATGTGAAGGCTTCAAAATGTTGTGGCTGCTGAGCATAAGAAGTTTTGCTTCAGCCTGTGCCTCGACGGTCAGGGGTACGTGAACCGCCATCTGGTCGCCATCAAAATCGGCGTTGAACGCCTTACAAACGAGGGGCGGAATTCTGATGGATTTGCCTTCGACCAAGACCGGCAAAAACGCTTGAATCCCGAGTCGGTGCAATGTCGGTGGTCGATTGAGCAGGACGGGATGATCGGCAATAACTTCCTCAACAACTTCCCAGACAGGCGAATCGGAGTCAACGTGTTCAGCGATATGCTTTGCCCGCTTAATCGTCTGTGTATAGCCGTATGCCTGGAGTCGCTCAATGATAAAGGGTTTGAACAATTCGACTGCCATCCGTTTCGGTATACCGCACTGGTGTAGCCCGAGTTCAGGTCCAACGACGATAACACTCCGTCCGGAGTAGTCAACACGTTTCCCGAGCAGGTTCTGACGGAACCGTCCAATTTTGCCTTTGAGTACCTCGGCAAGGGATTTGAGCGGCCGGTTTCCGGGCCCGGTGACGCGTCTGCCGTGCCGTCCGTTGTCAAAGAATGCATCAACTGCCTCTTGTAACATCCGTTTTTCGTTGCGAAGGATCACCTCTGGGGAACGGAGTTGTATGAGTTTCCGGAGTCGGTTGTTCCGATTGATAACCCGGCGATATAAGTCGTTGAGATCGCTGGTAGCGAAGCGTCCACCTTCAAGGGGGACAAGGGGTCGTAAATCGGGTGGAATCACTGGAATAACATCGAGGATCATCCATTCAGGTCGCTGTTCGGCTTCCGCGAAATCAGCCATCTGCTTCAGCTGCTTAGCAACCTTAAGTTTTTTCTGATGGCTTGTTGTTTCCTCCAACTCTTCGGTTAACGCCTTTACCTTCTCTTCAAGGTTAATGTCGCTCAGGATTTCCCGGATGACTTCTGCCCCGGTGCCGGCACGAAAGCCGCCCCAATGCTTATTACTATGCTCTACATATTCAACTTCAGTTAATACCTGCCCAACTTCAAGTGGGCAATCTGGGTCAGTGACTTCAACGACGATAAACCCCTCAAAATAGAGTACACGTTCAACATCCCGTGAAGAGAGACCACAGAAAACGCCGATCCGTGATGGGAGTCCCTTGAAATACCAAATATGGGATACAGGTGCAGCGAGTTGGATATATCCGAGTCGGTCTCTACGGACGCGCTGCTGTGTAATCTCCACGCCACAGCGATCACATATCATCCCTTTGTGCTTAATCCGTTTATACTTACCACAGTTACACTCCCAATCCTTTTGTGGTCCGAAGATAGCCTCACAGAAAAGTCCTTCAGGTTCTGGACGGAAGGAACGATAGTTAATAGTCTCCGCTTTCTTGACCTCGCCGCAGCTGCAGGTACCTTTTTCTGGGCAGATAAAGGGCCCGTCTGTAGATTCAGAAGCGTTTCGGCGTCTGCAACTGGTTTGTTTCGCCGAGTCCTTTATCTGATCAGGCGAGGCTATCTTTATGGAGATGCTGTCAAATGCCGTGTTCATCAGTTCTCCTTTTTTATGGCTGTCGGCTATCAGCCGTCAGTAACAAGAGGTTTCTGATTAGTAGAAAAGCCTCTTTGCTGACAGCTGACAGCTAATTGCTATTCCTCATCTTGGTCAAGGGACACATGAAGTCCGAGGGTTTGGAGTTCACGGACTAATACCTTGAAAGATTCGGGGGTTCCAGGCGGATCAGGGTTTAGCCCTTTCACAACCGATTCATAAATCTCTCTTCTGCCGAGAACATCATCCGATTTGAGCGTGAGCATTTCTTGAAGTGTATGGGCAGCCCCGTAAGCTTCCAATGCCCAAACTTCCATCTCACCGAGCCGTTGACCACCGTGTTGTGCCTTACCGCCGAGGGGTTGTTGTGTAACGAGCGAGTAAGGTCCTGTGGAACGCGCGTGCATCTTATCAGCGACGAGGTGGTTCAATTTGAGAAAATAGACGTATCCTACGGTCACTTCTTGTGCGAAGGGTTCACCCGTCCGACCGTCAAAAAGGATGCTTTTACCGGTGCGTTTACTGCGCTCCGGGAGATCGGTTTCGCCGAGTTTATCAAAAACTTCTTGCTCAGTCGCGCCATCAAATACCGGAGATGCCACGCGGATACCGAGTTCATGACACGCCCATCCGAGGTGAATTTCCAAAATTTGACCGACGTTCATTCGCGAGGGCACGCCCAAAGGATTCAACACTAACTCGACCGGTGTACCATCTGGCAGATAGGGCATATCCTCGGCTGGCAAAATTTTGGCAACAACACCTTTGTTCCCGTAGCGGCCCGCCATCTTATCGCCGATAGAAATAGGACGCTTGCTGGCAACATAGACTTTAACCCGCTTGATAACACCCGGCTTGAGTTCATCACCCATTTCCAATTGCTGGAGTGCCTGCTCTTTCTCGTCTGTGTAAGCGGTGATCCTGCCCTGAGCCATCTCCTCAACGCGCTGAATATGCTCTTTCGCCTCAGCATTGGTCACGTTGATGTCGGAGAACGACAAGCTACATGCCTTACGCGCTTTCTGATAGTCGGCATCAGAAGCATATTCTCCAACGGATAGTGTGCACTTCGGGTCGAAAACAGCCGTAATGTGCCAAGTGCTTTCGGTTTTTAGGTCTCTGGCAGTCTTACTGAGTGTCTCCCGCTCTTCCGCAGTCAGTTGCCGACCGGCTTCTACAAGATGTGCTGGATAATCGCTACACGCTTCTTGGTAGTCAGCCTCCGAAAACTCCTGCCCTTCGCTCAATCGACACTCCGTGTCAAAGACTTCCTTAATTTGCCAAAATCGTTCCGTTTGCAAATCTGGATAGGTTTCACTGTAGTCCGTCCATTCTGCTTCAGTGAGTTCTTGGCCTTCTACAACCGGACATCCGGCTTCCGCCAGTTGAATGACAACAGATTGTTCAAATTCCGAGCGTTCCCGGGCTTCCAACGTTGTGTTGTCCACAAGTTCGTAGAAATCATAGTTATCAGGGTCCAAGTTTTCTTCTGTTAACAATATCCCGAACCGAGCGT
Organism: uncultured bacterium; assembly: GCA_964593655.1. Classification (GTDB taxonomy): domain Bacteria; phylum Poribacteria; class WGA-4E; order WGA-4E; family WGA-3G; genus WGA-3G. The sequence continues at coordinate 11,406 of CAZQIP010000139.1, read as the reverse complement.
TGGTTGCAGTAAGCGTCTCCTTAAGCTGGTCGGTATCCGGTTCGCCTTCGGCATCTTCAGCGTCGGTGTCCGTGTTTTTATGCATAGCAATAGCCACGACGCTGCCATTGTAACCCAGCAGCGAAACATCAGCATATTGATTTTCAGTTGTCAGTTCTCGGTTGTCAGTTAAAGAGGGATCCGATGCTCCCACACCCTCTTGCTGATGACTGATGACTGGTGCCTGAAGGCTATTTTGGCAAACTTCACTGAGATATGCCTCGACCGCGCTGACGATTTCAGAAGATGCAACGGAGGATATGCCGACTGCTTCAAAGTCCTCATCTTCGTCGCTGATAGCAGCGGTTGCATTTTCTGGTGTCCGTGTGGCGATAGTAGGAACAGGCTGAGGCACACTTGTTACCCTATAGCGTGGCTCAGCAGTGAAGGCCTCAGCGGCGGCATCCTCCGTTACCGTCCAATATTCGTCCGCTGTGAACCCGGACATATAAGTATCTAAAACTTCAGCGGTCAAGATATCACCGGCATTAGCGAAAGGCTCGGTGACATTGGCTGCATAAAGTGGATCCACAAGTTCAGATCCGATGAGGGCATTGCGAATTTCCTCAACTTTTCGTCGCCGGATTGAAGCTGTCTGCTGGCGCCAATTCTCTTCGATCTGCTTACGTTTCGATTCATAGCGTAACCCATCAGCCATCGACAAGCCGGAGTCATCTTGCACCCAGTTCCCACGGCGTTGTGCGCCATCGGGTTTACGTGAAAACACCTTTACATCAATGACGACACCTTCAACGCCAGGTCGAACATAAGTAGAGGCATCGCGGACCTCTTTAACCTTTTCACCAAAGATGGCGCGTAGGAGTTTTTCTTCTGGCCCATATTCGCTTTCACCTTTCGGTGTAATCTTGCCGACAAGGATGCTACCGGCTTTAACAACGCTACCGACCCGGATGATGCCTTCCTCATCAAGTTGACTGAGTCGCTGTTCACTAACATTCGGAATGTCCCGGGTGATTTCCTCGGGTCCCACCTTTGTTTCGCGCGCCTCTACCTCAAATTCTTCAATATGGATAGAGGTGAAGGTATCCTCCGTGATGAGTGTCTCACTGATGAGGATAGAGTCCTCGTAGTTGTGGCCGCCCCAGGGCATATAAGCACACAGAATATTACGACCGAGTGCGAGTTCGCCACTCTCTGTAGAGGTGCCATCAACGATGACCTGTTCAGCTTTAACTTTATCACCGACTGCGACGATGGGACGTTGATGGATACAGGTGCCACTGTTACTCCGCTTGAAGGTCTGGAGTTTATAGACATCGTACCCCATCTCGCTGAATGTGTTTTCCCCTTCATCATGGTGAAGAGCTTCGCCTGTGTATATGAGAATTTCGTCGGCGGAGACACTTGTGACTGTCCCTGCCCGCTTAGCCGTGATAAGTGCGCCAGAATATAGTGCCGCCGGTTCTTCCATACCTGTGCCGACAAGCGGTGCTTCTGGACGTACAAGCGGTACGGCTTGGCGCTGGTGGTTGGCGCCCATCAATGCCCGGTTTGCGTCCTCATGTTCCAGGAACGGGACGAGTGCGGCAGAGATGCCAACGATTTGCTGGGGTGAAACGCCGATATAGTCCACTTTTTCCATCGGGAGTGACAGCACGTCCTCACCACTGCGGACAGGTAGCAGCTGTCCGGAAGCACCTGCGCCGCCATTTGTAGTTTCTGAGGTATCGCGCGATGCTGTCTTCGCAGCAATATAGGCGGTATCTTCGCTATCTGCCGTGAGATATTCGACCTGTTCTAAAACAGACCCGTTCTCCACTTTACGATACGGCGTTTCAATAAACCCGTAAGGGTTTATCCGTCCATAGCAAGCAAGAGACACGATGAGCCCGATAGACGGACCTTCAGGCGTTTCCAAAGGACAAACACGTCCATAGTGTGTCCGGTGTACATCCCGAACCGCGGCAGTTGCCCTGTCCCGATGCAGTCCACCCGGACCGATTGCTGAGATCCGGCGTTTGTGTGTCAGCTCGTCCAGTGGATTAATCTGTTGCATAAATTGCGACAGCTGGTTTGAACCGAAGAATTCACGGAGCGCCATCATGAGTGGCTTCGGGTTTACAAGAGAAGACGGCACGACTTTCGCGACATCGTTGTTCGTACTTAACCGCTCGCGGGTCGTCCTGCGAATTTGGAATAAACCCATGCGGAACTGATTTTCCAGAAGTTCACCGATAACCCGTACCCGTCGGTTGCCGAGATGGTCAAGATCGTCTTTCGGTGCTAACCCGTTATGCACTTTAAGCAGCCGATCTACCGTAGCGGCAATATCTTCGGGCCGGAGTGTGCGCAAGGTTTCTTCAGGTGGTTCTCCGTAAACAGGTATCTCCTGGAATTTTCGATTCAGTTTGTATCTTCCAACGACGCCTAAATCATATCGGTGTGAATCAAAAAGCAACCATGTGAGGTGTTTCCGCGCGTTCTCTATATTGGTGGTATCTCCGGGTCTCAAAGTGCGGAAAATTGTAAGCAGTGCTGCGTCCTGTAAAGAGTATTGGGCCTCATAGTCTACCTGTCGATCACGCTCGAGTGTATTCCGTAAAAACCGGATGTGTTGGCAATCCTCGGCATCCAAGACGGTGAGTGCCTCAACACCCGCTTCTTTGAGACGCTCCAATTCGGTTTCGGTGAGGAGTGTATTCGCCGTGAGGAGGACTTCGCCGGTCTCTTGATGGATAACGTCTTCAGCACAGACCCTATCTTGCGCATCTTCGGACAGAATCTGTTCAGCCGTGAAAGCGTCTTTTCCGTAGCGGGTGCGCGCGGCTTCGTATTCCGAATTCGTTAGGACCTGTCCGATTGTGAATTCACATCCGCTGTCGTGGGTATCAACAACGCCGTGGAGCGGTTCGGTTTTAAAGCCTTTCCATTTTCTGCGGAAGCGGGTCCGTTCCGTCTCCGAGAGCAGTTGTCCTGCCTTTAACGGGCAGCCTTCATCGGCATCTGGTACAAGAAGGACGCGATGACACTTCTCAGTCTCAAGGTCGGGGTAGTCTTTGCGCGCTTGCCGGAATTCTGCAGCGTTTAACAAATCCCCTGTTTTAACCTGTATTGCGGGTCCCTCGACGTGCGTAACTTGCCATCCGTCAAGTACAAGCCGTTCCGTTTTGGCGTAAAGTTTCAGGATATCTGCGTCTGACGCCCAACCGAGTGCTCGAAGTAGCACTGTAGCGGGTAGCTTTCTGCGTTTGTCAATGCGGACATAAATCTGATCTTTCGTGTCTATTTCAAATTCGACCCATGCCCCTCGATAGGGGATAATTTGGGCAGTCGGTGTTCGTCTTCCGGTTGGCAACGATTTCTCAAGAAAAATGACCCCCGGCGACCGATGGAGCTGACTCACGATGACACGTTCACTGCCGTTGACAATGAAGCTGCCGTTTTCAGTCATTAATGGTACTTCGCCGAGATAGACATCAGATTCTCGGATATCTACGACGTGCGGTTCATCTGCATCCGGATCCGTTTCGCGTAGGATGAGCATGATACGCGCTGTGAGAGATACCTGATACGTCACACCGCGCGCAACGCATTCTTGTAATGTATATTTGGGTGTACCGAGGGTGTAACTGACAAATTCAAGGCTATTGACCTCCGAGAAATCTCGGATCGGAAATACTTCGTTAAATACGGCTTGGAGGCCTGTATCTATACGTTTATTGGGTGAGACATCACGCTGTAAAAAGGCATCGTACGAAACCTTTTGGGTTTCTATAAGATTCGGGAGATCTGTCCGAATCTTTGTTTTGGCAAAAGATTCTCTGGGCTTTTTGTTCACTGAAAGGAGTCCCCCTATTTGGCGGTGGTTGCGCAGCTTACGAATCGGCTCTTGAAAAAGCCTCCGTCTGCAGCTGCTTTTTCCGTCTCCGTCTTAATATGGTGACATGAGCATAGCATAACAGAATATTATACATTATAATTCGCAACATGTCAAGAAAAAATGAAAAAAAACGCGTTTTTTTCGTATTTTTAATGAAATTGCCCTCTTAAGCCTCAATTTTTGAGGTGACAAATGAACATTGACACTTGAAGTGTTGTCTGTTATACTCAATACATAAAATTTACGGTGGCGAAACACAAGAACCTCGTTTTATGGCTTGACTCTGGAGAGCGATATGGGAATTGTTACAAGACCCCAACCTGTTAAAGCCGTTATCGGTGTGCTAACCGCTGAACCGGGTCTTCTGTCAACCGTCTACGCTAAACTCACACAACGTCTCGGACCCATTGACTTCACAAGTGAACTGCTGCCTTTTACAAGCACAAATTATTATGAAGCCGAGATGGGACCGGACATCCACAGGCAATTTATCAGTTTTAAAAGGCTCATTGACGCAGGTACGTTGGCAGAGATGAAACTGTTTACAAATACAGTGGAGCAAAATTTCATAAGGCAAAAGCCAGACGGAGAGGCACGGCGTGTTAATTTGGATGCGGGTTACCTCTGTTTAGCAAAGTTAGTGCTTGCATCAACGAAGGATCACGCGCACCGTATTTATCTTTGTGATGGCATTTATGCCGAAATTACACTCCGCTTTTATCGTAAAACGTTTCAACCGTGGGAGTGGAGCTACCCCGACTACCGGTTACCAACATATATCACTATCTTTAACAAAATCCGCGAAATTTATAGGAATCAATTAGAAGATGCAGAAATTTCTTAAACAAAGGCGAGGTCCTGAGTCCTCGTATCGGACGAAAATATTGTACGCTGTCATTATTATCAGTGTTCTTTGGACAGCCTCTATATCCAACATAACGGCTGAACCTGTAGCAGCGGATACCCGCGCCCGGGCACGCGACATTGGCATCCAAATCGGTAGCCTTCCGACAGGCACTCAGAACGCGATCACCGATGTCGCTGGCGTGAAGGTCGGACATGTCACCTTGAATGAAGGGGATTCAATTCGCACCGGTGTCACCGCCGTCATTCCGAGTGATGATATTTGGACAGCCCGTCTGTTCGGCGCGGCCTATACTATCCACGGCAACGGTGAAGCAACCGGCATTGCCCGTATTAACCAAGCCGGGTGGATTGAATCTCCCATTTTACTGACAAATACGCTCAGTGTCGGCGCAGTCCATGATGGTGTTGTTCGTTACATTGTGAAAAGGTATCCGGACAATAACATTGTGCTGCCGATTGTAGCAGAGTGTTACGATGGTGGTTTGAATGACATCAGTGGTCTCCACGTTACAGCACAACACGCGATTGAAGCCATTGAAAATGCCACCAATGGCCCCGTCATCGAAGGCTGCGTCGGCGGTGGTACCGGTATGCGCTGCTACGGGTTCAAAGCGGGTATCGGTACATCTTCTCGCGTTCTGCCTGAAGCACAGGGCGGCTGGACAATAGGTGTACTCGTTAACTCCAACGGCGGCCGCCGCCATCAATTGCGCATTGACGGTGTGCCAGTCGGCAGAGAAATTACTGGGTCCCCTCCTAAACCGACGCGAGATGGTTCGTTTATTATTGTTATTGCGACCGATGCGCCGTTAACACACCGTCAATTGAAACAGTTAGCGATTCGCGCAACACACGGACTCGCCCGCACAGGGACTCCGAGTACGGACGGCAGTGGCGAATTTGTCATTGCGTTTTCGACTGCGAATATTTTTTCAAGCAGGTCTGAAACTGGCACCTTTCACATCGAGATGCTCGTCAATAGACGCTTAAGTGCGCTCTTCCAAGCAGTTATTGAAGCAACAGAGGAGGCTATTGTCAATTCAATGACAATGGCAACGACAACCACTGGCCGCAACGGCAGGACGATGTATGCGATTCCTTTGGCAGCGTTACAGAAGGTGATGAAAGCATACGGGCGTTAAGTTGTGTTTAAACCGAGCTAATAGGATTTGCACCCGGCGCAAGGGATTCAGGGACCACTTCGTAATGTGAAAATTCCAATGTGAACGCGCCACGCCCTTGTGTCATCGAACGGAGTCGGGTTGTGTATTGAAATGTCTCTGACAACGGGACGAAGGCATCAACAACATTTTGTGTCAATTGCGATGCGCGACCTGTATTGGATGTGTCTTGCGTTGTGCTCTCGTTAATTTGGGCGCGGCGTGAATTCAGGTCGCCGATTACCTTGCCGACATGTTCATCGGAAACAGTGATATGTATGCGCATAATTGGCTCTAAGAGCAATGGGTTCGCCTTTCTAACTGCGTTTTCAAAGGCGAGAGCTGCCGCCGCCTCAAATGCCACGTCCGAGGAATCCGTCGGGTGATAGGAACCACCGGTGAGTGTTACCTTCACGTCTTGCATCGGGTATCCGATGCGGGGCCCTGTTCCCATCGCCCCTTCGAGTGCTTTCTCAATGAACGGGATATATTGCCGCGGGATCTGCGTTTCATCGGTATTATCCTCAAACTGAAATCCTTCGTCGCGTTCTAAGGGTTCAACGGTGAGCAGCACATCACCGTAAATGCCTTCTTCGTCGGTTTTATGAATGTGTGTTCCGCGCGCCTCCGCGAGGGTACTTATAGTTTCGCGATATGCCACTTGGAGTTTGCTCACGCGAGCGTTAACCCCAAATTCACGGACCATCCTATCCGTCAAAATCTCCAAATGCAGTTCGCCCATCCCTGAGATAATTCGCTGCCCGGTTTCTTTGTCAATCCCTACGGTAAATGTCGGATCTTCGTCCATGAGTTTTTCGAGCGTTTCCTCTAATGCGTCTGCATCACTTGCCCGCTCAGGCTCTATCGCAATAGAGATAACTGGATCCGGGAAGGTGATGGATTCTAAGAGAATTGGTTCTTTGGCATCGGTCACAGTATCGCCAGTCTTAGTCTCCTTAAGTCCAACGAGCGCGACAATATCACCGGCGTAAGCTGCATCAGACACCGCCTCTTTATTGGCGTGCATCTGTAAAATGCGATTCACTCGCTCTCGTTTCTCGGAACGGACATTATAGACTGCCTCCCCGCGCCGCAGCGTACCAGAATAGACGCGACAGTAAACAAGTTTATCAACAGTTGGATGACTGGCGACCTTAAATGCTAAGGCTGAAAACGGTGCGGTATCGTCTGCCGGACGCGTTATTTTACGTTCCTCGCCTTGCTCGGGCGTTGCGTCTCCTTTGCGTTTGGCACGCGTACTGATAGAGGTAGGGTGCGGTACAGTCCCTTCAATAGACGGCACATCAACAGGAGAGGGCAAAAAATCGACGACTGCATCAAGCAGGGGCTGAACGCCCTGATTCTTCAAAGAACTCCCACACAGCACTGGTACTAATGCGCCGCTTAAAGTCGCTGTGCGAACAGTCGTCACTAATTCGTCGTGCGTAATTTCTTCGCCGCTCAAGTATTTCTCAAGCAACCTCTCATCTTCAACAGCGACACTCTCAAAAAGCGTCTCGCGTGCTTGCTCAACTGCATCCTGAAATTCAGATGGAATCTCCATCTCAGAATAGGTTTGCCCTTGGTCGGCTGTATCCCACCGCATCGCCTTTTGTGTGACCAAATCAATGACCCCAGCAAAGTCTGTCCCTTCGCCGATCGGCAATTGGAGCGGCAGTGGATTCGCCCCCAATTGCGCTTTCATCATCTCCAGGACGCGTGCATAATTCGCGCCCACCCTGTCCATCTTATTGACAAAAACGATACGTGGTACACCGTAGCGTTCCGCCTGATGCCAGACGGTTTCTGACTGAGGCTCCACGCCCCCGACAGCACAGAAAAGTGCGATCGCTCCATCCAAAACCCGCAAAGAACGCTCTACTTCCACCGTGAAATCGACGTGTCCGGGTGTATCAATGAGGTGAATTGCGTGATTGCGCCAGAAACAGGTTGTCGCGGCGGCGGTGATTGTCACGCCGCGTTCTCGTTCCTGGACCATCCAATCCATCTCAGCGGTGCCATCATCTACGGCACCGATTTTATGTTTTTTGCCGGTGTAGAAGAGGATGCGTTCGGTTGTCGTTGTTTTTCCAGCATCAATGTGCGCTGCAATACCGATGTTGCGTACGTTTTCAATAGGATATTCGCGTGCCATTCTTTAATTATTCCTTGCGGTTAAATAACGTAGGTTTGAACTTTGACATGCCTTTCTTGAATCCGCTCTCCATTTTGCGGCGTACTCGCCCATAAGCGATCTGCTTCATTACGAGCTGCGTTTTTGATGCTGTGAAGAGGGGGCTGATTTAGTCAGAAACCTCTTACTGACTGCCATTTTTAATTATTCCTTGCGGTTAAGGTGTGTGGCTATTGTTCCATTGAAGGACAACACCGAGTAAGCCAGGATTCCATTCCATGAGAAGTTGATATGCCTTCGGTGCGTCTTCTCCAAGAACGCGATGACTTATCAGCGGGACAACGTTGAACCGTTTCCCCGCGATGAGCGTCAACAGCAAGAGACTGTCATCTTCAAGTGTCCAGAAGTTCGGTGAGGATTCTTGGCGCGGTCGGATAGAATTGTGCGCCCCGTAAAGGATAAGTCCTTTTTTGTGGACATCGCGATAGAAGTTCACCTTCGGTGTTTCGCCGCGTGTGCTCGCCAACAACACTAAGCGCGCACCGTGTCCAGCTACATCTAAGGCGGTGCTGATTGCGTCTGGATGCCCCGTCGCTTCAATAACGACAGCTGGTCCATTGCCATTCGTGACGTTACTTAACTGCTCAGAGAAATTAGCATCTTCCGGGTTGAGTGCACAGTCTGCCCCGATACTTTTAGAGACTTCGAGACGGCTATCGGTGAGATCTGCGGCAATAAGCGGCACTGCACCACTGAGTTTTGCGAGTTGCATCGCCAGCAGCCCGATGAGTCCTTGTCCCAAAATTAATGTCGCCTCTCCTAATTCAATCCGTGCTTTTCGGATCCCTTGTAATGCGATCGCACCGAGATTAAAGAAAACCGCCTCTTCCGCTGGGACATCCGAGGATGCTACTTTGAGTAAACGATTCGGCGAGGTTACAAAGTGGCTGGTGTGTCCTTGTGTGGAAGCGACGCGTTCACCTACTTGACAGTTCGTAACTGATTTCCCGACCTCTATCACCGTGCCGATATTGCTGTACCCCGGGCGGGATGGGTAACGTCCTTGTGCATTGGGGAGTCCTAATAAAAACGCGCGCTCCGTGCCGGGACTGATGAGTGTACATTCTGTAGCGACGAGTACTTCATCGTCTCCGATGGGGGGTAACGCAAATGTTTCAACATCCACTTTGGCACGACTCGGCCAAACAACCCGTTGTGCTTTCATCAAATCTGAGCCTCTTAATAACAGAAAGATAGTTGTTTTTTGGCAGTCTACCAGAAAAACAACTATCTGTCAAGTGTTAATCCGCGAACCGTTCGATAGCGCGGAGGTTCGCTGCGTTAATTATCGGTCTGATGTGCGACGCGTGCCCAAAGTGACGTAGTCGCCGCCGCGACTATCTGGCAACCGGACATAGAGGAGCACCCGCCTCTTATTCTGCGCTTTCAGTTGCTTGGCGATGCGGGAATAGGACTCAAGATCATCAACCGGTGTCCATTCCAATTCTTGGATGAGGTATCCGGGTTTGATGCCTTCTTTCTCTGCATTACTGCCGGGTTCAACCTGTGTGACAATAACGCCTTTTTCGCCTGAAGTATAGCCGTACCGTTCAGCCATCTCAGGGGTTAGCTCTTGGACCTGCAGTCCCACAAGCGTTCCTTCTTCTGCATCTGCTTGCGCCACTCTTGGTAGCTCCACATTGGGTGTGAGTGATGCGAGGGTTTCTTGTGTGCGTTTACCCAATTTAACAGTCAATCGTTCTTCTTCACCGCTCTCGCGGATGACTGTCACTTCAACAGATTTACCAACCTTTGTTGCCCCAACAATATGCTGCAAGTGAACCGTGTCTTGGACTTGCTGCCCGTTAAAGGTAAGAATAACATCTCCGGGCTGGATGCCTGCTTTTTGGGCAGGGCTTTTCGTACCGACAACTTTAACAAGCACACCGCGTGGCATATCAAGATTCAGTTCCTCTGCTAACTTGGCACTCACTGGTTCCATACTAATCCCGAGCCACCCGCGTTCCACCTTCCCGTCTTCTATGAGTTGTGGTAAGATCTGTTGTGCGAAATTGCTTGGAATAGAGAAACCGATGCCGATATTTCCCATCGTAAAGCCATTGGTAGCGATTAAGGTATTAATACCGACTAATTCGCCACGAATATTAATCAGCGCGCCGCCGCTGTTTCCTTGATTAATCGGAGCATCGGTTTGTATGAACCGTCCATAGTCCCTGAAACCTGTCCTGCCCTTCGCGCTCACAATGCCGCGCGTTACGCTTTGGGAATAGTTCAGCGGCGTTCCGATCGCGATAACCCACTCACCGACTTCAAGTGCGTCTGAATCGCCGAACGGCAGGACCGGAAGTTCTTTAGCCTCAATTTTAATAACAGCTAAATCACTGCCGCCGACGTCACTCTGTGCATCATCACGCCCGACTAACTCGGCATCATACTCTTTTCCGTTTGATAGGGTTACCTTAATGGCATCAGTGCCCTCAATAACATGGTTGTTGGTGAGGATATAACCGTCGTCACTGACAATTACGCCGGAACCAACCCCTCTGGAAGGTCTTTGATTAGGGATAGGGATTCGTTCGGGTTCTTGAAAAAAGCGTCTAAATTCCTCTTCTTGCTCAGGTGTCAGCTGATTTCTTCGTGATGTCGGTCTTGTTTGTGTTGTAATCTTCACAACCGCAGGGCGCGTCCGTTTGACTAAATTAATAAACGCCCGGTTCGTCCGCTCTAAGTGCAGGAAATCTTCCGATGTTTCGAGTGTATCGTTCGTCTGTCCGACTGCAGTTTGTAGCGTAAACTTATCTGTATCCCAACTGATGACAATTCCTGCTACGACAAGAAACGCTGTCAGAATCAACATTACCCTTATAGGGTTCCGAAGTGTGTTTCTGGATTTCATGGTATACCTCCACTGTAATAATTTATTAAAGGTGACTCCGATTTTGGAGATGACTGGGATCATTTTTTAGATTTTTCGTGTTTACATTCTAAACACACCTATTGGAAAAAAAAGTTGCAAAAAAGTTGAAAAAAAAAATTACTCTCTCCGCGAAATTCGGTCCACATGCTCACGGACAATATGTTCGGGACATAACTTAATAAAGCACCAAGCCCCAGGGACCAGAATCAGAAAAGCACCAACGAGGATATCGTCAAAACGACCCAGGACAGGCAGAAAATCAAAATCAAGCGGATTTACAAAGTAGGCGACAGCAAAGGCAAATGCCAACAATTCGGCGAGAATGAGGATCGCCTTCCGATAAATCGGAACGCGCTCATCAACAAACAGTCGCCAGGTTAGTTTGACGAAATTTGGGAGATGGAGAAGGAGACGGAAAAGTCGAAAG